>JAFSQD010000052.1 GCA_017446765.1 Alloprevotella sp.
CGTAGAGCTCCATGCACGTGAACTCGGGGTTGTGGTTCTTGTCCATGCCCTCGTTGCGGAAGTTCTTGCCAATCTCGTAGACGCCTTCAAAGCCGCCCACGATGAGGCGCTTCAGGTAGAGCTCGGTGGCGATGCGCATGTACATCTGCTCGTCGAGGGCATTGAAGTGGGTGATGAATGGGCGCGCGCTGGCACCGCCGGGGATGTTCTGGAGTATGGGTGTCTCGACTTCCGTGTAGCCAGCCTCATCAAGGGCGTTGCGCAGGGTGCGCAGCACGGTGGCACGCTTCTGGAAGGTGTCCTTCACCTGCGGGTTGACGATGAGGTCGACGTAGCGCTGGCGATAGCGCAGCTCGGGGTCGGAGAATCCGTCGTAGACCTCGCCGTCCTTTTCCTTGACGACAGGCAGGGGACGCAGGCTCTTGCTCAGCAGGACGAGTTCCTTGGCATGTACGCTGACTTCGCCCGTCTGCGTGCGAAACACGAAGCCACGCACGCCGATGAAGTCGCCCAGGTCGAGGAGCTTCTTGAAGGCCTGGTAGGGCAGCGACTGCGGAGACTCGGCAGCCTCCATGTCGTCGCGTGTGACGTAGACCTGTATGCGTCCACGGCTGTCCTGCAGTTCGGCAAAGCTGGCCTTACCCATCACGCGGCGGCCCATCATGCGACCTGCGATGCAGACTTCGCGCGGTTCGTCGTCGTCGGCAAACTGTGCCTTGATGTCAGTGGAAAAAGCGTTGGTGGGATATTCTGCGGCGGGGTAGGGGTCGATGCCCATCCCGCGAAGTTCATCGAGGGCTTGACGGCGGCCAAGCTCCTGCTCGCTGAGTTCAAAAATGTTCATTCGTATGTGTTGGTTTGATTATCAGGATGTTCTGCGTCCTGCGGGGGCGCGTGTCCTGTGGTTTGTTCGCAAAAGTACGCTTTTTCTTCCAATACTCCAAATCCTATGGGGGCTTATCACGCTCAAGGGGTAGCGGGCAGGACGCGGAAAGCGCTTGTGCGACGTAAATAAAAGCGTATCAAGGCATGACGCGTCGCAATGGCGGCCATCCGCTGCGGGAGTGTCTGATTTCAGTTTTGTACACTCCTTGTTTTCAGGAGTTTGCGGTTTGGCGTGAAGATGTGCCTTATCTTTAAAAAAGATATAGGACATCTCAAGGCGAGATATAGGACATCTCGGTCAAAGATATAGGACATCTTGGACAAAGATGTGGGACATCTCCCGCTGAGGGGAGGAAGGATGCCTCAGAAAGTCAAGAAAGGCGCATCTTCCTATGTGCAGGGTGCGGGATGCCTGCAGGGAATGTCGCCCACACGCGCATGGCAAGGCGCGCAAAAGTTTTTTGCTTTTTTGATTATTTAACACAAAAGATTTTTGTACTTTTGCGCCCATTAAGAAAGGGCAGGCCTCGGACATGTGAGGCGTTGCCGCCGACTAAGAAACTTATAGACAATACAATACAACAACATTTTTAAGCTATGAACTTTACCCTTTTTGTCACAACCATCGTGACGGGTCTGGCGTTCGTTGGCGTGGTGTGGGTGCTGGCAAAGCTGCTGGCTCCCCGCTCGTTCAATGCCCAGAAGGAAGAAGCTTTCGAATGTGGCATACCCACTCGCGGCACGGCCTACATGCAGTTCCGCGTGGGCTACTACCTCTTCGCCATCCTCTTCCTAATGTTCGACGTGGAAACGATGTTCCTCTTTCCCTGGGCCGTGGTGATGCGTAGCCTCGGACCGACGGGACTGCTGAGCGTCGTATTCTTCCTCTTCATCTTAATTCTGGGCTTGGCTTATGCCTGGAGGAAAGGAGCGTTGAAATGGCAATAAGAACAAAGCGACCCAAGATCAAGAACATCCCCTACGAGGAGTTCAAGGACAACGAGACCTACGAGAAGCTCGTGGCCGAGCTGAACGCCAATGGCGTGAACGTAGTGGTCAAGACACTCGACGACCTCTTCGACTGGGGACGGTCGAACTCCCTGTGGCCTTTGACCTTCGCCACCTCGTGCTGCGGCATCGAGTTTATGGCCGTCTGCGCTGCGCGCTACGACATCGCCCGCTTCGGTTTCGAGGTGACGCGTAACTCGCCCCGCCAGGCCGACGTCATCCTGGTCAACGGCACGATAACCCACAAGATGGCTCCGGTGCTGAAGCGTCTCTACGACCAGATGGCCGACCCCAAGTACGTCGTAGCCATCGGCGGTTGCGCCGTGGCCGGCGGTCCGTTCACGAAGTCCTATCACGTCGTGAAAGGCGTTGACAAAATCATCCCCGTGGACGTCTACGTGCCCGGTTGCCCGCCCCGCCCCGAGAGTTTCCTCTACGGCATGATGCAGCTACAGCGCATCGTGAAGGCCGAGAACTTCTTTGGCACGACCAACCGCAAGCAGAAAGACCCCCAGACGCTGAGTGAAAGTCTTGAGAGCATCAGGGAAGTAGTGGACAAACAGCAAGAAGCATGAAGACTATGGAAGAGAACAAAGACCTACAGACTCCCGCTGCCGCAGAGCCCCAGAAGCCTGCCGACGCAGCCGCTCCTGCTGCCAAGCCAGCCGCTGCCGACAAGCCTGCAGCCGCCGCAAAGCCGGCCGCCGCACGCCCTCAGCCGAAGCCCGAAGTGCCCGGCGAGAACGAGATCAAGCCACGCCTCGTGGAGCTCTCAGCGCTGCACGACGAGATGAAACGCATGCGCGACGAGGAAAAGATGGACTTCCTCGAGCTCATCACCGGTGTGGACTGGGGCGAGGAAGGCCTCGGATGCGTCTACAACCTGTGGAGCACCGAGACCGGACGCCGCGAATACGTCAAGGCCGTATGTGCCGACCGCGACGCCGCCTTCATACCCACCGTGTCCGACCTTTGGACCATCGCCGACATCTACGAGCGCGAAGTGTTCGACTTCTACGGCATACGCTTCCTCGGCCATAAGGACATGCGCCGCGTGTTCCTGCGTGAAGACTGGGTGGGATATCCCATGCGCAAGGACGACAAGCCCGAGGAGCAGAACCCCCTGAACATGGAGAACGAGGTGCTCAGCGACACCACCGTGGAATACAACCGCGATGCCGACGGCCGCATCACCGAGACCGAGCACGTCGTCTTTGCCCCCGATGACTACATGGTGAACATAGGCCCGCAGCACCCCTCCACACACGGCGTGCTCCACTTCCGCGTAGCCCTCGAGGGCGAACGCATCAAGAAGATGGACCCGAAGCTGGGCTATATCCACCGAGGCATCGAAAAACTCAACGAGAGCTATACCTATCCGCAGACGCTTGCCCTGACCGACCGCATGGACTATCTGGGTGCCATGCAGAGCCGCCACGCACTGTGCATGGCCATCGAAAAGGCAGCAAGCATCGAGGTGAGCGACCGCGTGCAGGTGGTTCGCACCATCATGGACGAGCTGCAACGTATCGACTCGCACATCCTCTTCTTCTCCTGCCTCTGTCAGGACATGGGAGCAACGACCGCGTTCCTCTATGGCTTCCGCGACCGTGAGAAGGTGCTCGACATCTTCGAGGAGACATGCGGCGGCCGCCTCATCCTCAACTACAACATGATTGGCGGACTGGCAGCCGACATCCATCCCAACTTCCAGAAGCGCGTGAAGGAATTCATCCCCTACATGAGGAAGAACCTGAAGGAATACTACGACATCTTCATCAACAACGTCATCGCACGCAACCGCCTCATCGGTGTGGGACGTCTGTCGCTGGAACAAGTCGTCAGCGGTGGCTGCACCGGACCTTCGGGACGCGCCAGCGGGTGGCACAACGACGTGCGCAAGCGTCAGCCCTATGCCGCCTACGGCAAGGTGGACTTCAAGGAAATCGTACGCACGGAGGGCGACAGCTACGCACGCCTGCTCTGCCGTATGGACGAGATCGAACAGAGCCTCAGCATCATCGAGCAACTCATCGACAACATTCCCGAGGGACCCTTCCAAACGAAGACCAAGCCCATCATCAAAGTGCCCGCCGGCACCTACTACAGCTGTGTGGAAGGTAGCCGCGGCGAATTTGGCGTCTACCTGGAGAGCAAGGGCGACAAGAGCCCCTACCGCCTCCACTACCGCTCCACCGGCCTGCCCCTTGTCTGGATCATGGACACGGCCTGCCGTGGCGAGCTCATCGCCGACATGATGGCCATCAACGGAACCTTGGACTACGTAGTGCCCGACATTGACAGATAATGGATAATTAAGTAAAAATTAAAAAGTAATAAGTAATAATTGAGATACTGAATTTTGGTTCAAGAGTTCTTGCGCTCCAGTGGGTGCTCAGGCGAGCAAAGCTCGGAGCAAGAGTTCAAGAGTTCATCTAACTTGTCACTCGTCACTGAAATTACATTATAAATTTTTACTTTTTACTTTTTACCTTTTAATTTTTTAAATATGTTAGATTTAGCTTCCTGGACTTCGGCGATCCACACGTGGCTGCTCGGTCTCGTACCCGAGTGGGCGGCCATCCTGCTGGAGTGCGTAGTGGTGGCCCTGCTCATCATCACGCTCTATGCCGTCTTCGCCATCGTCCTCATCTATATGGAACGCAAGGTGTGCGCCTTCTTCCAGTGCCGCATCGGTCCCAACCGCGTCGGCAAGTGGGGACTCTTGCAGGTGTTCAGCGACGTCTTCAAGATGCTTCAGAAGGAAATCATCAACATGCGTAAGAGCGACATGTTCCTGCACGACCTTGCCCCGTTCCTCGTTGTGACGGCTTCCATGCTGACCTTTGCGTGCCTGCCCTGGAACAAAGGCGGACATATAATCGACTTCAACGTCGGCCTCTTCTTCATGGTAGCCGTGAGCTCCATCGGCGTCGTGGGCATCCTGCTGGCCGGCCTCGGCTCAAACAGCAAGTACCCCATGATAGGCTCCATGCGTGCCGGCGCACAGCTCATCAGCTACGAAATCTCCATCGGCATCACGATGCTCACCATCGTGGCCCTGAGCGGTACGATGCAGATCAGCGAAATCGTGCAGCAGCAGGCCGACAATGGCTGGAACATCATCCGCGGACATGTGCCCGCCGTGATTGCCTTCCTCATCTACCTCATCGCCGGCAACGCCGAGTGTAACCGCGGCCCCTTCGACCTCCCCGAGGGCGAGAGCGAGCTGACGGCCGGCTACCATACGGAATATTCCGGCATGCACTTCGGCTTCTTCTACCTTGCCGAGTACCTCAACCTCTTCATCGCTGCCGGTATCGCCACGACGCTCTTCCTGGGCGGTTGGGCCCCGTTGCACATCGCAGGCCTCGACGGCTTCAACGCCGTGATGGATGCCGTGCCCGGTGCCGTATGGTTCATCGGCAAGACCTTCTTCGTCATCTTCCTGCTCATGTGGGAAAGATGGACCTTCCCGCGCCTGCGCATTGACCACATCCTCTCCCTCGAGTGGAAGTATCTCATGCCCATCAGTCTCATCAACCTCCTGCTCATGGCACTCGTCGTAGTGTTCGGACTGGGAATAAACGTGTAAAGCCATGGAAGAAATGAACTACCTGCAAGGCTTAGCAGCCGGACTGAAGACGCTTGGCGTGGGCCTGAAGACCACGATGCGCGAATTCTTTACCAAGAAAATTACCGAGCAGTATCCCGAGAACCGCAAGGAACTCCAGATGTTCGACCGCTTCCGCGGCTCGCTCGTCATGCCCCACAACGAGCACAACGAGCACAAGTGCATCGCCTGCGGACTCTGCATGACAAACTGCCCCAACGGCTCCATCACCGTGACCAGCCAGATGGTGGAGACCGAGGACGGGAAGAAGAAGAAGGTGCTCGACAAGTACATCTACGACCAAGGCATCTGCATGTACTGCGAAGTCTGCGTGCGCGTCTGCCCGCAGAACGCCATCACCTTCGACCAAAGTTTTGAAAACGCAGTCTTCGACCGCCAGAAACTTGTGAAACAACTCAACCACGAAGGAAGCAAGTGCGAGGAGCGCAAGCCCGTGGCACGTCCCGCTGCTGCCCCCGCCGCCAAGCCTGCCGTCGTGAAAGAAGCCGGCAAACCCGCGAAAGCGGAGGACGCCGAGCCCAAACCTAAAACAGAAGATTGACAGCTATGGACTCATATAATATAATGTTCGTCATCCTGGCAGTGCTCATCGTGTGCGCCTCATTTGCCACCGTGCTGGCGAAGAGCGTGCTCCGCGCCGCTGCCTACCTGTTCTTCGCCCTGCTGGGCGTGGCGGGTATGTACTTTCTGATGGGCTACACCTTCCTGGGCAGCGTCCAGGTGATGGTCTATTGCGGTGGCATCGTGGTGCTCTACGTATTTGCCATCTTGCTGACACGTGGCGCCAAGGACAAGCTGAGCGAAAACACAAAGCAGAAGATATTTGCTTCGGCCTTGCTCAGCCTGACCGGTCTCGGCGCCTTCGTCTATGCCATCTTGAAGGCCAACCTGCTCCACGAGAATCTCTTCAGGCCCGAACCGCTCTACGCACCCAGCGAGGAGGCCACTATCAGTATTAACACTATCGGCCGCCACATGCTCTCGACCGACGTCAACGGCTACCTGCTTCCCTTTGAGGCGGTGTCCGTCCTGTTGCTCGCCTGCATCGTAGCAGCGCTGGTGATAGCCAGAAAAAGATAAAGCCATGATAGAACTCAACTATATCTTGATTGTCTCCGCCGTCATGATGTTTGCCGGCATCTTCGGGTTCCTCACCCGCCGCAGCACACTGGCGATACTGCTCTCCATCGAGCTCATGCTCAATGCCACCGACCTGAACTTCGCCGCCTTCAACAGGTTCCTGTTCCCCGGTGGGCACGTGGGCTACTTCTTCGCGCTCTTCTCCATTGCCATCACGGCGGCCGAGAGCGCCATTGCCATCGCCATCATGATCAATGTCTATCGACAGCTCAAAGACATCTCCGTCGGCAAGCTCGAGAAGATGAAGTGGTAAGAAAGACTAACTAAGTAATGGGATATCCCGCCTTTTACTTTATACTTTAATTTAGACTAATGTTCACATATACAATCCTCATCCTGCTCCTGCCGTTCCTCTCGTTTCTCGTCTTGGGACTCTTCGGGAACAAATTCAGCCATCGCGTGGCAGGACTGATAGGTACGACCAGCCTCGGTGCCGTATTCCTGCTGTCGTGCTATACGGCCTATGAGTACTTCTTCGCCGTTGGCCGTGGCGCAGCCGGCGTCTACGAAGCCCTCGTGCCCTACAACATCACGTGGCTGCCGCTGGGCACGCTCCACTTTGACATGGGCGTCCTGCTCGACCCCATCAGCGTCATGATGCTCATCGTCATCTCGACCGTGTCGTTCATGGTCCACATATATTCCTTCGGGTATATGCACGGCGAACGCGGCTTCCAGCGCTACTATGCCTTCCTGTCGCTCTTCACGATGTCGATGCTCGGCCTCGTCGTGGCCACCAACATCTTCCAGATGTACCTTTTCTGGGAGCTTGTCGGCGTGAGCTCCTACCTGCTCATAGGCTTCTACTATACGCAGAAGGCGGCCATCGCAGCCTCCAAGAAGGCATTCATCGTCACACGTTTTGCCGACATGTTCTTCCTCGTCGGCATCCTCATCTTCGGCTACTATACGGGCTCGTTCAGCTTCTCGTTCGTCAATGAGCTGAAGCTTGCCGAGGGCGCTACCGCCTTCGTGCCCGTTGACGCTGCCCGTGCCGTAGCCGCCGGAGGCCTTCTCCTGCCCACCGCACTGACGCTGATGTTCATCGGCGGTGCCGGCAAGAGCGCCATGTTCCCCCTCCACATCTGGCTCCCCGACGCCATGGAAGGCCCGACGCCCGTCAGTGCCCTCATCCACGCAGCCACCATGGTCGTGGCCGGTGTCTACCAGGTGGCACGCCTCTTTCCCCTGTGGATAGCGTATGCGCCCCAGGCCATGAGCATCATCGTGTGGGTGGGCGTCATCACGGCATTCTACGCAGCCGCCGTGGCAATGGCACAGAGCGACATCAAGCGCGTGCTGGCCTTCTCCACCATCTCGCAGATTGCCTTTATGATGGTGGCACTCGGCGTGAGTCTCCCCGGCCACGAAGCCGTCCTCGACAACCATGCCCAGCTGGGCTACATGGCAGGCATGTTCCACCTCTTCACGCACGCCATGTTCAAGGCCTGCCTCTTCCTCGGGGCAGGATGCATCATCCATGCCGTCCACAGCAACGAGATGAGCGAGATGGGCGGCCTTAGGAAGTACATGCCCGTCACCCACTGGACATTCCTCTTCTCCTGCCTCGCCATCAGTGGCATACCGCCTTTCAGCGGTTTCTTCTCGAAGGACGAGATCATCACGGCCTGCTTCCAGTACAGTCCTCTGGTAGGTTGGGTGATGACGGGCATCGCCGCCATGACCGCGTTCTACATGTTCCGCCTCTACTACGGCATCTTCTGGGGCACGGAGAACAAGGAAGCCCATGCCCATCACACGCCTCACGAGGCCCCCTGGACCATGACGTTGCCGCTCATCTTCCTCACGCTCATCACCGTCACTTGCGGATGGGGCGTCAACTTCGGCTCCTTTGTCAGCGCCAGCGGCCTGGACTATCCCATCCACCTCGACACGCAGATTGCCATCACCTCCACGGTGATCGCCATCGTCAGCATCTGCCTCGCCACATATATTTATAAGGGTGAGCGCCAGCCTGTGGCCGACAAACTGCAGAGCGCCATGCCGCGCCTGCACCAATGGGCCTACAAGCGCTTCTACATGGACGAGGTATATCAGTTCATCACCCACCGCATCATCTTTGCCCACATCTCCAAGCCTATAGCATGGTTTGACCGTCACATCATCGACGGATTCTTCAACTTCCTGGCATGGGGCACCCACGAGTTGGGCTTCCAGATACGCGGTTTCCAGAGCGGAGCCATCCAGAAGTATGCCTACGTATTCTTCCTCGGCGTGCTCGCCCTCTTGTTAATCATGATCCTTTAATACGACACAGACATGAATTTCTTATCTATATTCGTTGCAGTTCCCCTGCTGATGCTGTTAGGCCTCTGGCTTGTTAAGGATCAGAAAGGTATTCGCGCGGTCATGGTGGCCGGCAGCACCGTGCTGCTCATTGCCGCCGCCGTGCTGACGGTGATGTTCCTGAAGGAACGCGCCGTGAACGATGCAGAGATGCTGTTCACCGCATCTTTCGACTGGATTAAGCCTCTGCACATCAAATATTCCGTAGGCGTCGACGGCATTTCTGTGGCTATGCTGTTGCTCTCCGCCGTCATCGTCTTTACGGGCACCTTCGTTTCCTGGGACATGAACAAGGAATACTTCCTGTGGTTCACGCTGCTGAGTGCCGGCGTCTTCGGCTTCTTCATCAGCATCGACATGTTCACGATGTTCATGTTCTACGAGGTAGCCCTCATTCCCATGTACCTGCTCATTGGCGTATGGGGCACGGGCAAGAAGGAATATGCCGCCATGAAGCTCACGCTGATGCTGATGGGCGGTTCCGCCTTCCTGATGTGCGGCATCTTCGGAATCTTCTACGGTGCCGGCGGCCTGACGATGAACATCGTCGACATTGCCAACCAGACGAACGGCGCCCACGCCATTCCCGTACAGGTTCAGCACATCTGGTTCCCGCTGACCTTCGCCGGATTCGGCGTACTGGGTGCACTCTTCCCCTTCCACACTTGGAGCCCCGACGGTCACGCCTCTGCGCCTACAGCCGTTTCCATGCTCCATGCCGGCGTGCTGATGAAGCTCGGAGGCTACGGTTGCTTCCGCATCGCCATGTACCTCATGCCGCAAGGGGCTCAGGACCTCGGATGGATATTCCTCATCCTGACAGGTATCAGCGTCGTATATGGTGCCTTCTCCGCCTGTGTGCAGACCGACCTGAAGTACATCAATGCCTATAGTTCCGTCAGCCACTGCGGCCTCGTGCTCTTCGGCATCCTGATGGTCAACCAGGTAGCAGCCACGGGTGCAGTCATCCAGATGCTCTCCCACGGTCTGACCACGGCACTCTTCTTTGCCCTCATCGGCATGATCTATGGACGTACGCACACCCGCGACATCCGCGAGATGTCCGGCCTGATGCGCATCATGCCCTTCTTGGCCGTCTGCTACGTCATTGCCGGTCTTGCCAACCTCGGACTGCCCGGCTTCAGCGGCTTTGTGGCTGAGATGACCATCTTCGTGGGTGCCTTCGAACATGCCGACACGTTCCACCGCTTCCTCACCATCGCAGGTTGCACCAGCATCGTCATCACAGCCGTCTACATCCTGCGGCTCGTGGGGAAGGTGCTCTACGGAACGGCTACCAACGAGCATCATCTCCACCTGACGGATGCCCGCTGGGAGGAACGCTTTGCTGTCATCTGCCTCATCTTCTGCATCGCGGCCCTCGGTTGCGCTCCGCTCTGGGTGAGCGACATGATAGGCACGGGCGTAGCCCCCATCGTAGACCACATCAACACGTTTGTAACCAACGCATCGTTCAATCCGTTTATGAAGTAAAAAAGAGAGTTACGAGTTACAAGTTACGAGTTACAAGTTAGGCTACGCCCTTAGAAACGCGTTTGCCACTCGTCACTTGTCACTTGTTACTCGTCACTCAATAAATTCCTTCCTTTTAATATGGACTATAGTCAATTCTTATTTATGCGCGAAGAACTGTCCTTGCTGGCAGTTATCCTGATAATCTTCCTTGCCGACCTCTTCATGAGCAAGGAACCAAAGGAGGGCGAAGCCGCAAAGGGAAGCAAGATAGGGCTCGTGGCCTGTGTGCTGCTCGGCATCCACACCCTCTGCAACCTCGTGCCCTGCTGTGGCATGGAACGCGAGGTGACAGCCTTTGGCGGCATGTACGTCCACACGGCCATGATGACCATCGTCAAGAGTATCCTCAACGTGGGCACCCTTGTCGTCTTTCTCATGGCAAATGGCTGGCTCGGCCGCGAGGAAAACCGCGTGAAACAGGGCGAGTTCTACCTCATCACCCTCTTCACCGTGCTGGGTATGTACTTCATGATCAGCAGTGGTCACTTCCTGATGTTCTTCATCGGCCTCGAACTGGCCAGTGTGCCCCTTGCGGCCCTCGTGGCTTTTGACAAGTGGCGCTACGAGAGTGCAGAGGCTGGTGCCAAGTTCATCCTTCTTGCCCTCTTTTCCAGTGCCCTTCTGCTCTACGGCGTATCCCTCATCTATGGCATCACCGGCACACTCTACTTCACGGAGTTGGGAGCCATGCTCATAGGCCTTAATGAGAATCTGCTCCTCGCAGTCCTGGGACTGACGCTCTTCATCGCAGGAATGGGTTTCAAGATCTCGCTTGTTCCTTTCCACCTCTGGACAGCCGACACCTACGAGGGAGCACCGACAGTGGTCACTGGATATCTCAGTGTCGTTTCCAAGGGCTCGGCAGCATTTGTGCTAATGACCGTGCTGATGAAAGTGTTTGCCGACACAACACTTGCATCCCAGTGGAACATAGGGCTATTCTGGCTCATCGTTGCCAGCATCACCATTGCCAACATCTTTGCCATCCAGCAGAAGAACCTCAAGCGATTCATGGCTTTCAGTGCCATCTCGCAGGCCGGCTACCTCGTGCTGGCCGTCATGGGCGGCACCGCACAGGGCATGACAGCGCTCGTCTATTATCTCCTCGTCTACATGGTGGCCGACCTCGGTGTCTTCGCGATCCTCAATGTCGTGGAGCAACACAGCGGACGCATCCGCATGGACGACTATGACGGACTCTACGAGACAAACCCGAAGCTTGCCTTCCTCATGACGCTCTGTCTCTTCTCGTTGGCCGGCATCCCGCCCTTTGCAGGTATGTTCTCAAAGTTCTTTGTCTTCATGGCTGCCTTCAACGCGGGCTACCAGTGGCTCGTGCTCATCGCCTTGGTGAACACCGTCATCTCCCTCTACTACTACCTGCTCATCGTGAAGGCCATGTACATCAACAAGAGCGAGAACCCCGTGCCCGCCTTCAAGAGCGACGGCTACACGAAGGTGGCCCTCGTCATCTGCGTCGCTGGCGTCGTCCTCGCCGGCATCATCGGTGTAGGATACAACTACATCGACACCTTCGCATACGGAATGGAGTAAATATTTATAGGTGACGAGTTACAAGTGACGAGTGACAAGCCAAATATACCAATAAGCGGCGATGAAGCTCGTAACTCGTAACTCGTCACTTGTAACTAAAAACTATTAAACATGAAGAAGTTTCTGCAAATCCCTGCCATGTGCGCACTGAGCCTGCTCTTTGCATGCACTACCGACAGCATTTCTGAGGAACAGGATGTGCCACCGGTTCAATGGTCAATGGTCAATGGTCAATCTTCAACGGCTGCTGACGAGAGCCTTTTCCCCGAGACGGACAACTCAACCGTACTCTCCTCCCTTGATGCGAGCACAGGCCTCCTCCGCTGCCTACAGAAGGCTGGCGATGACTTAGGCAGCGCATGGGACGGGACGAAGTGCTCCAAAAGCGAGTACGAGGAGATTGGCACCCTCGTGGATGAGCTCGTTAAGGATGCCACAACGGAAAAGGATAAAATGCATGCCATATACGGCTGGATTACGAAGAACGTGAAGTACGACAACAAGGGCGAGAATAAGGAACAGTCGGCCTACTATACTTACAAGTATCATGTAGCAAACTGCCAAGGCTATTCCAATCTGATGAACACGATGTGCCACTGGGCAGGTCTTAACTGCTTCAACGTCAACGGTTTCATGACGGTCAACAAGCTGGGACACGCATGGAACTACGTTCGCGCCGATGGTAAATGGTATGTCATGGACTCGACGAACAGCCGCTACTGGCTGATGACGTCCACATCTTCTTATAAGGAGGAACTCTACCCCAGCAAGATAGACGTGACGCTCTTCGAGGACGACAACTTCAAATACACATGGTACGGCGACGCGCTCAGCGTGGTTGAGGTGAAGCAGGCTGACACACAGCTCACGATACCCTTCAGTATCAACGGCCTACGCATCTTCTCCTTCAACCCGACGAAGGACATCCCTAGCACTGTGCGCGAGATATATCTTGGCTCGAACATCACGACCTTGGGCGACGAGAGCAACATGGGCATCGCTAACTACTGCAAGAAGGTGGAGGCTGTCTATGTGGCTTCCGCAAGCAGGAAACTCATGAGCGAGAACGGCATCGTCTATCGCATGGTGAACCGCAAGCCCCAGCTCTACTTCATACCGACTGCCATGACGTACGTTATTCTCTCTTCGCAGATGACGGAGATGAAGAAGAATACACTCTATCACCAGCCCAACGTGGAGACTCTCGTAATCCCCTCCAGCGTGAAGCGCATTGAGCAGTGGGCGGTGGAGGACGCACCTAATCTTCGCCTCATACATGTGCCCGAGGAATGCAAGTACGTCGGTGTAGATAAGAACTACAATGAAGTGGAATACGACGAACCTACGGACAAGACCTTCGTAGGCGTCCACAAGGACTGCCAGATTATCAAGGGCTCACCCACGGGAATTCGCGACATAACAATCTAAATAAAAAAGTGACGAGTGACGAGCTTCATCGCCACTTATTGGTATATCGGGCTTGTCACTTAGTTCGTTTTGCCTTTCGCCTCCCAGCCTACGCTGCACTTCGCGCATCGGGCTGACAACGGCTGCAAGACACTCTGAAGTGGTAACTTGTCACTAAAAAGTCAGATAAACATGCGATTCTCGATTGCAGCATTACTCGTTCTGTGTAGCGCAACCCTTTCCGCTCAGCGCGTTAAAGTAGTAGATGCCGATGGCAACGCCATCGCGCTGGTTGCCGTGCGCACCTCCGACGGCGTGCTTCTCGGCACAACAGACCTCAATGGCGAGCTTTCCGACATCAAGGGAAATCGTACAATCTGCGTGAGTCACCTTGCTTACCATCCTTGCACCGTCAACACCGACGAGCTCCGCGATGGTACTATCACGATGCAGGAGCGCGAATACGACTTCTCCGAGGCCGAGGTCAAGCCCAGAGAGTATTTCTACACCGAGATATACTACCGCTTCTACGCATACGTTAACGACTCCCTGCGTTGCTATCGCGCTGGCATACTACCCGCAGCCTACGACATCAAAAAGAAAAAGGAGATAATCAAGTTCGGCGACTATAGCTATGCGCTGTTCAATCTCAAGGACGTATCGTGGTGGGTTGTCAGGAGCGACTATATGATAAAGGGCGGCGTACGCTACATCTCAGGTGAAACACTCCTCGAAGGCGGCAGTTGGAAAAAGCGCTACTACATCGAGAAGGTTCCGCAGGGCGCAAACCGCTGGCTTATCGTCAATCCCCGCGACACAGTGGGTACGCTTGTCCACGACGGAGGCTACAGTACCATTACGCTTGATGGCGCACGTACCCAGATGTATGAAAACGAAGTGGATGGCGAGGACCGTAAGCTTCAGCGCCGCAAGGATCGCAACTACTCCTACAGCTATACTGAAGTATTCCGCCTCAACGACGAAGGTGAGGTGATGCGCAATGGTTACGTGATGTCCCTGAACCATTGGGAGCATGACTCCTCAAAGGGACGCGAGACCTATATCGTAGAGGCCACAGTCACGGGTACGGCCTACATGACGAAGGACGAGTTTAATCAGAAACGCAAGGAACTCAACGCCCTGAACTCAACGCAGTACATGTGGCACATGCCGCTTGCCGACATCGAAGCCTATGAGCGCGCGCACAACATCGCCCCCATGACTCCCGAAGTACGCAAGGCCGTCGCGACCATCACGCGCGACAAGTGGAAATGAACGTAGAGTAATACGTCAACGAGCCTTCTTCATCTGCGTCGCTGGCGTCGTCCTAGCAGGCATCATCGGTGTAGGATACAACTACATCGACACATACGCCTACGGCATGGAGTGAGCATAGAAAAGGCATATATATAAGCAAAAGGTGCTTCCAAAGACATGTGGGAGCACCTTTTTTGTAGCTATAATGGTGCGTAAACACCTCCGTAAGCCAGTAAAGTATCGCCAGGCGACACGCCAAGCCCCCTTTCCGGCGTGCCCTATTGCTACCTACTGCTACCCGCCAGTCTTCAGCAAAAATATGATTATCATGTAGTTGCAAGGGCTGGGTAGCAGAGGTAGCAGTTTTTCGCGCGAAAACAATATTTCCGTACACTAAATGAGGTCTTTGTGAAACATTATCCCTAACTTTGCCCACATATAGCACTTGCAGGTTGTCTCTATGCGCGATGTGCTGGTTATCTATCGTAATGACATCTTCAACTAATTGCAATTTGTACCATTATGGATAAGTCAGTCCTTAGAAGTCTGATACTGCTTACCTTTACAATGCTCATGGCTTGTCAGGGAGGTAATAGTAATCCGCCATCTTCAAAGGCTGTTCCCAAAGAAAACGCCAAACAGACAGAGACTGTCAGAGACATCACGCTGTACCTCTATCATGATTTCCCGAAGCATAAAGCAAAGATGCTGGCCGATATTCTGGAAAAGGTTTACCCGTCCGTCTCTATCCAAAAAGAGCCTTTGGCACTGCCCAAGGAACACTACAACAAAGAGCGGAATCGCTATAGCGGAACGGGATTGCTAAGAGACCTAAGCAAGCTTCGCAAAGGAAATGTCGTGTTGGGCTTGACGGATGAGGTTATATTCAAAGCCAACGAAATTTCACCCACATACGGCATATTCGGTGTAAGTCCTGTCGGGGCATACGTGGCAGTCATATCATCGACTCTCCCCTCAGGAAAGCAGCACAGCAATGACCACCTGGCTAAATTGATGATGCACGAATTGGGACATGCCTTTGGATTAAAGCATTGCAGCAATCAACATTGCTTCATGGTGGATGCCGAACATGGAAACAAGTTTTCTCAGACACCATCCTTCTGTAATGAGTGCAAGGCATTCCTGAATAGCAAAGGATGGAAAAACAAATAGTGCCAAGTATTCAAGTTTTCCTTTTTTACTCCATATTATTATTCCCGAATCTTAAGTAATCTGACATTCGGAATCGGGTAAATTGGAACAAATTAATCTAATCAACCAGAGTAAGTCTATGAGTTAATTCTATAATTTCTTCTCCTTGTCATTGCTTGGCTATTCTGCCATATCTTGGGCGGAAATATGCAAATTACCGCAGTTTCCGCCCGTATTCTATGACTAAGTCCCTATGCTTTTGATTCTTTCAAAAGCTAATAATGAGTCTAAAGTTCGCCTCTTCGAATAATTGATTGTTATCCAATGTCATGTACTCATGGCTCCTCACAAGCCTTCTAGGAACTAATAGCATAATAATCCAACCATTAAAAGCGGGCGGGAATCTAAAAACAATCATAGTTCCCGCCCAAAATATGGAACAAAAGTCGCCTTCATGCCCGACACTTCATCCCGAGGTTCGGCAACGACCTGTGGAAGGTCATTGAACGTAAGTGGTTCATTATTCATATGCATACACGACCCTTTAGTGGAATCGTGCTGCAAAGGAACCCCGTTATGAATCGGAGGGCAAGCCACTTTTTAATAGCAGATGCATCACGAAACAATCACGCAGTTGAGCCTTGTTTTTGACTGTTGTTCATGATAAAAACAAGATCCTTTGAGTGATTTTAGAGACGGATAATATGTGGGCTCAATGCTCAATAATTGGGATTAGACTGTTTCTCTTGTACTATAATCAGAAACCTTCCACCGAATAAA
>JAFSQD010000053.1 GCA_017446765.1 Alloprevotella sp.
CTCTTGGTGAACACCTCTGAACGTACTGGCGGAGCTGCCATCGCCACCCTACGCCTCATGCGCGCCTTGAACAAGGCAGATGTGCAGGCCCGAATGCTCGTACGCGACAAGCAGACCGATGACGAAGATGTACTATGCCTTGACGTAAATCCAGCCCTCTTGAAGGCAAAATTCTGCGCCGAGCGAGCCGAGATTTTCGCAGCCAACATGCTGCAACGAGAAAACCTTTGGACGGTCGACATCGCCACGCACGGCACAGACATTACCAACCATCCAGCCTTTAAGGAGGCCGACATCATCCACCTGAATTGGATCAACCAAGGCATGCTTTCACTCTCCGACATACGTCGTATCGTTGATTCGGGAAAGAAGATTGTGTGGACACTCCACGACATGTGGCCCTGCACCGGCATCTGCCATCACGCAGAAAACTGCCAAGGTTGGCTTTCGGCATGCGGCAACTGCCCGAAACTGGCACGGCCATCCGACGGCGACCTCTCCGCACGCACCTTCCGCCGCAAGCGCGAAGCCTATGGCGAAGGACACATATGCTTCGTAGCGTGCAGTCACTGGCTGGCCGACATTGCACGGCGTGCACCATTACAGAATGGATGCCGTGTAGAAAGCATACCAAATGCCATCGACACGCATTTCTACCAGCCAGGCGACAAGGCTGAAGCCCGCCAACGCCTCGGGCTACCCACGGACAGACACCTCATGCTCTTCGTGGCTCATAAGGCGACCGACGAACTCAAAGGCATCAACTACCTGATTGAGGCCACACGACTCATGAAGGAAAAACGTCCTGAATGGATAAAGAAGCTGGGTGTCGTGCCCGTTGGGAAGGGAGCCTCAAGCCTGAAGAACGCTTTTGCCTGCGACTGCTATCCCATAGACTATGTATCAGAAGCCTCCACTATGCGCGACCTCTATAGAGCTGCAGACGTGCTGGTAATGCCGACACTCATGGACAACCTACCCAACACCATCGTGGAAGCCATGTCATGCGCCCTGCCCTGCGTGGCCTTCAACGTCGGCGGACTGCCACAGATGATACAGAACGGGCTCAACGGATTCCTTGCACGCTATCGCGATGCCGACGACATCGCGCGCCTCTCATTGGAGACGCTCTTCAGCAGCAGCTACGAACGCTTGGCAGAAGGTGCACACCGCACTGCACAGGCAAGCTACAGCGAAGAAGTCGTAGCCTCACAATACATCAAGCTCTATGAGAGCCTCTTGAAATGAAACAGCCACTGAAATTCACCATCGCCACCGTCACCTACAACGCGGCAAAGCTCATCGCGCGCACCATAGATAGCGTGGAGCGACAGACATATCCTGCCGTGGAGCATCTCATCATTGACGGAAACTCCACCGACGAGACATTGGAGATGGTGCACCACTACATGGAGCGAAACAGCGTGGCAGAGATTCCCCACGAAGTGAACTGCCTCTCCGAACCCGACGAGGGTATCTACGACGCGATGAACAAGGCCTTAAACATGATGACGGGACGCTACATCGTATTCCTCAATGCTGGCGACACCTTCCATAGCCCCGACACCTTGGCAGATATTGCATCACGCATTGAGGCCGAGCCCCGCCATCCTGCTGTGGTGTATGGCGACACACACCTGGTGGATAGTGAGGGGCGCTTCCTGCGCTCACGCCGGCTCGTACCGCCGGACCAACTCACTTGGCACGACTTCAAGCACGGCATGTTGGTGTGCCATCAAGCTTTCTATGCCCGCACCGACCTTGCCCGCGAACTACCCTACGACCTTCGCTATCGTTTCTCCGCCGACTACGACTGGACCCTTCGCATCATGCGTGCAGCAGAAGAACGCGGCGAAAAGATGCTGAATGCCCACAAGGTGCTGGCGGACTACCTCAGCGTGGGTGCCACCACCCAAAACCATCGCCGCAGCCTCCTTGAGCGCCTTAGCATCATGGCGCGCCACTTCGGATGGGGCACGGCAATCTCACAACACCTTTGGTTCGTCATCCGAGCCGTGATAAAGCGATGAAAGAACTGACTTTCGAAACCCTCTATGCATGGGCCACCGCCCGTTGTGCACGCAGCGAATGCTGCCGTAGCGAGATGGTACGCAAAATGCGGGAGAAAGGAGCCGATTCCGACATGGCATGCCAGGTAGCCGACCGTCTCGAAGAGGAAAGATACCTTGACGATGCCCGCTACGCCCGTGCTTTCGTTCACGACCGCACACTCTACGAACGATGGGGACGAATGAAGATCCAGCAGGCACTCATGCAGCGAGGCGTCAGCCCCTCTCTCATCACTGAGGCCCTACAGACCATTGACGAAGACCAATACCAAGAGACGCTTCGGGAACTGCTGAGTGCAAAAGCTCGTACCACGCGAGCTGCCACAACCTACGAGTTACGTCTGAAGCTGATGCGGTTTGCGACATCGCGCGGCTTTGAAGCTCATCTCATCATGGAAAACCTGCCTTTGGCTGATGAAGAATAATTTTTAAGACGCACACCATCAAAACTCATTATCATGGACAAAATCGACAATCTTGACCTGAAGATTCTGGATACCATATCCAACAATGCCCGCATCCCCTTCAAAGATGTGGCTGCCGAATGCGGCGTATCACGCGCTGCCATCCACCAACGCGTCAGCCGAATGACGGAGACGGGGGTCATTCAGGGAAGTACCTATCTTGTGAATCCAAAAAGCATCGGCTACAGCACGTGCACATATATCGGCATAAGCCTGGAAAGGAGTTCCATCTATCGCCAAGTGGCCGAGCAGCTGGCACAGATACCTGAAATCGTGGAGTGCCATTACACCACTGGCCATTTCGGCATGCTGGTAAAACTCTATTGCCACGACAACGACCACCTTTTCGAACTGCTCACAAACAAGATACAAGTCATCGAAGGCGTCAATTCCACCGAGACCCTCATTTCCTTGGAACAGACCATCAACCGAAACATCCCTATACCTGCAAAATGAACTTTGAAGGACTTCTCACGGGACTCTGCACGTTTCTCATCATCGGCCTCTGCCATCCTCTCGTTATCAAGACTGAGTACCATTTCGGTACCCGACCTTGGTGGCTCTACCTGCTTTTCGGACTGGCGGGAGCCGTAGGAGCGTTGTTCATTGAAAGCAATTTCTGGAGCTGTCTCTCGGCCATCACAGGATTTTCGCTGCTTTGGGGCATCGGAGAGTTGTTTGAGCAGAAACGGCGCGTGGAGCGCGGATGGTTTCCCAAAAAGCCGGTGAAGAAAGGAAAGGAAGAGGACAACGACAACGTCTGAACATAATATCATATCCACATTCGTGGCAACACATATCTACATGAGCTACAACATTCAATCTGATTATCACTCCGTCACCAACCATTTTCCCAACCATTCCACCCGCCCCTTAATAGGCCTGACAGGCAACTTTGGAGACAAAGGGTGCGAACTGGCCGAAGGATACACGAAAAGCATCGAAGCAGCCGGCGGCATCCCCGTAGTCATTCCTGCTACAGAGAATACAAACTTGCTGCTCTCACTGCTTGATCGCTTGGACGGCATTGTCCTGACGGGAGGTGCCGACATAAACCCTCTCTACATGGAGGAGGAGCCTAAGCCAGCACTTGGCCACATCAACTCCCACCGCGACAAGGGAGAATTGATGCTCACACGTCTGGCATTTGACCGTCAGCTTCCCATGCTGGGCATCTGCCGAGGCATACAGACACTGGCCATAGCTTTGGGAGGAAAAGTGTACCAGGACCTCCCCTCGTGCTTCCCCGGTGCCACCAATCTGCTGAAACATTCCCAGGACGCACCTCGCCACACGGCCACTCACTATGTGGATGCCGAGGAGGACTCTATCATCGGCCGCACGTTGGGTACACGCTTTGCGGTCAATTCCTTTCACCATCAGGCCGTCAGCCATACTGGCGACAAACTGCGCGTGACTGCACGTAGTGCCGACGGCGTCATTGAAGCGGTGGAAAGTACAGAACATAAGAGCATCGTCGGCGTACAGTGGCACCCAGAATGCTTCTACCAGGCAGGTGACAAGTCTATGATGCCCCTTTTCCGCTGGTTTGTGGAAGAGTGCGAGAGCTTCCGCCGAGCCGTAGAGGCTCATCGCGACATCCTCACCCTTGATTCCCACGTGGATACGCCGATGCTCTTTGGCGAGGGCGTCATGTTCGACCGTCGCAACGACATAGGGCGTGTAGACCTCCACCGCCTCAGCGAAGGCCACATGGATGCTGTCGTCATGGCTGCCTATATCCGCCAGCGTGAACGCACCGAGGAAGGTCTGCTTGCAGCCACGGCCGAAGCTGACAGTCTGCTCAAGGGCATCCGCGAGATGGTGGAATACACCAAGGGAGCCCAGATTGCAATGACACCGAAAGACGTCTTTCGCCTGAAAAACTTCGGAAAGAAGGCGGTATTCCTCGGTATAGAAAACGGCTACGCCATCGGCCGCGACATTAAAAACGTGGAACGCTATCGCCGCATGGGCGTTGTCTACCTCACCCTATGCCACAATGGCGACAACGATATCTGCGACTCCGCCATGAAGTCACAGCGCGAGTGGGGTGGTCTGAGCCCCTTCGGACGCGACGTCGTGAGGGAGATGAACCGCACGGGAATGATCATCGACCTCTCCCATGCCTCGGAAGACACCTTCTATGACGTCATAGGCATGACCATCACACCCGTATGCTGTTCCCATTCCTCCAGTCGCGCATGCTGCGACCATCCCCGCAACCTGACCGACCAGCAGCTACGTGCGCTGGCCGAAAACGGAGGTGTGGCACAAGCCACATTCTATCCTGGCTTCCTGCGCACCGACGGAGAGCGTAGCATTGATGATGCCGTGCGCAACATCATGCACATGATTGAGGTGGCAGGCATCGACCATGTGGGTATCGGCTCTGACTACGACGGCGACGGCGGCGTGCTGGGACTCAATGACGAGTCGGAGATGATTAACCTCACTCGCCGCCTCATCGCAGAAGGACTGAACACTACGCAACTGCGCAAGCTCTGGGGCGGCAACTTCATCCGCGTCATGAGTCAGGTGCAGTACAAAGGCATCGTTAAATTCTGATTTTCATCTCAAAGCCATACCTTATCATGCATACACGTCAATATGTCATTCTATCTTGTTGTCTGATTGCAGCAGCCATGTTGACTTTTTCCTGCAAAAAGGGAAAAACCGACACTGGTACCGACAATGCTGACTCCGCCCAAATCGTACCCCTTACGTTTGACTCAGACAGCGCCATGGTGCACATTGAGGCACAATGCCAGTGGGGACCGCGTACGCCGGGCAGCACAGCCCACGACCGCTGTGCCGACTATATCGCTGAAACCTTCAGAAGATATGGGCTCTCCGTCGCCGAGCAGCATGTCACGCTCCAGGGATGGGACGGCAAGTCTTTCCCTTGCGTCAACATCACAGCATCCTACAAGCCCGAGGCTTCTGACCGTATTGTCATCTGCTCTCACTGGGACAGCCGCCCCTGGGCCGACAACGACCCCGACTCGGCAAAGCATCGTGAACCTGTGATGGCTGCCAACGATGGTGCCAGCGGCGTGGCTGTCATGATGGAACTGGCCCGGCAACTGGACAAACTCAACCCTTCTGTCGGCGTAGACTTCGTATGTTTTGACATGGAGGATTACGGCGCACCCTATTGGGGCACGGGCAAGGACGACGGCACAGACTGGTGTCTTGGCAGCCAGTATTGGGCGACCAACCTTCCCCAAGGTTACAAACCGCGCTATGGCATATTACTCGACATGGTGGGTGGTGCCGACACACAGTTCCGCTACGAGTACTACTCGCGGCAGTTTGCGCCTGACATCGTAGCCCAGGTGTGGAGCTGTGCCATCTCGGAAGAGGCCAAAGAGGTGTTTCGCCACGAGGATGGAACAGCTGCCATGGACGACCACATCCCCATGAACCGCATCGCCCACATCCCCACCATTGACATCATCGGCGAGACTGGCAACGGTTTCTCCAGCACGTGGCATACCGTCAGCGATACGCCCGCAAACATCTCCCGCAAACACCTCAAGGCTGTGGGACAGACACTACTACAGAAGTTATACGAAGAAAAGTCTGAACGATGAAAAGCATCAACGAGATACAAGAAGACATCATTGAGGAGTTCCTGCCCCTCGACGATTGGATGGACCGCTACCAAATGCTCATCGACATGGGTTCGGAACTCCCTGCCTTGCCCGATGAATTCAAGACGGAACAAAACCTCATCGACGGTTGCCAGAGCCGCGTATGGCTTGTGTGCGACGAAAAGGACGGCATTCTCACCTTCCGCGCCGAGAGCGACGCCCTCATCGTACGAGGCATCGTGGCACTATTGTTGCGCGTATTCTCCGGCCATAGTGCTGAGGAGATACTTGATGCCGACCTCCACTTCATTGACAGCATCGGACTTCGCGACCACCTCTCCCCCACCCGTGCCAACGGCCTCCTGGCCATGGTGAAGCAGATTCGGGAGTATGCACTTGTCATGAAGGCTACCGGCAACCATTAACGGTATGGTTTAGCTACCGATGGTGCTGGAGGCTGGCAGCCGGCGAAACAAAGACAAATGTCTATTACACAGAAAGGACGGAGCTAAGAAGCCCCGTCCTTTTGCACGAGTATGAGGGCATCCTGCACAGCGGTGACGACAATGGGGGTGCCTTCGTCAATGAAGTCGCCGGTACTTTTCACCTCCACGGTTCTGCCTTCTATGACAGCATTGCCGATGAGAGCAAGGCGTGTGAGGGCTCGTCCCTTCTGCCCCGGGCGCACGGAAAGCTGATCCGGAGTAGCATTCGTGGAATCAATGTTGGCCTTGAGGGCGATACGCTCCAAGGTACGTGCTCTTGCAAGCCACCAGACAAGCAGAAACACGAGGGCGATGGAGGCGAGAAGCGTCACCGTGGCTGTAAAGCTGTCAAAGTAGAAATACACCATCGCGTCGGCTATGACGACGCACACCGTGGCTGCAATGCCGGCAACGCCGAAGCCTGGCGTTAGGAATATCTCAATGGCAAATAGCAGCAATGCGATGGCTGCGATGATGAGGATGAGAAGGAGTGGTTCCATATTTTCAAGCGTATTGGAGAATATTTCTTCCTCAAAGGAAGAGGGTGTCACATTACTTTTTCTTGTAACTCATGTGTCATTTGTCACCCGCCAACCACCCAAAAGGCTTAGTAAGCTGCGCGATACTTGCCTTCCTCCTGGTCGTCCATCATGGAGAGGTAGGAGGCGTAGCGGGAAGGCGCGAGGGTGCCATCGGCAAGTGCTGCCTGAACGGCGCAACCAGGCTCATGGGTATGGGTGCAGTCGTGGAAGCGACAGTCGCGCGATATGTGGAATATGTCGCGAAAGTAGTGAGCTACTTCCTTGGGATGAATGTCGAAGGTACCAAAGCCCTTGATGCCGGGAATATCGATAATGCCGCCTCCCTCGGGAAGGGGAAAGAGTTCGCTGTAGGTCGTCGTGTGCATCCCCGTCTGGTGGACATCGGAAATGTCAGCGGTACGTGCGTTGGCCTCGGGCACGAAAGCATTGAGCAAGGTAGACTTTCCCACGCCCGAATTGCCAGCCAACAGTGTGGTCTTTCCTGCTATCACTGCACGCAGTTCGGCAAGTCCGAGCCCCTGAAGGGCAGAAATCTCGCACACATCGTAGCCCACGCGGCGATAGAGCTGCACCAGTCGCATCTGCGCGTCGTGCTCGTCGGCTGTGAGGGTATCGGACTTGTTGAAAGCCAGAAGTGCGGGGACACGATAGGCTTCGGCACAGGCCAGGAAGCGATCCACAAAGGTCGTGGACGTTGAAGGCCGTGCCACGGTGACCACCAGAAGGGCAAGGTCCACGTTGGCAGCCAGAATATGACTCTGCTTTGAGAGGTTAGAGGCCTTTCGTACGATGAAGTTGCGGCGGTCGAAGAGCTCGGTGATGAAGGCCGAGGTAGCGTCGCGCACGATGCGCACTCGGTCGCCGACGGCGACAGGGTTTGTGCTGCGAATGCCTCGCAGGCGGAAGTTTCCCTTCACCTTGCAGGCCACACGCTCCCCGTCGTCGGTCAGAACGTCATACCAGCTGCCTGTAGAGCGGACAACGATTCCGGTCACACTGTCATGATTTCCTTGTTCTTCTCCTCAAGGATGCGCTCGATGTCCTTGATTTTCTTGTCATGGATCTTCTGAAGTTCCTGCTCGGCATCTTTGCGGTTGTCTTCGGATAGCCCATCCTTCTCGGCCTTCTTTAGCTTGTCGATACCGTCACGGCGGGCGTTGCGTACGGACATCTTGGCCTCTTCGGCCTCCTTGCCGCACTGCTTTGCCAGTAGCTTACGGCGTTCCTCGGTGAGTGGCGGGATGGCCAGGCGGATGACTTCACCATTGTTCTCGGGCATGATGCCTACCTCGGAGTCGATGATGGCTTTCTCGATGGGGCGGAACATGGACTTGTCCCAAGGCTTGATGGCAATGGTGCGCGCGTCGGGTGTCGTGATAGATGCCACGGCATTGAGTGCCATCATCGAGCCATAGGAGTTCACGCGGATGGCATCAAGGATGTGTACGTTGGCCTTTCCGGCACGGATGGTGGCGAGCTTTTCCTCCAAATGGAGCACGCTCATGTCCATTCTTTCCTCGCACTCGGCGAGACATTGTTTTACGTCAAACATAGTCTTTAGGGTATTTGTTGTTTCAATATTTCAGTTTCTTTCGCCCCCCCTGCAGGTAGATGCCACGGGCGGGTGCCGTCGTCAGGCGTCGACCCTGCAGGTCGTAGAGGACTTCGGATGGAGCCATTGAGGTTGAGGGCTGGGAAATGCCAGTGGCTGAAGTCCAGTAGAAGGAGGCATTGGGCAGCTCAGGCGATGACGTGGGTAGCTCCAGGAAGTCGTAGGGTACACCGCCGCTATAGTAGATGGTATGCATCACTTCGTCGCGCCCTCGGTAGTAGCAGAGCCAGTCTATGTATTCGCCGCTGGTGTCGCCTTCCTTGAACAGCATCACACACAGGCCGCCGCCATTGTATTCAAAGGGCGTATCAAATCGCAGCGTAATGCTGCCTTCGGACTCGGTGATGCTCACGTCCCCATGGAACACCTGCGTGAACTGCTCCTTCGGAATGGCTATCGGATAGTTCAGGTCGAAACCTTCCTCATCGGTATTTGCCATATAGACCTTTACGTTGAAAGGCTTCACGTCGCGCACCACACTGGAGCGGTAGTAGTATTTCAGGGCAGAGATCATACCTGCCGGCGCACCGATATGGTCTGGCAGGTAGATGCTTTGTGAGAAACTGCGGGAAGCAGCAAGGGTGAAGGGGGACGTACGCGTGGGGATGTTACCCTCCTTGTAGTCGTACCAAACGGACTGGCTGACAAATTCCACTTGACTGCAGGCGAACGTGTCGTTGTCCGCACGGGCATCGCCTTCCGCCGTTACCTTGGCACCGATGGGATAGAAACCGGGCGCAGAGGGCCTCCAACGCAACGTGTCGGTGCGCACTTCGCCTGGAGAAAGAGGCACGTCGAAGCCTTGCTCCACGCGTACATGCCCGTCGGCATCGAGAAGGGAGAGGGTATAGCCGGACACCGCCTCATAGCCATTGTTTTTCACTTTCAGCACAAAAGCGGTGGGCTTGTCCATGCTTGCCAGATTGGGCATTTCGAGGGAGAGCAGGGCGAGGTCGGCGGCAAAGACTTCTTCCACGCACACATTCGTCACGTGTGCCGAAACGCGGTTGAGCACATGAAAGGCCATGTGTGACGCTCCTTGGGAAGGAACTTCAAAGAGTGCCTCCTTGTCCACGAAGCCGAAATTGCCGCCATTGGTTTCCTGATAGGACGAGGCGATGACGGCGGTCTGCGCTTCGGGCACGGGCGCATTGCCCAAGGTCAGTTCGTAGTTGAGGGGATAGAGCACGCCTTGCGTGCGGAGTTGCCACGAAGCACGGTAGTGCTTGCCGGCCTCAAGCGCCAGGGGAGGGGAGATAAGCCACTCCGAAGCGGCTCCCGTAGGCTCCAAGAGTACATCGGGGAAGTATCGCATGAAGGAATAGGCGCGGTCGTTGTAGTTCATCGAGAGCCCCCATTTGTATCCGTCGCCATCGCCGTCTACAACTGTCCAATAGCGCACGTCCTCATCGTCGCTAAAGTCGCATGCGTAGGGAAGGGGCAGACTGCCGCCTGCCACCGCGGTGGGCGACTGGGCCGCAGGGCCGTCTCCTGCTGCGGTGGAAGCCGTAATCTCGTAATAATAGGCATGTGCCTGGCTGATGGTGCGGTCGGTGAAAGTGCATGCCGTGAGCCCTTCAGCCAAACATACGCCGTCGGGCTGTCTCACCACGCGGTAGGTGAGCTCTGTGGCATCATACCATCCTCCCTGGGCACCCGTCTCGGGGGCATCCCACCAGAGGGTCACGATATTGTTCCCTCCTTCCTTCTCCAAACGTACATCCACGGGGCGTCCCGGGCAATCGACGCCCACAAAGATGGTGTCGGCGTAGATGGCGCGTCCGGTTCCGGAGGCGTTGCGGGGCTGCACCTTGTACTCTGTCAGGCCTTGAGCGTCGCCGTCCCTCCATTGTGTCACCTGCCCTGCTGTCAGGCCGCTGAGCGAGACAGCCAGTGCACCGTTCCGGTAGATGTCGGCTGCAAGCTCGCCCTCCAGGGTATTGCCGTCAAGGTCTGTCTGGGGCATCGTCCATCGCAACACAGCCTGGCTGGCACCTCCCGCTGCGGCTTGTGCCGTCAGCGACGTGGGGGCCGAGGGCACTGTGCGGGGTAAGGGTGAGGTCACGATGTGGGTACCGATGATTTCGCTGTTGTCGGCCAGCAGGCCCACACGGTTATAGACAGTACCCATTTGTGTGCGGTTGAACACGCCGAGAAAGCCCATTTCCGACTCGGAGAATCCTGTCCAGTAGATTTTTCCGTCGGTTGCATCGACGGCTATCGTCTGCAGGCTTGAAGGTGTAACGGGCGATATGCCAAAAGCCTTTTTGTCGGGCTGGAACGTTTCTTTATCTACGTTGTAGAGCGAACCGTCGGCACTGAGGCCCACCATCTGTCCGTCAGCATCGATAGCGATGGAAATCAGGTAGACATCGTCCTGCAGCCCTACGAGTGTACAGCGTCCCGTAGTGGTATTGAGAACATAGAGCCCCTCGGGCTCGTCTATCTCGCCGCCGTCACCCTCCACGGCCGCAGCGATGTCAAAGGCAAGCAGGAAGAGTTGGTTCGTTGTGGGGTCGAAGGCCATGTCGAAAGGGATGAAGCCTGATTCGTTCTCGGCCAGGCGGTAGGTGTGAACGGTATCCAGCCGATGGCGCTCGATGTCGTAGCGGAGGAAGCTGGCGGGTGTGAGTCCGTCGTTACTGTCAAGGAGGTAGTAGCTGTCCCCCACCCTCTCGGCAGCGCGCAGGGTCAGCAAGGGCAGCGAGTCCTCGATGCTGATGCGTTGCGGGTTGTCAACGGGAAACGAGACATACTGCACGCAGGAGGTGTCAACGCTGAAGATGCGCCACCCTTCCACACGATGTGCGGTCTGTTGCCCCCATGCCGACTGCGCCATAAGCACGGCAAAGAAGAGGACGGAAGCTGATAGTAATTTCTTAATTTCCATAAAGTTCTTTGTGAGTATAGGCTTTTGTGTACAGCGCACCAGCGAACCAACGTGTGCGCGCAGCATTTTCCTACGCCGCGAAAGTATGCAAAAACTTCCAATTTTGCAAAGAACGCTTCGCGAAAAGTGAGAAAAAAGCAAGTTTTTCTCCCCGTTACTCATCTTAGGAGCATGCACCTGGGACTCCACGCGCGTGTTTGTGCGCTCAAAGATTTTCCAGAAAACTACTTACGCCACCCGCATCCGGCCACACAACACCCCGACCTCCTACGGGGTGCAGGGTGGAGGTTGGAGTGTAGGTAGGGGCCTAAAATGCAGGTTTGTTACAAAAAGTGCTATTTCCCTATCCCCCAGCAACATAGAAGATGATACTTGCCTTAAAAAAAGATGTCCTATATCTTTGCCAGAGATGTCCTATATCTTTGCCAGAGATGTCCTATATCTTTGCAAGAGATGTCCTATATCTCTGCGGAAGCATGGCTACAGCGGATCCACATCGAAGTGGATGAGGACGCGGTGATAGGGTTGCATGGAGAGTGTGAGATCGCGGGCGGCAAGCAGCGTGCGGCGCACGCCTGAAGTCGGGAGCTCGGGACGCACTTTCAGGAGGATGCGGCGCAGGTGGAGCGACTGTACACGAGCCACAGACGGTCGGTCGGGACCCAGGAGGTCATCCTCCGGGAAATGGGGACGCAAGAAAGCCGCAAACTGCATAGCAGCATCGGCACACCGGCGCTCTTCAGAGTCGCGGAAAGTAATGGAAATTAGGCGTACAAAGGGCGGAAACCCATAGGTCTTGCGCTCGAACTCCTGAGCGCGAAAGAGCCCTTCATAGTCACCACTGACCACCTGTTCCACCACGCCGAGGGCAGCCTGGCGGGTCTGAAGGACAACGAGTCCGCGCTTGCCCCTGCGTCCGGCACGCCCAGCCACTTGTGACATCATCTGAAAGGCTCGCTCGTAGGCCCGGAAGTCGGGCTTGTTGAGCAGCTGATCAGCATTCATGATTCCCACCACGCTGACACGGGCAAAGTCGAGTCCTTTCGTCACCATCTGGGTGCCGATGAGGATGTCGGTGCGACCTGCCGAGAAATTATCCAAAATGGAGTCGTAGCCTGAGCGTGTGCGCGTCGTGTCGAGGTCCATGCGGGCCGTGCGTGCCTTGGGAAAGACAGCCTTCACGGCGGCCTCTATCTTCTCCGTGCCATAGCCCACGTCGCGCAGTTCCGTACCTTCACACTGCGGGCATTGACGGGGAACAGGGTAGGTGGCACCGCAATAGTGGCATACGAGGCTGCCCTCTCGCTGATGGAACGTAAGCGCCACGTCGCAGCGCGTGCAGCGCGGCGTCCATCCGCAGTTGTGACATTCCAGGACGGGACTGTAGCCGCGACGGTTTTGGAAAAGGATGACCTGCTCCCGATTGTCCAGAGCCTTTTGGATAGCCTCCCTGAGACGTGGAGAGAAAGGAGTTGGCATCAACCGCTTTCGCCTCAGTTCGGCCACATCCTCCACAACGATTTCGGGCATGGCCACGTCGCCATAGCGGGTCATCATTTCCACAAGACCGTAGCGGCCGCATCGGGCATTGTGGTAAGTCTCGAGGGAGGGCGTTGCCGTGCCAAGCAGCACCTTCGCTCCATAGAAGTGTGCCAGGACGATGGCCGTGTCGCGGGCGTTGTAGCGCGGTGCGGGCTCCTGTTGCTTGTAGGAAGCGTCGTGTTCCTCGTCGACAATCACAAGTCCCAGCCGCTTGAAGGGCAGAAACAAAGCCGAGCGGGCACCAAGGATGAGGGGAAAGGGGCTGTCGCCGAGTTGGCGTTTCCAAAGTTCCACGCGCTCGGCATCTGGAAATTTGGAATGATAGACGCCCATGCGCTGTCCGAAAACGCGCCCCAGGCGGCTGGTAATCTGCGTGGTCAGGGCGATTTCGGGCAGGAGATAGAGCACCTGTTCCCCGCGTGCGAGAGTCTCACGGATGAGTTGGATGAAGACTTCTGTCTTGCCGCTTGACGTCACGCCGTGGAGCAGGCATACTTCCTTGTCGCGAAAGGCATCGTGGATTCCGGCCAAGGCACGCTCCTGCTGGGGACTGAGCACCTTTTGCAGGGCGGCATCCACCTCGCACTGCATGCGCAGGCGTCCCACCTCGAAGGGGTAGGTCTCCACCACGCCACGTGCCCGCAGGGCCGTAAGTGCTGCCTCGCTGGCATCGCGACAGCCCATAAGTTCCTGTTTTGACACCTCTCGCCGCAGGGTGTCGTTGCCTGTGGTGAGTGCCGCATGCTCTGCGCTGAGATCCAAAAGAGCAAGCAGGAGTGCTTCTTGCTTGGGAGCGCGCCGGAGCACGTGCAGGAGTTCCTCGAGAGCGGCAATGCTGCGGTAGCCCTCGGCAATGCGGACATGTGTCTCGGTGCGTGGCCTGTAGAGACGCTCCACTCGCTCCTCAACGCGGGCCGCCCCACGCTCCATAAGGCGTCGTACGAGTGCATGTACGCTCTTCACGCCCATAGCCTTGCGCAGGGTCTCAAGGTCCTGCGCCTTGTCGGCATGCAGAAGGGAAAAGAGCAATTGCTCGCGCTCGCTGAGCGTTTCGGGCTCGGAAAAATCGGGATTGCGCAACACGCCGGTCGTACTTTCCAGTTTCAAGCCGGCAGGCAGGGCGGCTTTCATCACTTCGCCCTGCGTACACATGTAGTAATTGGCCATCCACTCCCACAAGCGCACTTGCTGGGGCACGAGCAGAGGTGTGGCATCGACCACCTCGCGCACGTCCTTCAGCTCAAAGCCCTCAGCCGGCGTGTCGTCATGGAGGCGTATGACAATTCCCGCATAGACCTTCGTGCGACCCAGTGGTACGAGCACACGGCTCCCCACCTGCACGCCACCGGCCAGCGCGGCGGGCAGCGTATAGGTCAGCGTTCCGCCCAAGGCGAGCGGAAGAAGCACGTCGGCATATCGGGACATAAGTCGTGAGTAAGGCCGCAGGGTCAGCGGGAGATATCGCCTTTGCGGCAGAGGTATTCGGCTATCTGTACGGCGTTCAGGGCTGCACCCTTGCGAATCTGGTCGCCGGTGAGCCAGAACGTCAGGCCGTTAGGGCTGGCAAGGTCCTTGCGCACTCGGCCCACGTAGACATCGTCCTTGCCGGCGGTGAAGAGAGGCATGGGATAGCGACCCTCCTGCGGGGCATCAATGAGGGTCACACCCTCGGCCTCGGCGATGGCACGGCGCGCATCGTCGACGGTGATGGGCTGTTCCGTCTCCACCCAGACAGCCTCGCTGTGGCTGCGCATGGAGGGAACACGCACACAGGTGGCACTGACGTCAACGTCGGAATGCATGATCTTCTTGGTTTCGAAGAACATCTTCTTCTCCTCCTTCGTATAGTCGTCGTCCACAAAGACATCCACCTGCGGTATCATGTTGAACGCCAGCTGATGGGGAAACTTACTGACCGTCACCTCCTCACCGTCAAGAACCTGCCGGCATTGCGTCACGAGTTCATCCATGGCCACTTGGCCTGCCCCGCTGGCGGCCTGGTAGGTACTGACGTGCACACGGCGGATATGGCTCAGACGCTCCAGTGCCTTGAGCACCACAACGAGCATGATGGTCGTGCAGTTAGGGTTGGCTATGACGCCGCGAGGGCGCACAAGTGCATCCTCGGCATTGCACTCGGGCACGACGAGGGGCACATCTTCGTCCATACGGAAGGCACTGCTGTTGTCAATCATGACGGCTCCGTGCTTGGTGATGGTCTCCAAATACTCCTTGGAAGTTCCCGCACCCGCACTGGCGAAAACCACGTCTACATCGCGGAAGTCATCGTTGTGCTGGAGCAGTTTCACCACACAGGGCTTGCCTCTAAAGGTATAAGTCCTCCCAGCACTGCGCTCTGAGCCGAAAAGAAGGAGGTTGTCGATGGGGAAGTCACGCTCTGCGAGGACACGCAGAAACTCTTGTCCTACGGCGCCGCTGGCGCCCACAATAGCTACATTCATTGCAATAATTCTGTTTAAAACGCGGCAAAATTATCACTTTCAGGCCGAACACAACGTACAAGTGGAAAAAAATTCCTTACTTTGCGCCCCAAATAGCCATCAAAAATGAGCTTCCCCGTCACCGACCCTACCTGGATTTTCTTCATCGTTCTGGGCATCATTCTCTTTGCGCCGATGCTCTTCGAACGGCTCCGCATCCCCTCGATTGCGGGTCTGATTTTGGCGGGTCTGCTCGTAGGGCCTCATGCCTTCCATGTGCTTGACCGCGACGCAAGCTTCGAACTCTTCGGGAAGGTGGGCATCTACTACATCATGTTCCTCGCCTCGCTCGAGATGAACATGCAGGACATCCGCCAGACGCAGGCAAAGGCTGTAGGATTCGGCCTACTCTCGTTCGCCATCCCCATCGTGCTCGGGTGCGCCGCAAACAGCTGGCTGCTCCACTACACCTTCCTGGCTTCCCTGCTGATGGCCTCCATGTATGCCTCCCACACGCTCATCTCCTACCCCATCGTGCTCCGCTATGGCCTGGCGCGGCGCAAGAGTGTGACCATGGCCGTAGGCGGAACCATCGTGGCCGACACGCTGACGCTCCTTGTGCTGGCCGTTGTGGGCGAGACCTTCAAGAGCGAGGTGACACTGGGCTTCTGGCTATTCCTCCTACTGAAGCTGGCACTCATCGGCACCGTCATCATCGTGGTGTTCCCCCGCCTTGCCCGCTTTTTCTTCAAGCGCTACAACGACGGCGTGGTACAATACATCTTCGTTCTGGGCCTCGTATTCCTCGGTGCAGGACTGATGGAGTTTGTTGGCATGGAAGGCATCCTCGGGGCATTCCTTGTGGGCATCGTGCTCAACCGCAACATACCGGCCACCAGTCCGCTGATGAACCACATTGAGTTCATCGGAAACGCCCTGTTTATCCCCTATTTCCTCATCGGTGTCGGCATGCTGGTGGACGTGAAGTCGCTCGTCGACCCCCACGCCCTCGAGGTGGCCGTCGTCATGATTCTGGTGGGAACGCTCGGAAAATGGCTTGCCGCCCGCACGGCACAGCACTTCTTCCACCTCTCGCCCCGCGACGGCACGCTGCTCTTTGGCCTCACAAACAGCCGTGCAGCTGCCACCCTGGCCATCGTGATTGTGGGAAACAGCATCGAACTGCCCGACGGTTCACGCCTCCTGGGCGAGGCTGTGCTCAACGGAGCAATGCTCCTCATCCTGTTCAGCTGCATAGTGAGCAGTTTCTTTACTGAGAAAACTGCACGCAGCCTCGCGAGCCGCCCCGAACCCGAGACGGAAATGCAACCGCGCACATACAGGGAAAAGGACGACCGCATCGTCATTGCCTTAAGCAAACCTGAGCGCGTGGACACCCTCGTCAACTTCGCACTGATGGTGCGCCGACCGCTTTCCACGGCACCACTCTCGGCCATCAACATCGTACTGGAGCAGGGCGAAGACCTCCAAGCACAGGGCACCGAACTCCTGGAGAAGGCTGCACGCATTGCGGCGGCAGCCCATGTGCGCATGCAGACACACTGCCGATGGAGCGTCAACGTGGTGAGCGGACTGTCCCATAGCATGAAGGAACTGGATGCCTCCGACCTCATCATCGGCATGCACAGCCGCGAGAAGATGTTCGAGTCTTTCTATGGAAAGATTACGACAGACCTCATCCAGGCCGTCAACCGCCAGATCATCATCTACCGCTCCGACATACCCGTAAACACGCTGCGCCGCATCCACCTCGTCGTACCACGGAAAGCGGAGTACGAACCAGGGTTCCGCCACTGGGCTGACCGCATTGCACGCCTGGCCTCGCAACTGGACTGCCTGGTCGACGTCTACGGTGCCGAGAACTCGCTGACGGCATTGCGCGAACACTGGGAGCACTACCATCCCACCATGCAGTGCGACCTCCACGAATTCAATTCCTGGAACGACTACTTCCCCGTTGCCAGCCGCATGAACCAGGATCACCTCGTCGTCTTTGTCATTGCGCGCCCAGGCACCATCTCCTACCACAACTATTTCCAGCGACTGCCCGATCAGATTGAACGATACTTCTCACAGCGCAGCCTCGCCATCATCCTGCCCGACCAGTACCGAGGCACCATCGGCAAGACATCAGTACTCATCAGCAAGTAATGAGACCAAAGATAATCCACACTTTTATTTACAATAAACACTCAAAGAAATGAAAAAGACTCTCAGACTTTTCAGTTTTCTCCTCCTCGCATTGACCGCCTCCACGGCCACCATGCAGGCACAGGAAGTCCAAAGCGGCATCCAAGGCAAATGGAAAACCAGCCTCGACGATGAAGTGACAATGATTATCAACCTGAAAGCCGACAACATCCTCGACCTGGGCATCCTCGCTACGCCCGACGACCTTGACGCCCCCATCGCCATCAGCATGGGAGGTGAATGGACCTTTACGCCCCAGGCAGAAGGCCCCGGCGTGGGCCTTTTGAAGTTCAAGTTCGAACCCGAGAAGTTCCAGTTCGACTATCTGGGCAGCAACGAAGAGATTAAAGCTGTCTTTTCCATGCTGTCACAAGAACAGCTGAAATCCATGGCCGGGGGCATGACCGACGAGTTTGACAAACATGCCCTGCTCGTTCTTTCCGTGGACGAACAGCAGCTGAAATTGACAGACACCGACATTGACGGCGAAATGGAAGAAACGTCCGAAGTCAAGGTGTTCGAACGCGCCAACTAAGAGTTGCTTTTTATTGACATCCGCAAGGGGTGTGCGAGCCATAGGTCGCACACCCCTTGACTTGTGAAACGAGAAAGCAAGCCCCGGGAGATGCACACAAAAGAGCGTTAGAATGTGTTAAGAATCGTTTAGAAAACGGGATTTTATTTGGCTCTTTTGACGTGATGTCGTATTTTTGCGCCTTGTATTTCACATCCGATTCCAGAAATGAAAAAAAACATATTCGGGACAGCTTTCTTCCTGCTCTGCACACTCATCACCGCCGGAAGCTGTGCCGGCAGCGACGACACCGCTCAGGAAACCACCGGAAACTGCATCATCACACAAGCCACGATGGGTTCGCTGGTGCGCTTCATGCCCACGAAAGCCTCCGACGGCACGGACAGCACCTACACCGTGACCGTGCAGGGCTCCGGCTATCCCCTTACTATAGACCAACTGCACGGCACCATCTGCAATCTTGATTCGCTACCCGTGGGCACTGACATCAGCCGCATCGTATTCTCGTCGTTCTCGGCTTCGGGAACAGTAAGTATAAAATCGCTCACGACGGGCAACGACACAGTATTCTCAGCATCGGACAGCACGGACTTCTCGCAGATACGCCTCATCACGGCCTATGCCACAGACGGCGTGTCGAAACGCACCTACGCTATAGAGATACGCCGCCATCAGGAATGGCCCGACTCCACGACCTGGACGTTTGGCGGCACGCCCTCAGAGGTGGCAGCCTCAATGGGCGGACGTGCCTTTGCCGGCGCAGGCCAACTGACGGCCTTCATCAGCACAGCCGACGGACCACACATGCTGACGGCACCCGCCGCCACGCCTGCCGAGATGACCATTGCGACCATCGGCACGACCAACCTTAACGTACGCAGCGTGCAGAAACAAGGTAATACATATTACGCCACCGCCGACGGACAGGTGGTTAGGAGCACCGACGGACTGACATGGACAGCAGACGGCCTGCAGGCCACCAACTTCACATCGCTCCTTGCAGCCGGCACCAAGACTCTGATTGCCACAGACGGCACATACTTCTACTCGTCAAGCGACGGCGCACGGACATGGGCAAAGGATGCAAGCGAAATGGCTTCGATGCCACAAGCAGGCCTATCCGGAACCGTACTGACATCTGCATCCGACCCCACACAGGAACGCGCCTACGTCATTGGCACACGAGAGGGAAAGTCAGAACTATGGTGCCGGACGCTTGACACGACAGGTGAAGTGTCCCACGCATGGATGCACCTTGCAGCCAACGAGAACGAGGACACGACATGCCCCGTGCTGGACAACTACACACTCCTGCCCTACGACGGCGGACTGCTGCTGCTTGGTGAAGCCGGAGGCAACCTCTCCACGCCCGTCATCAGCTACGATGGTGGACACACATGGAAAAGCGGCATCTTGAAGCGCCCCACCGATGCAACGGCCAGCACGGTCTGTGCAGCCGTCGGTGAAGGTGGGCAAGTATACCTCCTGCTGGGCGGAACTGGACAGATATGGTATGGCCACATCAACCGCCTTGGGTGGCGCGAGGTAAAAAAGGCATATAAAGAATAGCACTACAGACTGACCACGTGAGGCTTCGACTGCTCTTTGGCACAATTCTCGCAGCTGCCGCCATCGCGCTGCACGCTCAAGAGGACACCTTCTACCGCCTGGAACTGGGCGGCGGATTGGGCATGGGATTCTCCCTTGACGACGTGAACTCGCGCTTCTTCGGCTCGTCGGACCTCACTGTCGGAGCCGTAGCTCGCTTTCCCTTGAATCCGCGCATGGCGGTGAAGACACGCCTCGCCTACCTCGGCATGAGCGGAGAGACCGCACAGGACGGCGACTTCTATCCCACCAACCCCAACCAGGCAGGCCCCGAACGCCTGCAATACAAACTGAGTGGAGGACTTGTGGACCTGACCGGACTTTTTGAGCTTCACTTCCTCCCCTACGGATGGGTGCAGGGTTACCAAGGATACAAACGCTTAACGCCCTATGTGCAGGCGGGCATCGGATTCACCTATGCCACACCTGGCAAGGCCTTTTGTGCGAACATACCCATCGGCGTGGGGGTGAAATGGAAAATCAGGGAACGCCTGAACCTGAGCCTCGACTGGACCTTCCACTTCACGGCAAGCGACAAACTGGACGGACTAGAGGCTCCACACGGCATCAAGTCATCGGAATTCCGCAACAAGGATCACTACAGCCTGACCCTCCTGAGCCTCACCTATGACCTCTCGCCCCGCTGCCCCACATGCAACAAAGACTGAACCGACATGTATAAAGAACAGATAGACGCCCAACGCATCCCCAGACACGTAGCCATCATCATGGACGGCAACGGCAGGTGGGCCAAACAGCGCGGCCTCAGCCGCAGCATGGGACACCAGGAGGGAGTCGAGACCGTGAGACGCATCACTACACTGGCCAGCCGCTTGGGGGTGGAATATCTGACGCTATATACCTTCTCCACCGAAAACTGGAACCGCCCTGCAGCCGAAGTATCTGCCCTCATGAGCCTCATCCTGACCGCTCTGGAAGAGGAACTCTTCATGAAAAACAACGTGAGGATGCGCGTCGTGGGCGACGTCACACGCCTGCCGCAAGAGGTCACGACTTCCATACTGCGTCTGCAAGAGCGCACTTCGCACAACTCGGGGATGACAATGGTGATTGCACTCAACTACTCTTCGCGCTGGGAACTCACCGAGGCCGTACGCCGCATAGCACGCCGCACGAAAGGCGGCAACCTACGCGCAGAGGACATTTCCGAGGAAACCATCAGCCAGGAACTGGCCACATCCTTCATGCCCGACCCCGACCTGATGATCCGCACCGGCGGAGAGGTGCGGATGAGCAACTACCTGCTGTGGCAATGTGCCTACTCCGAACTGTACTTCTGCGACACTTTCTGGCCCGACTTCTCCGAAGAGGACTTCTGCCAGGCCGTTGTGGAGTACCAGCAGCGCGAGAGACGTTTCGGAAAGACAAGTGAACAAGTGAAACAAGACGAGGGACAATAAACACAACGATGCCCGCGAACGAAACAAGAATATGACCGCATTTACAAGAAAAATACTGTTTCTGGCGACTGCCGCCATGCTTTCGGCCACCACGGCATTTGCGCAAAACGTGAGGGTGAAGCCCAACATCACCTACGGAAACGAAGAAAAATACGTGCTCGGAGGTCTGAGAGTGGACGACGTAGCTGGCTTTGAAAACGAACTGCTCGTCAGCATTTCCGGCCTCTCCATCGGCCAGGAATACGAGATTCCTGGCGCAGACATGACCGACGTGCTGCGCCGATACTGGTCGCAGAAGCTCTTCTCTGACGTCAGCATCGAGGCCGACAGCATCGTGGGCAACCGCATCTACCTCCACATAGCCCTGAAGGCGCAGCCACGCATATCGGCAGTCAGCTATGAAGGCGTCAAAAAGTCGGAGCGTCAGGATCTGGAACGCTCGCTCGGACTTATGGTGGGAAGCCAGGTGACACCCGACCTACTTGACCGCGCGAAGAAAATCACACAGAAGCACTTCGAGGATAAAGGATACAAAAACATACAGGTGAACATCCAGCAGCGCCAAGACGTGACGAAGGAAAACGCCGTGCTCGTGGATGTAGTCATCTCGAAAAACCAACGCATAAAAGTCCGGAACATCCATATCGCGGGCGTAACCGAGAAAGAAGCACGAAAGCTCAAACGGGCCATGAAGAAAACCCACGAGAAGTCACTGCTGAACATCTTCCGCTCAAAGAAGTTCCTGCCTGAGAAGTACGAAGAGGACAAAGGATTTGTCATCGACCGCATGAACGGATGGGGCTACCGCGACGCACTCGTGACGCGAGACAGCGTGGCAACCATCGACGACGCACACGTGGACATCTATCTCGACATATACAAAGGCAAGCGATACTACGTGCGCAACATCGAGTGGGTGGGCAATACGGTCTATCCTACCAGCGGCCTGGAACAGACCTTGCAGATGAAACGCGGCGACATCTACAACCAAAAGATGCTCAACGAGCGACTGTTCAGCGACGACGACGCTGTCCATAACGTCTATTACAACACGGGATACGTCTTCAGCCGCATCGACCCGGTGGAGACAAATATCGTGGGCGACTCCGTAGACCTGGAGATACGTATCCGCGAAGGACAACAGGCCACCTTCAACCGCGTCAACATCACGGGAAACGACCGTGTGTACGAAAACGTCATCCGCCGAGAGCTGGCTACGAAGCCGGGCGACCTCTTCTCCATGGACGCCATCAAAAGCTCGGTCATGTACATCGGGCAAATGCAGCAGTTTGACGTCGAAGCCCTCGGCAACGCCCTGAACCACGCCATCAAGCCCGACGAGGAAAACGGAACCGTGGACATCACCTACCCGCTGACCTCAAAAGGCGGCGACCAGTTCCAAATCTCGGCCGGATGGGGACCCACCGGCATCGTCGGCACCGTGGGCGTGAAATTCACAAACTTCTCACTCCAGAACCTCTTCCACCGAGGCAACAAGCGAGGCGGCTTCCTGCCACAGGGCGACGGACAGACACTCTCCATCAACACGCAGACAAACGGTACCTACTACCAGAGCTACTCGCTCTCCTTCCTCGACCCATGGTTCGGAGGCAAACGTCCCAACCAGCTCTCCATCGGCATCTACTACAACAAGCAGACCGACGTGAACTCCCGATACTACAGCAACTCCTATCTCCAGAACTACTATCAGTCGATGTACTACGGCTACTACGGCTCGAACAGTAGCTACTACAACTATACGAACTACTACGACCCCGACAAGTACGTCAAGATGCTGGGCCTTTCGGTAGGCTTCGGCAAGCGCGTACGCTGGCCGGACGACCACTTCACGTTCATGGCCGAGCTTTCCTATACGCGCTACATGCTGAAGTCGTGGCAGTACTTCCTCATCACCGACGGCAACTGCAACAACTTCAACCTCACGCTATCCCTCAATCGCAGTTCGGTGGGCAACACCTTCTTCCCGCGCGCGGGCACAGAATTCAGCCTCTCGCTGACCGCCACTCCCCCCTACTCCCTTTGGGACGGCAAGGACTACAAGAACCTCGCCACGGACTACAAGAGCGCAACCTACCGACAGGAAGCACAGGAAAAGTACCGTTGGATCGAATACAACAAGTGGAAATTCAAATTGCGAACGTTCACGGCCTTGGCTAACGTGCCTAAAGCCCCGGTACTCATGACGCGCGTAGAGTTTGGATTGCTGGGTTCCTACAACCGATACAAAAAGTCGCCTTTCGAGGCATACTACGTGGGCGGTGACGGCATGTCGGGCTACACATACGGATACGCCACCGAAACCATCGGACTGCGCGGCTACGAAAACGGCTCGCTGGCGGGTCTGCACGGCGACAACGCCTACGCCTACAGCCGAATGACGATGGAACTGCGCTACCCCTTGATGCTTGAGGGACAGACAAACATCTTCGCGCTGGCCTTCATCGAGGGTGGTAATGCTTGGCAAGACGTGAAGAAGTTCAACCCCTTCAACATGAAACGCTCAGCAGGTGCCGGCGTACGTCTCATGCTGCCTATGATCGGCATGCTGGGCATCGACTGGGCATACGGCTTCCAACGCTATATCAACGGCGAGAAAGCCGGCGGTTCGCAAATACACTTTATCCTCAACCAGGAATTCTAACAACCACAAACACATAAGACAATGAAAAAGACATTTTTGCTCGCGGCTATGGCATTCTGCGCATATTTTGCCTCCGCACAGAAGTTTGCCCTCATTGACATGGAGTATATCATGAGCAACATCCCCGCCTATGAGCGCGCAAACGAACAACTCAACCAGACCTCGAAAAAGTGGCAGGCTGAAGTGGAAGCCTTAGACAACGAAGCCAAAAACCTCTACAAGAACTATCAGAACGAGGCTGTATTCCTCTCCGAGGCGAAGAAAAAGGAGCGCGAAGAAGCCATCGTGGCCAAAGAGAAAGAGGCCAGCGAACTCAAGAAGAAATACTTCGGTCCGGAAGGCGAGCTGTTCAAGAAGCGCGAAAGCCTCATCCAACCCATACAGGACGAGGTATACAATGCCATCAAGAGCGTGGCTGACAGCAAGGGTTTCCAGCTCATCATGGACCGCGCCTCAGACACGAGTGGCATAATCTTTGCCTCTCCTGCCATTGACATATCCAACGAGGTGCTTTCACGCCTGGGATACAACTGATGCATACACAAGCACACAACTATAATATAATAAACAAACGCAAATGAAGAAAATCATCCTCGCGATGCTCCTCATCGCACCCCTCAGCCTCATGGCTCAGAAAGTAGGACACTACGACCTCCAGGCAGTCGTTCAGGATCTCCCCGCCTACAAGACAGCACAGTCGGAACTTGAAGCCCTCGGAAAGACCTACGAGAGCAACCTGGAAGACATGCAGAAGGAATACAACACCAAGCTGCAGAAGTATCAGGCTGAGATTAACGAACAGACGCCCAAAAACATGGTGGAACGCGCTCAGAAGGACCTGCAAGAGATGCAGCAGAAGATTGAGCAGGCTGCACAGGACAACCAGCGCGCCTTTCAGGAAGAAATGCAGAAGAAGCTGGCTCCCGTGTTCCAGAAGGTCAACGAGGCTATTGCTTCCGTGGCCAAGGAAGGTGGCTACCTCTACCTCCTCGACCCGGGCACAATGCAGACATCGCAGGCCACAAACTTCTATGTCAACCCCGCTATGAGCGATGACGTGACGGCTAAGATCAAGTCTAAGCTGGGCCTCTAAAGCACCATCGTCTATCCTGCAAGAAGGCAGGAGAAGCGGAAATCCCCACGACGCTGTTGCGTCGTGGGGATTTCTATTGACCATCTGTGCAACCTCACAGAACCCATCACCCTTCACATCGACCTGCAAGCCCTGAATTGTACGGAGGAATTATAGGAAAAGATACAAATAACGGCAGCAAATCCCTTATTTTGTAATCCTTAAATAGCATTTGCGATACCAAATGCAATTATTTTATATGTTTTATTAAATTTTTTGCGGGACGGTATTGTTTAATGCGAACATTTGTATTACTTTTGCATCACCAACGAGACGAAAGGCTAACGAGTTGAGACGTCAGTTAACAAATTCCGGAAGGCGACGAGGCGAGGAAGCTGAATTCAGAACGTTGGACAACTCACATCATTAACTTTAAAAACAACACAACAATGAAAATCAAAAGCATCGCTCGCAAGAGCCCGAAGGACAAAAGCGTGAAGTATTACGTAAGTCCCATCAAACAAGGTATCCTCAACACGGACATCATCGCCGAAGAAATCGCAGGACGCTGTTCGCTCACCTCGGGTGACATCCTGAACGTCTTCCGCAACCTGAAGGAGGTACTCCCCAAGTACCTTGCCGAAGGCTATCACGTGAAGTTGGACGACATTGGCACCTTCCACGTGACGCTGGGTTCCAAGGGTTCGGAAACCGAGGACAAGTGCACCGCCGATGCGATCCGCAGCATTGTGATTCGCAACACCTGCGACCGCAGCCTCCGACAGAAGGTCCACCAGATCATCCGCTTTGAGAAGCAAAAGGAGAAGGAGGCTGACGGCAACCTGGCTGGATAAGCAGCCAAGGATACAAGGCAACGCGTCCGTCGTGACGGACGAAGCCCCGCCCCATCAACGGAGTGGAATGCGTAAAACGAAGCCCCCGTGCTCGATGAGCACGGGGGCTTTTATAGTATGCCGGCAGGAGAGGCTTCTCCCACCATGGCACCTCCTACACCTTAATTTCCACCTCGACACCGCAGGGGAGTTCGAGCTTCATCAATGCATCGACAGTCTTGGCTGTGCTGCTGTAGATGTCGATGAGGCGCTTGTAGGTGGACACCTGGAACTGCTCGCGACTCTTCTTGTTGACGAAGGTGGAGCGGTTAACGGTGATGATGCGCTTGCGTGTGGGAAGAGGTATCGGACCGCTTACGACAGCGCCGGTAGCCTTCACGTTCTTCACGATCTTCTCTGCGGACTTCTCCACGAGGGTGTGATCGTAGCTTTTCAGCTTGATGCGAATCTTCTGACTCATTGTTGTAGGATGTTTTGTTGTATATGGTTTGGTAAATGTGGGGCGGCTTAAGAGTCATTCGCTAAGCCGTCCCGTGAATGTCGTTTACTTTACGAGGTCTACGCGGCCATTGACTTCCTCGAGCACCGTACGTGTGATGCTGGCGGAGAGAGGTGCGTGGTGGTCGTACTGCATGGAACTTGTGGCACGTCCGGAGGTGATCGTACGGAGCGTCGTCACGTAGCCGAACATCTCTGCAAGGGGCACCTTGGCCTTGATGATACGACCGCCAGAGCGTCCGCTTTCCATACCTTCCACCTGTCCGCGGCGCTTGTTGAGGTCGCCGATGACGTCACCCATGTTCTCTTCGGGCGTAACAACCTCGAGGGCCATGATGGGCTCCATGAGGACGGGGTGAGCCTTTGCGCAGGCGTTCTTGTAAGCATTGAGGGCAGCAACCTCGAAGGAGAGCTGGTCGGAGTCAACGGGGTGGAAAGAACCATCGAGCAGTTCCACCTTGAGGCTATCGAGAGGATAGCCACCGAGCACACCGCTCTTCATGGCATTCTCAAAGCCCTTCTGGACACTGGGGATGTATTCCTTGGGAATGTTACCACCGGTGACGGAATTGATGAACTGCAGTCCGCCTTCCTTGTAGTCCTCATCTACGGGACCTACGTTGACGATGATGTCGGCAAACTTACCGCGACCGCCAGTCTGCTTCTTATATACCTCGCGGAGGTTGACGGTTTCGGTGATGGCTTCCTTGTAGTTCACCTGAGGCTTACCCTGGTTACACTCGACCTTGAACTCGCGCTTCAGGCGGTCGATGATGATATCGAGGTGAAGCTCGCCCATACCGCTGATGACGGTCTGGCCGCTCTGTTCGTCGGTGCGCACGGTGAAGGTGGGATCTTCCTCGGCCAGCTTGGCAAGACCTACGGAGAGTTTGTCCATATCCTTCTGCGTCTTGGGCTCTACGGCAATGGAGATCACGGTGTCGGGGAAGTCCATGCTTTCGAGTACGATGGGTGCATCCTCGTCGCAGAGCGTGTCACCGGTGCGTATATCCTTGAAGCCGACAGCTGCGCCGATGTCACCAGCTTCGATGACTTCCTCGGGATTCTGGTGGTTGGAGTGCATCTGGAAGAGGCGGCTTACGCGTTCTTTCTTCCCGCTGCGGGTGTTGTAGATATAGGAACCTGCCTTGATCTTACCGGAATACACGCGGAAGAACGTGAGACGTCCCACGTAGGGGTCGGTGGCAATCTTGAAGGCCAGGGCGGAAGTCTTTTCCTCCACGCTGGGTTTGCGGCTTGCCTCCTCGCCGCTATCGGGGTCGGTACCGATGACTGCGGGCGTGTCAAGGGGTGAGGGCAGGAACATGCATACGTAGTCAAGCAGGTACTGCACACCCTTGTTCTTGAAGCTGGAACCGCAGGTCATGGGAACGATGTCCATGGAAAGCGTGCCCTTGCGGATGGCGGCGATGATTTCCTCGTTCGTAAGGCTGTCGGGATCGTCGAAGAACTTCTCCATGAGCGCTTCGTCGCACTCGGCTGCCGTTTCGAGCATCTTACCGCGCCATTCCTCGGCCTCAGCCTGGAGCTCGGCGGGTATTTCCTCGACGCTGTAGTCGGCACCCATGGTCTCGTCGTGCCAATAGATGGCCTTCATCTGTATGAGGTCGACAATACCCTTGAACTTTTCCTCAGCACCGATGGGGATAGCCACGACGCAGGGATTTGCGCCGAGGATGTCCTTCATCTGACGTACCACTTCGAAGAAGTCGGCACCGCTGCGGTCCATCTTGTTGACGTAGGCGATACGGGGTACGTTATACTTGTCGGCCTGTCTCCATACGGTTTCACTCTGAGGCTGTACGCCGCCCACTGCGCAGTAGGTGGCCACAGCGCCGTCGAGCACACGCAGAGAACGCTCTACCTCGGCGGTGAAGTCTACGTGTCCCGGGGTGTCGATCAGGTTGAACTTGTAGGTCTTGTCGTTCCACTTCCAGTAGCACGTCGTGGCAGCGGAAGTAATGGTGATACCGCGCTCCTGCTCCTGGGCCATCCAGTCCATAGTAGCGGCACCTTCGTGGACTTCGCCAATCTTGTGTGTCTTACCTGTGTAGAAAAGGATGCGCTCGGAGGTTGTTGTCTTACCGGCATCGATGTGTGCCATGATGCCGATGTTGCGCGTCAGATGCAAGTCGTGTTTTGCCATTATTTCTGTTGTTA
>JAFSQD010000054.1 GCA_017446765.1 Alloprevotella sp.
AATGCTGCCAACAATTATTTATATACACCCGACAACGAGATCAACTACAACGGCACCTACTATCCACTTAGCTACCGGACAGCTGGCGACCTTGATGCCACTTATTTCTTCCACTTGACACCTCAAAGCGGTACAACGTCCTACTGGCAGATGCCTAATGGTCGCTACCTCGTCAACTCAGGCAGCAAGTTCCCTGTAAGTAGCGTTAGCCCTACGGCCATAGAGGCTAATTGGAAATCCTCATTCATGTATTTCAAGTCGGCTGGTTATTACGCGGTGGCATACAATCTCAGCTCCACGATATTTGTGGGAGAAACTACGACTGCCGACCGCACTAAATACGATGTTTATCCCATCAATTTGGAAAATGCAGGCCTGACACCGTGGAAAGTTGTTATCGAAGGTGCACCCATAAACCTCAAAATGACTTGTAAACGTAGCGATGTCAATGGACTCACATCCGTCTACAACAACGGCTATTTCTTTCTGCCCTCCGATGTGACGCCTGCAAGTTCCGACTTCAGCTGCAATGGTATTGAAAACTTCGTAGTTGATGCCACGAACAAGACCGTCACGGCTCAGTTCCCCGCCCATATCGCAATCCTACAGGACAACGTCAGCATTGCCCAAGGATTCCAAACGGCCAGCCGCGACGCCGAAGTTCTATTGCTTCGCGTAACGGCTTCGCCCGCAAAGGATGCGACGGAAGCGACGCTCAACATTTCGCTGAAAGATGGCTCGGAGAATCAGATTTCTAAACTCACCCTCTACGAGGCATCAAGCAATTCCACTGAAGTACTGACGCTCCACGATGCCACGGCAATGGCCAACAAGATGAGTTCTGCTCCGTCTATGACACAAGTTGGCTTCACGGAGGTATCCGGTGCAGCAGCAGTCCTGCCCATCGGTACGCTGACCGCCGGCACACACTATTACTGGGTAGCTGCCACTTTGAAAGCTGATGCCACCTTAGGCAGCATAGTCGACGCAGCCGTGACGGGCATCACCTACACCTGCAACGCTCAGGAGACCACTCTGGACCTCAGTTCCATTGGCGATCCTTCCGATCGTGGCGCCATGGTCTTCAACACGCGCACCTATCCCTTCCTGCCTAGCACGTACGACAGCCGGGTCTACCGCATTCCCGCCATGGTAGTGGCCGACGACGGCAGCATCGTCGTGGCAGCCGACAAACGCTACCAGAGCTATACTGACATCGGCGGCGGTCACGTCATAGACATCATCATCCGTCGTTCCACCGACGGAGGCAAGACATGGAGCAATCCCGTCGTAATAGCCAAAGGTCAGGGCACAGCCGACAATGATAAGTGTGGCTATGGCGACCCCTCGCTCATTAAGGGAAAGGACGGAAAAATCTATTGCTTCTACGCAGCTGGCAATACGGGCTACTTCTACGGCTTGAGCAAGACTTGCATGTCTGTCTCAACGGACAACGGACAGACCTGGGACTCCTCCGCAGAGAATGCCCCCGTGGAACTTGCTTCCGCAGGCAGGCTTACCGACCACGCGTCCTCCTATGGCAGCAATACGGCCTATGGACTTTTTGACTGGTTTGTGACCTCAGGTCGCGGCATCTGCACCTCCGAAGGATACTTGATGGCTCTCGCTCCCGCTCAGGCCTATACGAATGCCAGCAAGACAAGCCACACGAGCAACTCCCAAGACTACATCTTCTATTCCACCGACGAAGGCGCCACGTGGCACTTCAGCGAGAACGCCATCTTCACGGGGGGCGACGAGGCTAAAATCACCCAGGCCAACGACGGTTCGTTGCTCGCCTCTGTCCGCCAGGGAGGCAATCGCGGCTTCAACACGGCCACGTACACTAAGAATGCCGATGGCACGCTGACCTTTACGATGGGCACGCAGTGGAACAACCCACAACTAAACGCCGGCGGATATGCCAACAACCAGGACATCCTCTACTACCAGCGTGGCGAGAGTGGAAAAGACGACGTTATCATCCACTCAATGACCACCGGCCAGCATGCCAACCTGAAGTTGTATTACAGCAAGGACGGTGGCCACAACTGGACGGAATTCCTCAACGTCCAGACCAAGGGCACACGCTACGTCACGATGGACCGCAATAGCTCAGGCAGCCTCTACCTCTTCTTTGAAGACCAGTCGCTCAACAGTGCCGGAGGATATACCGACTACAATCACTATCCGCTCAACTTCCTCGAAATCACGCGCGACCAGCTCGAAGACCTCATCCCCGACCTCACAACGGATGCTCCCATCAAGGACGGGAAGGTCTATCGCATCATCAACAAGTATTATTCGGAACAAGAAGAAAAGACGCTTGTAATGGGAGAAGTGCCCACGTCACACAAAGTGACCTGCGTGGAAAAGGCCGAAATTGACTATACGCAACTATGGGTAGCAACCGTAACGGGCTCGAGCATCCAGTTGCGCAACGCCGTCACTGGACGCTACATCCAGCTGCAAGGCGGGACACAGAGTACGCCCTACATGACTGCTTCGACTCCTGCCTCCTTCACCTACGGATACATCAATGAAGCTACGCCTTCCTTCTACTTTGAGGATGCCAGCAGCATAGGACTCCATTGCCGCGCTGACAAGGACGTCGTGGGATGGAACATAACAGCCGGAGCCTCCGAGTGGCTCATTGAGGAGGTAACGCCCATCCCGGCATTTCTCGACATGCAGCGCCAAGGTTATCAGGAGATGATGGAGATGGTGGACAACGCCACTTCCTACAACGCGCTTCTTGAAAACTACTTCACCGACGGCACTTGCACGGAGCTCAAAGATGCCTATGCCTCCATGGACGACGCGGCTTTGACTGCCACCATGACTGCCGACGGATTGCCCGCCAAACTTCAATCCACAGCCCTCAAGGTGAAAAACAACACGTGGACAAGCTATAATGGATGGGACAAGACAGAACGCACCTTCCGCGTAGCCGACTACAAGGCATATGGCGACTACTGGCGCTGGACCAACATTCTGAAGACCGGCTATAACCTCGGACGCCTCACCAACCCGACGGGTATCTACGGCACAGAAAACGAGACCGTCATGCTCCACGTAGGAACGATACCTGCCGGACAGACTGTTGCCCTTGAGGTTGTCCCCGAAGGGTCGGCCGCGGGCACCCAGACCATCCTGCACGAAGGCTTCAACCCCGTTGTGCTCAGCCAGGAAGGCTCCCTCTTTATCTACCACTCTGTAAACAACACGACCGACAATGCAGCTCCCTTCACGGCACTCGACAGCTACGCTCCCGTGACGGTGCACATTGAGGGAGGAACACTCGTGGGCTACTTCGACTTGACAAAGGGCGACGACAACGATGACTGGGCACAGCTCAAGACCCACCTCGCACAGAGTGGTAGCGTGTTCGACGTGAAGTCTCCTCAACTCACGTTCCACATTAATCGTGAAGCACTCATCAGCGCCGTCGGTTCCGACATGACCGGCATGCTTGACAGCTGGGAAGGCATCATGACAATGGAGCGCAGCCTGCAAGGCCTTGAGGAATACGAAGGGTATTTCAACAATCCCCTCAGTGTTACCTCCATCAGTAACAACTATATGTACGCCACAAACTACGGCACATACTACGAGAAGAGCACACTCAGCACCGTCCTCAACCCCACCCTGATGAAGAACAATCATGGTGCCATCTGGGGACCAGCCCACGAAATGGGTCACATCCACCAGAATCCCATCAACATGATTGGTTGCACGGAGATCTCCAATAACGTCTTCTCCAACGTGGCCGTCTACAATCAGGGACGCGCCACAAGCCGCACGACAAGCATACGAAAGACGTTTGACGATTTTGCCAGCGGCAAGTCTTGGCTCGACCGCGTCTATAATGAGACAGAGGGTGCTGACCTCTGGCAAGGAACCCACCTCTACTGGCAGCTCTACCAGTACTTCCACATTGCCGGTTTCGACACGGACTTCTACCCCAACCTCTACAAGGCTTTCCGACAGAGTCCGATGAATCGTTCTGCCAGCACCTTCGTCCCTGCCACGGAGGACTATTTGAAGTTCTACAAGACTTGTTGCCAGGTGAGTGGCTTTGACCTCACGGAATTCTTTGATGTCTATGGCTTCTTCACCCTTCCCACCGAACAGAGCTATACGCTTGGCAGTACGACACGCAACGCACACTATGTGGGCGACTATGGAGATTACTATGTATATACCACGCAGGAAATGATAGATCAGGCTCGCGCAGAGGTGAAGGCCATGAAGCTTCGCCCCTGCAGTGCCATCTTCATCGAGGATCGCATCACGGCTCCCGATGCCACCTACGAAGGGCATGCTTCCGGCGAGAAGAAAGTAAGCTATCAGAATGGAACCGGCCAGTATGACGGCGTCATCGGCAATTGTGGCGAAACGGGACAATACACAGAATTTGATATGCTCGTGAACGGTGAGTATACCGCCGACGTGGATGCGGAAGGCAATGTCAGCATTTCGGGCGGCACGGGTGCAGTTGGTTTCAAGGTCTATGATGCCAACGGCAAGCTCGTCATGGTAGCAAACGTCCACAACTTCCAGCTACCCTCCTCAGTGCTGGCCAATGGCTACACGCTCGTAGTGGTGCAAGGCGATGGCGGCAGCGTAACCATCAGTCCGCTCTACAGGAACGTGCTTGTCAACTATGCAGCTGGCGGCTTCTACACGACGCTCTACGTACCCGTTGCAATTCAGATTCCTGAAAACGCAAAGGCCTTTGCCGCCACGCTGAACGACGACGTTCTGACGCTACGCCAGTATGACGCTGTCATTCCCGCTGGCGAGGGTGCCCTCATCGAGTTCCTCAGCCATCCCTCCGGCCTTGAAGAGAGCTTCCGCTACGACTTCACGCCGAGTATCGACGCTGGTACGCCTATCGCAGGCAACCGTCTGACAGGTTCCTACGTAGATACCGACCCGCGCAATCTCGACGGCACGATCTTCACCTTTGCCGTGAAGTCCGGACAGGTAGGCTTCTACAAGTACACGGGCACGACCCTCAAGGCTGGCAAGGCCTTCCTGCTACTCACGGGAGATGAAGCACAAAACGTGCGCGGATTTGCCGTTGAGATTCCTACGGGCATCTACGACTTGTCGGCTGTCGTAGGCCGGCCTTCACCTGCCTACGACTTGCAAGGACGTCGCTTGAACAACGACAGTCGACGTGCTGGCATCTACATTCAGAATGGAAAAAAGGTTATCAACGTTAAATGAATATGCAAGCAATGAAAAAGGATAATGCACACCTGAGGGTCTACGTAAAGCCCTCCACAACGGCGATAGCCATATTCTCTGCTGGCACGCTACTCCTGAGCGACGGCGACACCTTCGTGGTAGGCAACGATGGCGAAGGCACAGACATCCAGTTCACACGTGAGTATGACGACGGTTTTGCCTGGGACATGGAGGAATAGAGCATGAAACGTCGTTCATAGTTCCAACAGACATATCTGACAGCAAGGAGGTCCTCATCTGGGGGATCTCCTTCTTTTCTGTCTGCTGGCAGGTAAACCTTCCTTGGCACACAATTTGCAAACATTTACCGATTTAGAAACAAACCATCACATATACATATTCTCATTATGCAAAAAGGAAACATTGGCATTACGACCGAAAACATCTTTCCGGTCATTAAGAAGTTCCTCTACAGCGACCACGAAATTTTCCTCCGCGAAGTTGTGGCCAATGCTGTGGATGCCACTCAGAAACTAAAGACGCTCTCCATGCGCGGCGAAGTGAAGGAAGACCTTGGCGACTTTGCAGTCCGCATCACCATCGACAAGGAAGCCGGTACCTTGACCATCTCCGACCGTGGCATCGGCATGACAGAGGAGGAAATCGACAAGTACATCAATCAGATTGCCTTCAGCGGAGCCAACGAGTTTTTGGAAAAATACAAGGACGATGCCAACGCCATCATCGGCCACTTCGGCCTGGGCTTCTACTCCACGTTCATGGTGTCGAAGCAGGTAGAGATTGTCACCCGCAGCTACCATGAAGGCGCGCAGGCCGTGCGGTGGACATGCGACGGTACGCCTGCCTACGAAATTACGCCTGCCGAGCGTGAGAGCCGCGGCACAGACATCATTCTCCACATTGACGACGACTGCAAGGAGTTTCTTGAGAAAGCACGCATTGAGGGGCTCCTGCGCAAGTACTGCCGTTTTCTTCCCGTCCCCGTCGTGCTGGGCAAGAAGACCGAATGGAAGGACGGCAAGCAGGTGGACACCGAGGAGGACAACGTCATCAACGAGACGCGCCCCCTCTGGACGCGTACGCCCTCGGAGCTGAAGGACGACGACTACATGCAGTTCTATCGCGACCTCTACCCCATGCAGGACGAGCCGCTCTTCTGGATACACCTCAACGTCGACTTCCCATTCACGCTCACGGGCGTGCTCTACTTCCCGAAGATCAAGCAAAACATCGACATCCATCGCAATAAGATCCAGCTCTATTGCAACCAAGTCTTCGTGACCGACCAGGTGGACAACATCGTGCCCGACTTTCTGACCCTGCTCCATGGTGTCATCGACTCGCCGGACATCCCCCTGAACGTGTCGCGCAGCTACCTGCAGAGCGATGCCAACGTCAAGAAGATTTCGGGCTATATCACGAAGAAGGTATCCGACCGCCTGCAGAGCATCTTCAAGACCGATCGCCAGGAATTTGAAAAGAAATGGGACGACCTGAAACTCTTCATCCACTACGGCATGCTCTCCGAGACAGACTTCTACGACCGTGCAAAGGACTTTGCCCTCTTCAAGGACATCGAAGGCAAAGACTACACCTACGAGGAATATCGCACGCTCATCAAGGACAGCCAGACCGACAAGGACGGCAACCTCGTCTACCTCTACGCCAACGACCGCGACGAGCAATGGGCCTACATCGAGGCCGCCAAGGCTAAGGGCTACAGCGTACTACTCATGGACGGTCAGCTGGACACGCCGCTCGTGCAGATGCTGGAGACGAAGTTTGAGAAATCGCGCTTCAGCCGTGTGGATGGCGACACGGTCGAGCACCTCATCCGCAAGGACGACGGTCTGAAGACAGAGCTCTCCGACGAGCAGAGCGAAAACCTGTGTGCCATCTTCCGCTCGTCCATTCCCACGATGGAGAAGCGCGAGTTTCACGTATCGGTAGAGGCCATGGGCGAGAGCACAGCCCCACTGCTCATCACGCAAAGCGAGTACATGAGGCGCATGAAGGAGGTTTCGCGCCTCCAGCAGGGCATGTCGTTCTACGGAGAGATGCCCGACATGTATAACCTCGTGCTCAATGCCGACCATCGCCTTGTCAAGAAAGTGCTCGCCGATGCGGAAGCAGCCCTCAGCGGACAGCTTAAGCCCATCGAGGCCGAACTGCGCGGGCTGGAGGCACGCCGTGCAGCCCTCGAGCAACAGCTGAAGGACAAGAAGGCCGAGGACATCACCGAGGAGCAGAAGGCCGAGCGCCAGAAGGTGCAGGACGACATGACTGCCCAAGAGCAGAAGCGCGACGCTCTGCGCGCAAGCTTTGCCAAGGACAATGCCATCGTTTCCCAGCTCATCGACCTTGCCCTCCTTCAAAACGGACTTCTTCGCGGCGAGGCGCTCGCCCGCTTCCTACGCCGAAGCGTCGACATGATACAATAAGCTGATCGTATAAATAAAAGAAAAGAAGGCTTGCGGAGTGCATTCGCTCCCGCAAGCCTTCTCTTTTTATGGCTCCACAAGACCCATCGGGTCTTATGCGGTATAGCTGGCTATATTGCCGCGCGTTGCTTGAGTTCAAGATAGCGGCGAATGACGCCTACGGGAAGTTGTTGCGGGGAAGTGAGAAGTGAGTAGATGCCGTTGGCGGCCAATCGGGTTGTGATGGCACGTTTTTCCTGCATGAATCCTCCGGCGAGTGTCTGAGCCACGTAGTCGTCCATTGAGCGTGGAGTGGCCTGTGCCAAGCTTTCCACTTCGGCATCGTTGAAGAAGCACACCAGGAGGCAGTGGTCGCGGGCCAGCATGCGAAGGTAGGGAAGTTGCCGCTCGAGAGCGTC
>JAFSQD010000055.1 GCA_017446765.1 Alloprevotella sp.
ATTGACATCCGTGGCGGTCAACACTACCTTGCCACGTACGACGACTGCATCAGCACTACCGGTACCATCACCTTTAACGGAGGTGTCACCGTAGCCTACTCCAACGGTAATGATGCTGTTGACAGCAACTACGGCCGCACGGGTGCCATCACCATCGGAAACGGCACCATCTTTGCTTTCTCTACAAAGGGGGGTGCAGAGGAAGGTCTTGACTGCGACAACAATTCCTATATCCAAATCACTGGAAAAGGCATTGCCATCAGCGCCGGTGGTAGCCAAGGTGGCGGTGGCGGATGGGGCGGAGGCTCCAGTAGCATCTCGGGAGCAGCCCAGGGCTACTACCTCTCCACCAGCTCTGTTTCCTACAGTGCAGGACGCTACTACACGCTGGCCGACAGCAGCGGCAAGAACCTTGTCACCTATAGTTTCCCTGCCAGTCTTAGCAGCAACCTTTCCCTCCTTACCGCCACGGGTATGGTAAAAGGTAGCAGCTACACAGTGAAGTACTCCACCACGGCTCCTACTGACGCTTCGACTGCCTTCCATGGCCTCTACCTCGGCTCATCCGCCACAGGCACATCCAGCGTCATGAGCTTCACAGCACAATGATACAACACTATACCCCCGTCCTCGGCCGCTATGACACCGAGGCGGGCATCAAACTCATTAAAGAATTCTTTCAGGACAACCTCGCCACGGGTTTGCATCTGCGACGCGTGACGGGGCCCCTGTTTGTCAGGCGCGGTCTGGGTCTGAACGACGACCTCAGCGGCACCGAGCGCCCCGTGTCTTTTCCCATCCGAGCAATGGGGGGCGTAGAGGCCGAGGTGGTGCATTCGCTGGCGAAATGGAAACGGCTCACACTGGCCGAACAGCAAGTGCCCCCAGGCTATGGCATCTACACCGACATGAATGCCATCCGTGCCGACGAAGACCTTGATTGCCTCCACTCGCTATACGTGGATCAATGGGACTGGGAACGCGTCATCGCTCCTGAGGAACGCACCGTCGACTTCCTCCGCCAGACAGTGAAGAACATCTACTATGCTATGCTGCGCACGGAATTCCTCGTTTGTGAGCGCTTCCCGCAGTTGCGCCCCCAACTTGCCCCGAAAGTATATTTTATTCATGCCGAGGAACTACGCCGCCGATTTCCAACACTCACGCCGCGTGAGCGCGAAGACGCCATCTGTCGCGAACATGGCACAGTATTCATCATCGGCATTGGCGGCCCCCTGGGCGATGGAAAGCCACACGACCTCCGTGCTCCCGACTACGACGACTGGAGCACACCTACAGCTGACGGCCTGGCCGGTCTCAATGGCGACCTCCTCGTATGGTACGAGCTCCTCGGACGCTCTGTTGAACTATCCTCCATGGGCATCCGCGTAGACCGCGAAGCCCTGCTACGCCAATTGACCGCAAAGGGTGAGGAAGCCCGACTCCAGCTCTACTTCCATCGCCGCCTTTCCGAAGGTTCCCTTCCGCTGAGCATCGGCGGCGGCATCGGCCAGTCGCGCCTCTGCATGCTCTATTTGCGAAAGGCTCATATCGGCGAAATCCAGGCCTCCGTCTGGCCTGAGGAAATGCGACACATTTGTGCAGAGCAGAACATTCCGCTCATCTGACATATCTAACACGCTTATACCAGGATAGGGGAGAACCAACGTTCTTTCCTATCCTTTCTTTTTTATACATCACGTTCTGCAACGTCTTCTTTTCCGTTTAATGTGGAGAATATGTCTGTTTTTTGGAGCCACGGGATTCCTTTATTGTGAAAAAGTTGTATTTTTGCAATCTAATACACCCCACTAAAGAAAAAGCTACCACATGGCCTTTGAAAAAGTTTTATATTGTATGAGAAATAGACTCCTCGTTATGCTTGGCTGTATGCTTGGCGTATGTGCACTTACTTCCTGCATTCGCGAAGAGGCACAAAACGCGGAATGCGACATCACGGGCGTAGACTCACTGTGGCTACGCGAACTGCCGGAAGGCATGGTGACGGGAAACCCCGTGGTGAAGAATAACAGCGTGACATTCTTCGTGGCAGAAGGCACCGACGTGACTGCGCTGAATCCTCGCTTCTATGTGACGCCAGGCGCACACCTTCTGATGAAAAACGCCGCAGGACAGTACGCCGACTTCGACCCAGAACTCAAGCGCGACTTCACTACGCCTAAGACCTATACCGTGGTGAGCGAATCGGGACAGTGGCACAAGGACTACGTGGTGAGCTTCGAGACTCCGAGTCCCCTTGACGTGTGCAGTTTCGAACATTGGGAGCTGGACGACCGCGGACAGTACCCGTGCCTCCTGCAGGAGCAGACGGACGGTTCGCTGAACGCCCACGTGTGGGATTGCGGCAACGGTGGTTTTGCTCTGTCTGGGATGGCGAAGACTCCGGAAGAATATCCTACGACCTTCGTGGACGGCGGTGTCACGGGAAAGTGTGCACGCCTGGAGACAAAATCGACGGGCGACTTCGGCCGCCGTACCAACATGCCCCTGGCAGCCGGCAACCTTTTTATAGGCGAATTCCGTGTACAGCAAGCAATGCTACTCCCGCTGCAAGCCACACGTTTCGGTCTGCAGATAGCCAAAGGGGAACCGGAAAGCATCACGGGATGGTATAAGTACACACCAGGGGAAACCTACAAAGATCGCGCACAGAACGTGCGCCCCGAACTTCGTGACTCGTGCGACATCTATGCTGTACTCTTCGAGGTGGATCCCGCAAAGGTGG
>JAFSQD010000056.1 GCA_017446765.1 Alloprevotella sp.
GTGGAAGTAACTGCCCTCGATGCCTTCCACCGCCACATATCCTATCCAGTCCTGTATGCAGTAGGCTCCGGCCTTGTCCAGCGGGAGGAAGTTGTCCACATAGTAGTCTGTCTCTTCCTCTGTGAGGGCGGCAAACTTCACACGTGTCTCGGCCGTAAAGCTACACATTTTCTCGGCCGACATAAGGGTGACGCCGGTGAAGACGTCGTGGAAACGGCCTGAAAGCAGCCGCAGCATCGCCTTGGCATCCTCGGGGCTGTGGGGCTTGCCAAGCACCTTTCCGTCCACACACACTATGGTGTCGGCACAGATGATGAGGTCGTGGGGCTCCATGGATGCACGGTATCCCTCGGCCTTTTTCCGGGAAATATGTTCCGCGATGCGGTTTGCAGGAAGGTCGGGGGGATAGGATTCGTCTATTCCGAGCAGGGTGCGTACCTTGAAACTGAGGCCAAGGCGTGTGAGAAGATCCTTGCGCCGTGGCGACGCGCTTGCCAGTACGAGGTTGTAATGTGCAAGGTTTTCAAGCATTTTTCCAGTATTCTTTCTTTATTGGTATTAAATTTCTGGAGTTACTATTTTACTCCCATTTTAACTCCTTTTACTCCCGGAACGTGAATATCGGTCTTCTTCAGGCCTTTACCATCCGAAGGCAGTCTTGTCCGCCATCCAGAAGCCTTGCGCCTTGAGCACCTGCTCGATGACGTCGCGCACACAGCCCATGCCGCCGCACTGTGGACTTATGTAGTGGCTGATTTGGCGTATTTCTGGGTCGGCATCGGCCGGACATGCGGGCAGACCCACGCGGCTCATCACTTCGTAGTCTGGGATGTCGTCGCCCATGTAGAGCACTTCCTCTGGCTGTAACTCGTTGGCCACGAGCCAATCCTCGTAGCATGTGAGCTTTACGCTGACGCCCTGGAACACGTCGGTGATGCCGAGACCCATGTAGCGAGCCCGCACAGCTTCACTTCGCCCGCCCGTGATGATGGCAACCTTCAGTCCGCACTTCACGGCCAGCTGCAAGGCATAGCCGTCCTTGATGTTGGCGGTGCGCAGGGGCATGCCGTCGCTGCTCAAGCTCACGTTGTTCTGACTCAGGACGCCGTCCACGTCGAAGACGAGGGCTTTGATTTTCTTCAGGTCGTAGTCTATCATGCTATTTGGACTGTGTCTTTGTATAGTTCTTTGGGACGTGGTACGCTAACATAGGATTCAAAAAAGCTGTTTAGCTATTCACTCCCCTCTTGCCCCTTCGGGGAGAGGGGGCTGGGGAAGAGAGGGGCTTTGGCCATGATACTCTCGCTCATGTCGGCATAGATGCGCCGCATGGTTACATCGTCAAGCATGTCGAGGTGCTTCCGCATGACTCCCTTGTCGCCGCGCGCGGCCGGTCCGGTCTGAGCTTCAGCAGGCGGCATTTGTTCCAGTTTGCGGAAGGTCTCGCGTATGAGTGGCATGAGAAGGTGGAAATCGAGGCCGGCTTCTCGCATCATGCGGTCGGCGAGGGTCATGCAGTGGTTGGTAAAGTTGCAGGAGAAGACAGCGGCAATGTGGAGGCGGAGGCGGTCGGCAGAGGACAGCGTGCGCACGTCGGTGCTCAGTGTGTGGGCCAGTTCGCCCACCACTTGCAGCGTAGCATCGCTGTTTGCTTCCACAAAAATCGGTATCGTACTGAAATCTATCGCCTTTATGCGACTGAATGTCTGCATGGGATAGAGCACGCCAAAGCGTTTGGCATGTCCTCGGAATAGGTCAATTGATACCGAGCCGGCTGTATGCAAAAACAAAGCTTCGGGGTGTCGCGGGCATAAGCGTGCTACAAGTCCGGGCAGGGCATCGTCGGTCACGCTGAAGATGCAGGCGTCGCTGGCAGGGAGTTGTTCCACACTGGTGCAGGCCTTTGCCCCTACCCTTTCTGCCAATGACGCGGCCGATGCCGTCGTGCGGCTGACGACAGCCATTATGCGATGCCCTGCCTGCACCAAGGCAGGAGCGAGACTGGTGGCGAGATTGCCGGCACCTACGAGAGTAATAGTCAAAGCCTGATACCTGTTTAATGGGTTGTCTTTGTGTGGATTCCCAGTGTCTCTTCCTCAGCGCGCAGGCATTTCCCACATGTCGCCACTGCTCTTGCCCGTCTGGAAGCGGTTGGCACCGCGCAGGAGGTGGCGGGTGTTGGAGATGAGCTCCTGAGCCTCCTGGAGCATGTTCAGGTAGAGGATGGCGGGACGTATCTGGTCGGCCTCGTTGCCGATGCGCGTTTCGCGCTTGTGGCGGGTCTCGGAAATCTCCTTCTTCAGGGCATTGCCGTTGACGAGATGTTCGGTGACATTCGTGAAGTCGCCCGAGCGCACGAAGTCTATGGTGTGCTGCACGTACTGCTCAATCTTGTTGCAGAGGGGGCGGAACTCGTCTACGATGTCCTGTGGCAGGGGGTTGAAGTTGTTGTCGACGTGCTCGAGTGCGGGTTCATCCATGCGTTTCAAGCCGTAGTTTATCTGGGAAATGCTGTTTGCACACAGGTAGAACCACGTGCTCTTCTCGACCGCCTTCACGGGGTCGATGCGGCGCATGCCCACAATCTCCTTGCGGCGATATCGCTTCCAGTACTCCTTCGTCTCCTCGATTTCGCGCGTGGCTTGGCGTAGCTGGCGCACATTCTCGTTCATGAGGCCGCCCGTGATGTAGCGGAACTGGGCGAGCGAGGCATCCATGACGTGTACCTGCGTGTCGCGCACGTGCTGCAGGAGGAGCAGCCACGTCTCGTCCCTGTCCTTACAGCGAACGAGGCGGCGGAACAGGATGTCCACATGTTCCTCGCTCTGCTTCTGCTTGAATTTTACGTTGTTCCTGTAGATGGAGAATACGACGAGGCAAATGACAATCAGCATGCCCACGACGCCGGCCCAGTGGTTCAGACAACCGATGAGGAAGCTGAGCAGGAAGGCCGCACCGGCCGTGATGAACCAGCCGCCGACAACGGTGATGACGCCCGTGATGCGGTAGACTGCCGTCTCGCGGCCCCAGGCACGGTCGGCAAGGCTCGAGCCCATACCCACCATGAAGGCCACGTAGGTCGTGGACAATGGCAACTGCATGGACGTGCCCACTACAATGAGCAGACCTGCCAAGACGAGGTTTACGCTGGCACGCACGAGGTCAAAGGAGGCTCCGTCGGGCATGATGGCTTCTTCGGAGTTGAAGCGTGTGTCAATCCACGTCTTCGCGCGCGCGGGAACGCGCGACATAATTGTGTTGTTTACGTTGAGCACCGAGCGCACCAGCGTGCGGGCAATGCGCGAGGACGAAAAGACTTCCTCGCCCTCCGACTGTGAGGCACGGCTGTTGCTGTTCTCCACCACCTTGCGCGCTTTCTTCGAGAGGCTCAGGGCAACTACCATGACAACGCCGCTGCCGACAAGGAAGAACGGCTTCATCGCATTGAAGAGCGGGTCGCTGCTCTCTCCTGCCAGTACGTTCATGGTGTAGACGGAGGTGTCGACGCCTGCGCCGTTCTTCGTGTAGTCGATGAAGGACTCAAGACCCGAGAGGGGCACACCGATGAAGTTCACAAGGTCGTTGCCCGCAAAGGCCATGGCCAGCGAAAAGGTTCCGAAGAGCACAATCACCTTGAAAAGGTTCACACGCAGGAGGTCGAGCACTGTCATCAGTACGGTAAAGACAACCAGGAAGGTCAGGGCTATCATGCTGTAGTGGGAGTCAATCCATTCGGCCGTGAAGCCCATGGCGTCCATGAAGGGAAGTCCGCGCAGCCCGCTGATGAGCAGGAAGAACATGATGCATGTGACGCTGATACCGCCAAACAGGGGACGGAACCAACGGCCACGCCGATAGAAGTCAAAGGTGAAAATGATACGCGTGAGCCACATCACGATGCTACCGAAGAAGAAGGCGATGGCCACACTCAGGAAGATACCCATGCCAATCTGCATGGCCTTGCTTGTATTGATGAGCGTAGCGTAGTCGGCACCCCCGTTGATGATGTGGAACATGGCCAGTGCCGACGAACCTCCCATCAAGCCAAACACCATCGAGACAGTCGTGGAAGTGGGCAGTCCGATGGTGTTGAAGAAGTCCATGAGAATGATGTCGGTGGCAGTGACGGCAAGGCAGATGCATATCACGTCCTCAAAACTGAAATGCTGGGGTTGCATGATGCCGTGGCGTGCCACGTCCATCATGCCGTCGCTGGTGGCTGCGCCGACAAAGACACCCAGGGCGGCTACGGCGAGCAGGACCTTAAACTTTGCTGCTTTCGAGCCCATGCCTGGACTCATGAACGGCACGGCCGAACCTGCCACACCCACACTGAGGTCGCAGACTGCCAGTGCAAAAAGGAATAGGATGATTCCAAAGTACAAAAGATTCATCTGATTGGTTTGCGGAAGATGACCGCAGATTAAAATGGTTTCTTGCGGTGCGAATTTAGCAAACTCCCAGCAAAATCCCAAGGTTCTCTTAACATTTTTTTATTCTTACTCGGTTTGTGTGGGGGACAATATGCGTCTTCGTCGAGGTGGAGAGCCTGCCGGGAGAAACGGGAAAGCGGGCATGTCGTGGTGACACGCCCGCTTTCGCTTGTCTAATCAATGGTTATGTCAATCTATGCTTTCATTCGCTTGGGAGCTGCGCTTGGGCTATCGGCCTGCCACTATCGTCCAAAGTGGCGTCCGCTGCTGCGGCTGCCGGAGTTGTTGCTGCGACTCCCTGTGCTGCTGTTGCCCGAAGGGCGGCTGGTCGTGGAGCGGCTGCTGCCGGAAAAACCTCCGCGGTTTCCACTACGCCCGAAGCTTCCGCTGCCTACAGAACCGCCGGGGCGGGAATTGTTTTGCGGGCTCGTGACGGGTGCGCTGTGGCTTCCGCCGCCGTGGTTGCCGCCTCCGCTGAAGCTGCCATTGCCGTGGCTACCGCCGTGGCCTCCGCCATTGTTGTGGCTACCACCTGCCTGTCCGTCCTTTCGATTGTCGCGATTGCGGTCGCCGCTGTGGCTTCCGCCGTGGCTGCCGCCGTGACGATTGCCAGGATTGTATCCGCCATCGTGGCGGTTGTGGCCCCGATTGTCGTTGTGGAAGTTGCGTCCTTCGCCCCATCCCTTCTTGGGAGGACGATGCGTGTCGCGCATGCCCGGTCCGTGGTGGAAGCGCATTCCGTGGTAGGGGCTCACGCCGTGGTGATGGTGACGATGCCCGAATCCGCCACGATAGGACAGGTAGATGGCGGGACGGCTGAAGTAGTAGTAGCCGTAGCGGTAGCGGTTGAGGATGGGATAGTACCAACGATATCCGGCCCACCTGATGGGACGCAGGAAGTAGTCGATGGTATTGTAGAGGCGATATTGCCAGTCGAAGAGCACGTAGCGAAGGTCTTCGTTTCTCCAGTTCCAGCAATAGCCGAATGCGTCAGAGGGATTGTTGACGTTGAGGAAGTAGTCGAGGTTGATCTGATAGGCGCGATCGTACTGCTCGCTTGTCAGGTTCAACTCGTAAGCCATCTTGTCGGTAAGGAACCAAGCTTGCTGCCTGGCGGACTCATAGTCGAGGGCTTTCATCGGTAGCACTGCCGCGAATGCTACGAGGAGGGAGAGTAGATAACGTTTCATGATCGTGTTGGTTTTGGTGTGATTTGTATTGTCCTTTAGGCCTTGGCCTTTGTTTTCTTTGACAGAGGAAACCGTCGGGGGTTTAAAAGTTTCCTGCAAGAAGGACGAAAAAAGTGAGTTTTGCTGTTTCCAGTGTGCAAAGATAGTATTATTTTCGCCCGCTGAAAAGGAATATAACAAATAATAACTCTATTCAAGACCATGAATAAAATCGTTGAGAAGAAGCAATTTTCCGAGAAAGTCTATAAACTCGTCGTGGAAGCACCAGCCATTGCGCGTGCCCGACGTGCAGGACATTTTGTCATCGTGCGAGTGGGAGATGAGGGCGAACGCATGCCCCTGACCATCGCCGAGGCCGACCCTGAGCGTGGCACCATCACCCTTGTGGTGCAGGAGGTCGGCGTCAGTTCGGCCAAACTCTGTGCCCTTGAGGCAGGTGACTATGTGACAGACGTGGTGGGTCCTTTGGGACGTGCCACCGACATACGGCGCTTCGGCACGGTAGTATGTGCTGGTGGCGGTGTGGGCGTGGCTCCGATGCTGCCCATCGTACAGGCACTCCACGAGGCCGGCAACCGCGTCGTGGTGGTGCTGGCCGGACGCACAAAGGAACTCATCATCCTCGAGGACGAGATGCGCAAGGCTGCCGACGAGGTCGTCATCATGACCGACGATGGCTCGTACGGCCAGAAAGGCCTTGTCACGCAAGGCATCGAAGCCATCATTCAGCGCGAACATGTGGACAAATGCTTTGCCATCGGTCCCGCTATCATGATGAAGTTCGTGTGCCTGCTCACCAAGAAATATGACATTCCTACGGACGTGTCGCTGAACACGATCATGGTGGACGGCACCGGCATGTGCGGAGCTTGCCGCATCACGGTCGGCGGCGAGACGAAGTTTGTATGCGTGGATGGGCCCGAATTTGACGGGCACGCCGTAGACTTCGACGAGATGCTGCAACGCATGAAAGCCTTTAAGCCGGAAGAAGTGGAGGCATACAATAAATATATAGAAGGCACATCGGCCAACCACCAGCCTGCACAGCCAGTCGCCGCCAACAGCACGGCTGAAGCAGAGGCATTCGCAGGCAGCACTGAGGAGGCGCACGAGGACAAGGACAAATCCCGCGACGCGGAATGGCGCAAGACCCTGCGTGCTGCCTTGAAGCCCAAGGAGCGCATGGCCATTGAGCGCTGTGTGATGCCCGAGCTGGAGGCTAAGTATCGTTCTACGAAGTTGCGCGAAGAAGTGAACCAAGGACTGTCGGCCGAAGCCGCACAGCAGGAAGCCCGCCGCTGTCTGGACTGCGGAAATCCAGGGTGCGTGACGGGATGCCCCGTTGGGATTGACATCCCGCGTTTTGTCAAACATATTGAGGCAGGCGAATTTCTGGCTGCAGGCCTTACGATTAAGGAAACGAGCAGCCTGCCTGCCGTCTGCGGTCGTGTGTGTCCTCAGGAAAAGCAGTGTGAAAGCAAGTGTATCCATCTGAAGACGGGCGGGAAACCTGTGGCCATCGGCTACCTTGAACGCTTTGCTGCCGACTATCTCCAGGCCCGCGAGGCCACCGAGGGTGACGCTTGCTGTGCAGACAAAGCCACAGCCAACGTGGCAGAGGATGCCAAGCGCATTGCCGTCGTAGGCTCCGGCCCTGCCAGCCTCTCCTTTGCCGGCGAGATGCAGAAGCGCGGCTACCGTGTGACCGTCTTCGAAGCACTTCACGAAATCGGAGGCGTACTGAAGTATGGCATTCCTGAGTATCGTCTGCCCAACCATATCGTGGATGCCGAAATCAACAGCTTGCGCAAGGCTGGCGTGGAATTCATCTCCGACTGCGTCGTAGGAAAGACGGTGACTGTTGAAGAGCTGCAGGCCGATGGCTTCGCCGGCATCTTCGTGGCTTCCGGTGCCGGCCTGCCCAACTTCATGGGCATACCGGGCGAGAATTACATCAACATCCTCTCCTCCAACGAATACCTCACGCGCGTCAACCTGATGGACGCTTCCTCAGAAGCAAGCGACACGCCTGTGCCGATGGGCAAGCATGTCATTGTCGTCGGCGGTGGCAACACGGCCATGGACTCCGTGCGCACAGCGCTCCGCCTGGGTGCTGAGAGTGCAACCATCGTCTATCGCCGCAGCGAGGCCGAGATGCCGGCACGTATCGAAGAGGTGCATCATGCCAAGGAAGAGGGCGTGAAGTTCCTGACACTCCACAATCCGCTCTGCTATGAAGCCGACGAGGAAGGCCGTGTGAAGAGTGTCGTGCTCCAGAAGATGGAACTTGGCGAACCCGATGCCAGCGGACGTCGCCGTCCCGTTCCCGTGGAGGGAGCTACGCTGACGCTGCCCGTCGACCTCGTCATCGTGGCCGTGGGTGTCAGTCCCAACCCCATCGTGCCCCGCTCGGTGGAAGGTCTTGAGCTGGGACGCAAGAATACGATTGCCGTCAACGACGATATGCAGAGCAGCATTCCTACGCTCTTTGCCGGCGGCGACATCGTGCGCGGCGGTGCTACCGTCATCCTCGCTATGGGCGACGGCAAGCGTGCTGCAGCCGCCATGGATGCCAAGTTGAAGGCCGAGGCTTAGACGACACTCTGGGAAATCTCTGCTCCATATAGTTCCGGGGAAGCTGCCATGTGCAGTTTCCCCGGAATTGCGTACAAGGTAAAAAATAGGGGGAATGCTTCATGTCAGAAAGCTATTCCCCTGTCTCAAAAGGATGATTCTTCAAGAACGGCTACTTGAAAAAGCGCTGAACGGTTTTGCCACCCTGCCTGAGTTTGTCTTGACGCGTCTTCCACCAATACACGATGTCGTCATTGACAAGTTGCAGGAAGTTCTTGTTTCTGCCGCGTGCCTCAGGATTCACGACCACGTTGAAGCAAGAAGGGATGAGTTCAACCTCAATTTCGCGACCAGCCACGAAGGGATCGCCGTCGCAATGGATGGGGCCTTCAGCAGGCCGCGTGATGCGAATCTTGCGTGACTGGAAGGTTTTGATATGGCTGTTTTTAGGGAGTGTCTTATTGAACATCTGTATGGCTATCTGCGGAGCTATCAGCTTGTTGAAGGGCTCCATGATGATGACGTCCATCAACCCGTCTTTCATGGAGGCCTGCGGTGCGATAAAGGCGTTGTTGCCATATTGGGAGGCATTAGCACAGGCAATGAGATAAGCTTCGTAGTGCAGTGTGCCGTCTTCGTTCTCTATCGTATACGTCTGGGGCTTGTATTTAAGTCCTTCAATGAGTGCTTTCTCAACGTATGTCTTCAGTCCTCGCTTGCCGGCGTCGGCAAACTCCTTGCTGACAAATGCGTCAAAACCCATTCCGCAGGTGCAGAAGAAGGGGTGCCCATCGATCTTTCCGTAGTCAAGTGTGTGCACCACGGCTTGATTGACGATGTGTAGTGCCTTGCTTGCCTCCAGGGGAATGTCAAGGTGGCGTGCCAGCCCGTTGCCGGAACCACAGGGTACTATGGCCAATGCGGTAGGCGTGTGCACTACCGAGCGTGCCACTTCGTTGACCGTACCATCCCCCCCTACGGCCACGACGATGTCAAAGTGCTCTTCTACGGCCTTCCGCGTAATCTCTTCCGCATGTCCGGCACGCTTTGTGTGACAAATGCTGAGGTCGAACTTGTCGTAGTCCATCGTACTACGAATCGCATTGTAGAGGCCCAACTTATTGCCCGTCCCCGAAATCGGATTGACAATAAAGAGTATCTTCTTTTTCATCATTACGCAGTTTTATGGCGCGAAAATACAAAAAAACAATAGAATGCGGCCCTCACTGGAAATAAAGATGTGCCGGAACTCCTCCCAAGATGTCAAAATGCACAAATGAGCGCAATTTGAGAGAAAAAACTGCTCAATTGTCATTTTTTTGTGCGTTTATGCTTCTCACTTTTCAGAAAATCCCTATCTTTGCACCGAAATGTATGAAGAATAGGCCGTCGGAGGCGGCATACATACATGATTATTAAGTAGGAAGGCCGTACTGATACCCTCAGCTGCGGCTTGATACCTAAACAAAGAATATGGACATTTTACACGAGAGACTGGCCAAATATACGATTCCGCAAGAATTCATGGCCAAAGGCATCTACCCTTATTTCCGCGAAATCGAAGGAAAGCAGGGTACGGAAGTGGAGATGGGAGGCCATAAGGTTCTCATGTTTGCTTCAAATGCATATACAGGACTTACGGGAGATGAACGCGTGATTGAAGCCGGCGTGAAGGCACTGCGCCAATATGGCAGTGGATGCGCTGGTTCACGTTTTCTCAACGGAACGCTTGACATTCACGTTGAACTAGAGAAGGAGCTCGCTGCCTTCGTGGGAAAAGACGAGGCACTGTGCTTTGCGACAGGCTTCACTGTGAACAGTGGCGTAATCCCCCAATTACTCTCGCGCAACGACTACGTGATTTGTGACGAGCGTGACCACGCCAGCATCGTGGACGGACGCCGCCTTGCCCATGCAAAATACCTCAAGTTCCGCCATAACGACATGGACGACCTTGAACGCCAACTCCAAAAGTGCGAACCTGGGACAGTGCGTCTCATCGTCGTAGATGGCGTATTCTCCATGGAAGGTGACTTGGCGAATCTCCCCAAGATCATAGAACTCAAAAAGAAATACGGAGCTACCGTGATGGTGGACGAGGCACACGGCATCGGTGTCTTCGGCCGGCAGGGGCGCGGCGTATGCGACCATTTTGGCCTGACCGACGAGGTAGACCTCATCATGGGTACTTTCTCAAAGAGCCTGGCCAGCATCGGCGGCTTCATCGCGGCCGACAAGGTAATCATCAACTACCTGAAACATCACGCCCGTACGTACATATTCAGTGCCAGCGCCACGCCCGCTGCAACGGCGTGCGCCCGCGAAGCGCTTCACATCATACAGCAGGAGCCTGAACGCATACAGGCTCTTTGGGACGTCACCAACTATGCCTTGAAGCGGTTCCGCGAGGAGGGCTTTGAGATTGGCGACACGGAGAGCCCCATCATTCCCCTCTACGTGCGCGACGTGGAAAAGACATTCATGGTGACGGCCATGGCCTATGAAGAAGGCGTGTTCATCAATCCTGTCATTCCCCCGGCCTGTGCCGCACAGGACACGCTCGTGCGCTATGCCCTCATGGCTACCCACACGAAGGAGCAGATTGACCGCAGCGTCGATGCCCTGAAGCGTGTATTCAAGAAACTGGATATCATCTGACAAAAGGACTATCAGACAAAGAAAATAATTGTTTCTCCCCTACCCGCCTCGCCCTTTCCCCACACTCGGAGATAGAATCCTCACCTCCCTCCACCCATTTCTATCTCCTTTTTTACGGCGAGGCGGGTTTTATTTCAATTTCAAGATAAAAGAATAAATAATAAGTGCCGGAGAACGTATTTCACTCCTCGTGAAAAGTTCTGTCGCCATAAAATAAATAATAGAAAAGATGTTTGAAAACCTATCTGAAAGATTAGAACGCTCGTTTAAGATACTCAAGGGTGAAGGCCGCATTTCCGAAATCAATGTGGCCGAGACGATGAAGGACATACGCCGTGCACTGATAGATGCCGACGTGAACTACAAGGTGGCAAAGAGCTTCACCGACGATGTGAAGCAGAAAGCGCTGGGACAGAACGTCCTGACATCCGTAAAGCCAGGGCAGCTGATGGTGAAGATCGTGCACGACGAACTGGCACAACTCATGGGCGGTACTGCGGCCGAATTTAAGGTTGAAGGGCATCCGGCCGTCGTGCTGATGAGCGGACTCCAGGGTTCGGGTAAGACCACGATGAGCGGAAAGCTGGCACTGATGATGAAGACGCGCCGCAACAAGCGTCCGTTGTTGGTAGCGTGCGACGTGTATCGTCCTGCAGCTATCGAGCAGCTGAAGACACTGGGTGCGCAGATTGATGTGCCCGTCTACAGCGAGGATTCCAAAGACCCCGTGCAGATAGCCCTCAATGCCATTCAGGAGGCACGCGCAAAGGCTTACGACCTTGTCATAGTCGACACGGCAGGCCGACTGGCCATTGACGAGCAGATGATGCAGGAAATCAGTGCCATCAAGCAGGCCATCCAACCTCAGGAGACGCTCTTTGTCGTAGATTCAATGACGGGTCAGGATGCCGTGAACACCGCGAAAGAGTTCAACGATCGCCTGGACTTTGACGGCGTTGTACTGACGAAACTCGATGGTGACACGCGTGGTGGTGCTGCGCTTAGCATCCGCACGGTTGTCACCAAACCGATCAAGTTTATCGGTACTGGAGAAAAGCTTGAAGCCCTTGACGTGTTTCACCCCGAACGCATGGCCGACCGCATCCTCGGCATGGGTGATGTCGTCAGCCTCGTGGAGCGTGCCCAACAGCAGTACGACGAGGAGGAAGCTCGCCGCCTCTCGAAGAAGATTGCCAAGAACCAGTTTGACTTTGACGACTTCCTGGCACAAATCCAGCAAATCAAGAAGATGGGCAACATCAAGGAATTGGCATCCATGATTCCTGGCGTGGGCAAAGCCTTGAAGGACGTGGACATTGACGATAATGCCTTCAAGGGTGTGGAAGCCATCATCCGCAGCATGACACCACAGGAGCGCCACCATCCCGAAGTGCTCAATTCCAGTCGCAAACAGCGAATTGCCAGGGGGAGCGGCACAAACATCCAGGAGGTAAACCGACTCTTGAAGCAGTTTGACCAGATGCGCAAGATGATGAAGATGGTGCAAGGCGGCAAGATGGCCAACCTCATGCCCCGCATGAAGCGATAACTGAAATCCTAAATACACGACAGAGACAGCGATGGAAAAACAAGACTATGTCCTGCTTGACGGGAAGAAGACTGCGGCCGACATTCGCGCAGAGATAGCCCTGGAGGTGGAGAGAATGGTGGAGACGGGAAAGAAGCGTCCTCACCTCGCAGCCATTCTCGTGGGGCACGATGGTGGCAGCGAGACCTATGTGAACAATAAGGTGAAGGCATGCGAGGCATGCGGATTCCGCAGTACGCTCCTACGCTTTGAAACCAACATCACCGAGGCTGAACTCCTTGACGAGGTGCGAAAGCTCAACGAGGACAAGGAGGTGGACGGCTTCATCGTACAACTGCCTCTACCCCACCACATCTCTGAGCAGAAAGTGATTGAGGCCATTGACTACCGCAAGGATGTCGACGGCTTTCATCCCATCAACGTGGGGCGCTTGGCAGCAGGACTGCCCTGCTTCGTATCGGCTACCCCAAAGGGAATCCTGGAGTTGCTGCGTAGGTACGACGTACGCACACGCAGCAAGCATGTGGTCATCCTCGGTCGGTCAAACATCGTGGGCAAGCCCCTTGCCAGTCTGATGATGCAGCGTTCGTATGGCGATGCTACAGTTACGGTCTGCCATAGTCACACGGTCAACCTGGCCGAAGAATGCCGCAGGGCCGACATCTTGGTGGCTGCCATCGGACAACCGGAGTTTGTAAAGGCCGATATGGTGCGCGAGGGAGCTACCGTCGTCGATGTGGGTACGACGCGAGTTCCCGACCCCTCCCGTCCACGTGGCTTTCGCCTCAGTGGCGACGTAATGTTTGACGAGGTAGCACCAAAATGCAGCTACATCACCCCGGTTCCTGGCGGTGTAGGACCGATGACAATCGCCATGCTGATGCAAAACACGCTGGCTGCGGCACGCAATGAGTACTATACCTGACCCCATAGGGCAAAGCGACATTATTACCGAAAGGAATGAAGCCGGCATGGAGCGATGTGGTCCTTCTTGCCGGCTCTTTTGTTCCTTCACCGATACTACGCTGAGCGTTGGGAAGCAATTCCAACCACGAGTCGTTACGATCCAGTACATCTTTGTGAAAGATATAGGACATCTTTGCCAGAGATATAGGACATCTTTGTGAGAGATATAGTACATCTTTACGAGAAAAAAATGAGACATTGGGTGCAGCATGCTAAGGCAAGCATGCGCAGATAAGCGACACGATAAGCCGCAAAATCAACGTCAAAGCGTCAGTCTAAAGCCTCCTTTTGACCTATTATGGCGCATCGAAGCACAACATTGTCTGCAAATATCCCTTCTACGACGCTCGTTACCTTCCTTTATGAAACGATATGAGTCCCTTTTGCGAGCTCTTCTGCTACCTACTGCTACCTGGAGCCATCTCTTAACAACCTGGTTGCTAATATGTTGAGCATATTGGGTAGCAGATGTGGCAGTATTATGCGAAAAAAAGAGTTGTCATATGACGAGGCCCAACCGAGGGCTTTGCCTTGCGCAATTGTTGACATTGTCTCGTATCGGGAAGGTGTAGAAAAGACACGCGGCTTCGGAACATTGAATATCCGAAGCCGCGGTGACATGTAAAGCCGTGTGGGTAGCTTTCTATCCGCAGTAGAAGTATTTCTCCACGAGTTTCTGCATGAGTTCGGGGTTGGCATCGGCTTCCGCGTGTAGGTTTTTGTCGTCGAAAGCCTTGAGGGACCTGATGATGCCGTCAATCATCCGGGGTCGGAAGACGCCTTCCGCCTCAAAGTAGTGGCGATTCTGTTCGAGGCGTTCGGCACTTTCCGCACAAGAGGTAGGCAAGGTGTCAAGCCTTTCCAGTTGGTCGGCATGCTCGGCAGCGTGGATGTTGACTGATACATACTTGGAAGCAGTCAGTTGGAGGGCGATGTCGGTTTCCAGTTCCAAGCCGATGCGAGCGGCCACACAGAGGCCTGCCATAAGCTGGTAGATGTCGGCCGAACAGTCGGGCGAGCGCATTTCGAAGGTCTGCTTTTCGCGGGTGTCGCTCATGCTTTCCGGCTCAAGTGGGTTTGCAGCGTGGCACATATCCTTTCCGCTGGTCCATCCGAGCGGTACGCGCACAAGCGCCGAGCGGTTGCTGTCGCCCCAGCAGACGTTGGTGGGTGCTTCCTGGTGTGGTACGAGGCGGAAGTAGCTGGTAGGATTCTTGTTGCCGAATGCCGTGATGGCTGGTGCGAGAAGCATCATGCCGGCAATGCTTCGGCGCGCAATTTCTGAGAGCTTTCTCTCATCGTTGAGCAACTGGTTGTGCCCGTCTTTTGTCATGCGCATGTGGATATGAAGTCCGCTGCCAGCTTCGCCGACAATGATTTTCGGGGCAAAGGTGACATCAAGTCCATAGTCGTAGGCAAGATTCCTGATGACCCACTTGGCCAGTAGCAGCTGGTCGGCGGCCGTAGCAACGGGACTGGGAAGAAATTCCACTTCGTTTTGCTCGTACACCTTCCCGTCGCGCGTGAAGTTGCCCACCTCGGAATGTCCGTACTTGATGAGCCCGCCTGTCTGCGCGATATAGTCCATGCATTGCTGGCGGAATGCTCCCAGCTTGGCAAAGGGTGCGCTCTCATGGTAGCCGCGTTGGTCTGTGGCAGGGAACAGCATCTCCTCTTCGGCGATGACGTAATATTCCAGTTCGCCCATGGCCTCAAATTCCATTCCTGTTTTGCGACGGAAAGCTTCAGCTGCACGAAGAAGGGTCTCGTAGGGTGCTCCGTCGAAGGGTGTACCTTCCTTGGTATAGAAAGAGCATAGAAGGCCCAGCGTGGGAATCTCGGCAAAGGGATCGACGAAGGCCGTGCAGAAGCGGGGAATGACGTAGAGGTCGCTGTTTCCAGCCTCCACAAAACTGGGATAGAGGCTCGAACCATCCACACGTTCGCCTTCTGTCAGTATGGTTTCAAGATATTGGCGATTGTTGATGACGAAGTTCAGGGTCTTGAGCCTTCCATCTTCACCAGGATACATGAAGTTCACCATGCGTATGGAGTTGTCCTCGACAAACTGGATGATGTCGGCTTTGGTGAACTCCTCGGGGCGTTTTTGCAACGCACATACGAGTGCGTTAGGATTCATCTGAATTGTTTTGTCCATAGAACTTTTTTATATTGTAAAGTCGTTGCTGTCAATGACAGAGTATGTCTCCCTTGAGTTCCTGCCATTGTCCGCGCGAGGGACGCATGCGCACCACGCCGTCGTTCCAATAGGTGGGCCATCCGCCGAAGATGCCTCCGAGGAAGATGACCTTCACGCGATGATAGCCCTTGGCCAATGCCAGTTCGACGTTCTCCCTGGTGTCGCGTGGAGCCCATACGCGCGAGTTGTCAATCTGCAGACGTCCGTCGATGTAGAGTTGGGCATTGCATGTAGAGAACTCGTAGACACCGTCGGCCGGAACGTTGATGTATCCTTCGGCCACGGCGGCATAGTTGGCCACGTTGCGCACGCTGGCGGGAACATAGGTAAGGCGAGGAAGGACGCGAAGGTCGGTAATCACAGTGTCGAGTGATGCCTCGGCATTGCGCAGCTGTTCTGGCAGGCGGTAGTTGCCATTGAACTTAGTGAGGGCAAGTCCGGGTTTCACGCCTGAGGGCTTTATGGCGGGTGCGGGCTGTTGCTTGGACAGATATATGGTACGCACGGGCCCCATCAGGCCGCAAGGCAGCATAACTGCCGTTTTGAGCGTCGTGGTACGGTCGAAGGTGAGTTGTCCTGTGTAGCGCGACGACTCGGCATTGGGGTTGGTGCCATCGGTCGTATAGAGAATGGGAAGGGGACGCGTTGTGGTGAGTGGCAGCTTCATCGTGGAGGTGAAAGCCAGGCGGTTGCTGCTGACGCCGGGAATTTCCGGCTGCGGGATGTGGAAGTTTATGTTGTGTGCCGAGAGGCGCATGGTGGCATCGCCATCCACACGTCGCTGGAAGTCATCCCAATCCTTCATGGCTGCGGGTGTCCACGCTATTTCGGCCAGGGCAAGTGCGCGTGGATAGAGATGATACTCCATCTGTGCCGGTCCGCGATAGTATTCACTCCAGTTGTTGCCCTGCACACCGAGCACGAAGCGGGCTTTGCCCTCTTCCTTCAGCACTTCTGGTACTGGGTCGTAGTTGTAGACCTTCTCCAGGGGTGCAAAGCCTCCGATGGCTGTGGGTTCGGTGATGGGGTCGCCCTGGTAGTGGTCGAAGTATAGTCCGTGGCTGCCAGGGGTCATGATGACCTTATGGTTTTTCTGTGCAGCCTCGATTCCGCCTTTTTCTCCTTGCCACGACATGACGATGGCTGAAGGCTCAAGGTTGCCACCCTCCAGAATCTCATCCCATCCGATGATAGTCTTGCCCTTCGTGGCGAGGTATTTGGCCACTCGCTCGATGACGTAGTCCTGGAGCTGTGCCTCCTTCTTCAGGCCGAGCGAGTCCATGCGGTGCTGGCATCGGGGGCACTTTTCCCATTCACCGCGCGGGCTTTCGTCGCCGCCGATGTGGAAATACTGGCTTGGGAAAAGCTGTACCATTTCGTCAATGACGTCGCGCAGGAATGTGAACATAGCCTCTTTGCCGGGGCACATCACGACGTCCTCGACGCCCCAGATGATGCGGGGCGTAATGCTGTCGCCCCTGCAGGAAAGTTCCGGATAGGCGGCAATGGCGGCAAGGCCGTGACCGGGAAGCTCCAGTTCGGGGACGACCTCCACGTGGCGTTCTGCGGCATAGGCCACAATGTCGCGAATCTCCTCCTGCGTATAGTAACCCTCGTGCCATGTGCCTTCGGCGTCAAGGCGCCGGCTGCCGATGCGAGTGAGCTCGGGATATTTCTTGATTTCAATGCGCCATCCTTGGTCTTCCGTGAGGTGGAAGTGGAGTTTGTTGATCTTCAGCGTGGCCAGCATGTCGATTTGCTTCTTGACGGCTGAGACAGGGAGGAAGTGGCGACAGGGATCCAAGTGGACGCCACGCCAGCGGAAACGCGGAGCATCGTCGATGGTCACGCACGGCAACGTCCAATTGACGGGTGTGGTGATGGCCGTCTGCGACTCAATGCGAGGCGGCATCAGCTGGAAGAGCGTCTGCATGGCATAGAAGAGGCCTGCGGGTGTCGAGGCGCAGGCTGTGATCACCGTGGGCGTCACTTCGAGACGATAGGTTTCAGCACCCTCCACGTTGGGGTCGATGAGAAAACGTACCACGTTTTCAGTGACGGGCTGCTTTTTCCCTTCCTTTTTCAAACGTATGGGTTTCTGGCGAATGCTCGTGGCGCGCTGTACCTTCTGACAGAAGAATTTTGCCACGCTTTCGGCCTGTTCGCCGCGCCAGGCAACATGCGTCTTGTCTGAAAACTGGAAGCTGCCAGGCATGGGCGTCACAATGCGGGGAGCGGGGATGAAGTTAAATTCCGTCTGCTGGGCTTTCATACCCATCGAGAGACATAGTGTGAAAAGGATAAGGATGCTTTTTCGCATGGTTTTAATAGTTTTGGGATATCAAAATTGACTTTTTTCACGGCAAAAATAATACCTTTGCCGCATATATGCAAGGAAATTTCCAAAAAGAGGTACCCACCTCCGCCCTCTATGTCCATGTGCCCTTCTGCAAGTCGCGATGTGCCTACTGCGACTTCTATTCCTGCCGACTCAGCGAACTGGGGAGCGTAAGTCATGCCGCCAGCATGCCTCAGGCATCCGATGGCGAGGGACTTATGCGCCAATATGTGGATGCGTTGCTCTTTGAAATGGAACGCGTTGCTGCGAGCAAGGGAACTGTCAGGCTGCCCAGCCTCTATTTCGGCGGCGGCACGCCGTCCCTGCTCCCACCCTATGCATGGGATGCCGTCATGGAGCGCATTCATTCCCGCTTCACGCTCGTCCCGGATGCCGAGATCACGGTGGAGATGAATCCCGATGATGTCGACTCCCATCTTGCCAGGCATCTGAAGGCTCTTGGCGTCAACCGCGCAAGCCTCGGCATACAGAGTTTTCATGACGAGACACTACACCTGCTGGGACGCCGCCATGATGCCCGCCAAGCCGTAAAGGCCGTGGAGACTTTGCATGCAGAGGGTATCACAAACCTTTCAGTCGACCTCATCTACGGCCTACCGAGCCAGACTCCCGAAGCCTTTCGCGAGGATGCCAGGACAGCGCTCTCGCTACCCGTCAGTCATCTTTCTGCCTACGCTCTGAGCATTGAGGACGGGACACCGATGGAGCGCATGGTGGCACGAGGAGTTTGGCATCCTGCCGACGAAGATACCTCCCTCCGGATGTATACAGACCTGATGGAGGATATGGAAAGTGCGGGATGGGTACACTACGAAATATCCAACTTCGCCCGACCTGGTTTCCATTCGCGCCACAACAGCTCCTACTGGGCAGGGACTCCCTACATAGGCCTGGGTCCCGCTGCTGCTTCCTACGACGGCCGCCGCCGCCGTCGCCTAAACCTCCCCGACCTTCACGCATACATCTCTGCTGCCAGGCTGGGCACAGACGTGCCTCACGAGGAAGAACACCTCAGCGACGATGCCCTGCACAATGAACTCATCATGACACGACTGCGCACATGTGGCGGACTCCCGCTAAACCTCCTCGACAAGCACGACCGCGACGAAGTCCTTCTCCTCGCCGAACCTCACCTGCAAAGAGGCAATCTTCAGATGTCCGACGGTCATCTGCGCCTCACGAGGCGCGCACTCTTTGTGGCCGACGATGTCATTTCAGACTTCATGCGCTGTTAGGCTTCGGCAGGTGCCTTTATTCTTGTTGTTGCTGCCTTCAACACGCTTTTTGCAACCTTCATCTTTGTCCTTCCACAGCATCTGGTCGAAAATCGCGTGCAAGGACTTTGGCAGTGATTGTCATGAAGTATGGGAAGAAATGATTAACTTCGCGCCACAAAATACCTTATTATAATGGAAAAGAAAGACCTCAGAATCGTCTACATGGGGACGCCCGAATTTGCCGTAGAGAGCCTACGGCGCCTCGTGGAAGGCGGATATCACGTTGTGGGAGTAGTCACAATGCCCGACAAGCCCATGGGGCGTCACCACGAAACACTCTCGCAAAGCGAGGTGAAAAAGTATGCCCTTGCACAGGGATTGCCCGTGCTTCAGCCCGAGAAACTTCGCGATGAAGCATTTCTCGAGCAACTTCGGGCTATGCGTGCTGACCTGCAAATAGTTGTGGCCTTCCGTATGCTTCCGGAAGTTGTATGGAGCATGCCCCGTCTCGGCACCTTCAACCTCCACGCCTCACTCCTGCCGCAATATCGCGGTGCAGCCCCCATCAACTGGGCCGTCATCAACGGCGAACGCGAGACGGGAGTGACGACATTCTTCCTTCAACACGACATCGATACCGGGAACATTATCTTTCAGCGTCGCACGCCTATAGACTCAGACGAAAATGTGGGCGATGTCTACGACCGCCTGATGCGTCTTGGAGGTGATCTGACACTGGAGACCGTAGATGCCATTCTTGAGGGGAACGTCAAGACGCAACCTCAGGAACTCCTCGCGGCTGGGCAAGAACTCAGGCCGGCA
>JAFSQD010000057.1 GCA_017446765.1 Alloprevotella sp.
GAAAAGAAAATTGTCGGGCAAGTGACACCCGAAGAAAAGAACGAGATCCAAACTCTCTTTGAACGCCGTAATGGACTGAACGAATTGGCAAAGATTGTGACGGCTGAGAATACGGAACTTTACGAAAAGCTCGTGAGAGACCTCGGCGAAACTGGCATGAAGTTCCAACAATGGTGGGATCGCATGGCGGAGAAATATCAGTGGGAAAGCATTGAAGGCGGTAACTGGGAAATAAACTTTGAAACCTGCGAAATCAGATTAGTAGTATGATACAGCCTCTGTTTATCGGTACGACGGAACTGCTTCTTATCAGCGGTGTGGCCCTCCTGCTTTTTGGTGGCAAGAAACTGCCGGAAATGATGCGGGGCATGGGAAAGGGCGTGCAGGAATTTAAGAAAGGCATGCACGACGTGACAGAACCTCTGGGGGAGGCGAAGGAAGAACTTCAGGAAGAACCGCAAGAGGCAGATTCCGAAAAAGGTGGAGAGCGAAAGGACGCATAACGGCGAAGAGCTCCTCACCTTCGGCGGCCATCTTGAGGTGCTTCGCCGGATGCTGTTCCGCATTCTTGGCGTGGCGGGAGTGCTTGCTGTCGTAGTGTTCTGTTTCAAGGACATCACTTGGAGCATACTGATGGCTCCAAGCGAATGGGACTTCTGTACCTATCGCTGGTTGGAAAGAATCATGCAGGCGATGGGGATAGACTTTCATTTTGAGGAATTCCATGTGGACATGATAGCCACAGACTTGTCGAGTCAATTTATGAAGCACATCACGACGGCTGTCTATCTGGGACTGCTCGGGACTTCGCCCTATATACTGTATGAACTGTTCCGTTTCATTTCGCCTGCCCTCTACGAGAATGAGCGTAAGTATTCGGTACAGGTGGCAGGTATCATATATGTTTTGTTCTTGCTCGGCGTACTGATGTCCTATTTCGTGCTGTTCCCCATCTCGTTCCGTTTCCTTGGAACCTATAGCGTTTCGGCAAAGGTAGTGAGCAATATCACGCTCGACTCATACATCTCCACGTTTGTTTCGCTAACGTTGGTGATGGGTGTGGTGTTCCAGCTGCCCGTCATCGCATTCTTCTTGGGCAAGTTGGGCATCGTCAGTTCCGATATGCTCGCCAACTATCGCAAGCACGCGTTTATCGTGATTATGATGGTGGCTGCCATCATTACGCCGCCTGACCTGATGACATTGGTTCTTGTCACGATACCTCTTTATTTGCTTTATGAGGTAAGCATTAGGGTCGTACGATTTACCGTAAAACAATAACCGTTCTTCGCCAATTGAAGAACGGTTACTTTTTTTCACTTCAGGATTTTGCAGCTTGTGCGGCGTCCGCCGTCGGCGACAGCCGTCAGGAGGTAGGTGCCGGGCAGGTAGTCGTGGAGGCTGTAGGCGGAGAGGAGCGGCGTGTGGTCGAGTAGCGCGCCGTCGGGAGTATAGACGTAGAGGCGTGCGGGCGCGGAGAGCAGTATGGTGTCGCCTGTGCGCGTGAGCTCAAGCGACGACTGGCGCGTATCGAGAGTCGGCGTGGCGATGCCCGTATTGTCCACAATCTGCATGGGTATGTCCATGGCAAAGCCTTTAGTCAGCTCGCCGCAAGGCTGGGGAAGCGTACTCCAGGCATCGGCATAGCAGAGGCGCAGGCGCGAGGGGCCAGGAACGGCGTCGTCAGGGACGTGGATGGTGATGTTTGTGTTGAGAAGGTTGGTATTGGAAGTTTTGGCAGTACCCAGAAATGCTATGCGCTCGGCGGAACCTTCTGTGGTGGAGAATATGCTATCGCAGTTCCAGTCGGCGGCGGCAAGGAGGCGGCAGTAGCGCAGGTCGTCATCATTCTGTGTGGCTTGTAGGTTGAGGCTGAAAGAGGTGCCGGGACGTACGGCGAAGCCCTCCTCGGCCACGCAGTAGCCTGTGAGGCTGGGTGAAGTGGCGGTATAGGAGAGGTTGTGCTCACAACCGGTGGTGCTGGCACTCGTGAGCCAGCGCTTCTCAATGGCTACGGATCGGTTAGTCTCGGATAGCATAATGGGGCAGTACTCAAAGACGTCTTCGACGGGTGGCTCAGGTGCTCCGTTCACCACGCTCTCCAAATAGTTTACTAAACGGGAGGCTGGTTCCATGTAAGTCAGTATACCCGGCTGAAAGGCAGCGACGGCACTTTCAAGCTTGCTGAGTGCAACCGTGTTGCCTTTATCCTTGTATTCGGCGCGTAGAATGCGCACCTTTTCTGCCTGCTGAACGCCTTCGATGAATCGTTCCCAGCGTACGCTGCTGCGCGGACCGGGATATATGGAGTAAGTGTCGCCTGGTGCGAAGAGGCGGAAGCGTGTATCGGTGAGCGGCGTGTCCTGCCAGTTGAGCCACGACCAGTGTAGGTAGCCGTCGAAACCATTGGCTATGCCGTAGAGGGGAAGGTAGGTGGCTTCGGCGGGGAGACTGTTGGAAAAGATGTTGGGTTCCCGCTCAGCACAGCTGGTATAGAAAGTGGAATGCCACCCTTTGGCACGGCGTGCCTCAAGTTCGGAGGCAGAAAAGTGCTGACCGAAGGCTACGCAGTAGTCTGCGAGTTTGTCGGTGAGCTCTTTGTGGTAGTTGCCTGCGAGCGCCATCTTCATGCCGGGCACGGCTTCCTGGGCAATAGCGTAGGCGTCAAGCATGTTGGAAAGGCCACGTTCGTCCATGGCAATAAGCGTCTTGTCAAACCATCCCTTTTCGCGCAAATGTTGGGCAAAGCTGATCAGGAAGTTCGACCAGAGTTCTTTGTAGTCGGCTGCCGACGTGGTGGTCTTGAGGTTGACGTCGCGCCCTTGTGTTTCGTCGTAGTAGCGGAAAGTCATGTCCCAGGGTACCATGGAGAAGCAGTCTATCTGTCGGGATATGCCGCACGAGGCCATGAACTCAACCCAGCGGTCGAAGATGGTGTAGTCGTAGCTCCAGGTGCCGTCGCGGCGCTTAGTAGTCTGCACCATGGCCGAGAACTTGTCGTGGCTCTGGTCACCCCATGGTTCGTAGAAGAGGATGGCAGAGACTACTTTTTGGCCGCCCCTGGCGAGAAGTTGCATGTAGGGGCGCAAGAGTTCCAGGTGCTGGTCGCTCCAGCGTTCTACACCATAGTAGCGGCTGACGGAGTAGGGCTGTTGCCAGAAGTCGAGGTGGAAGGCATATTCGGAGGGTGGCGGGAGGGTGCGGTCGACCACTACGAGGCGTAGGCGCAGCGAGCGGTCGCCAGGGATGTCGGCGTTGCCGCCTTCGGCCCGCAGAGTCAGCACATACTCGCCAGACGGGATGTCGCGCGGGACATCAATGGTGACCCACACGGGGCGCGTCTGGCATGCGCCGAGAGGAAAAGCGTTTTCCAGGTCGATGACATCGGGTACGAGGCGTGGGGTGAGATCGGTAGGATGCTTGCCACAGCTCTTGAAGTCGTCTGTCATGACATATCGCAGGAAGCGTGCGGTGGATACTTCGTGCAACCATTCGCCACCCGACTCGGGCTTCAGCGCAAGGGACAGCTTGCCCACGCTGACGGGACTGAAGAGCAGTGCCTCTACGCCGATGCGCTCGCCGCGCCAGGCATATACGATTGTGTCGGACTTCATGCGCAACTGCGGCACGGCAGTTTTGACATAGTGAACGTCGCGCGAGGCCCAGCTCATGTAGAGCTTGTTCTCAAGTTTTGCCCATTTCTCGGGGTCAGCCTTCACGCCGTCATTCATTTCGGCGTAGTCTTGTGCGAAGAGTCCCGCCGCATATAGCATGGCGGCAAGAAGTGTCGGGAGGTGCTTTCTCATTGTCGTTTTTTTTGATATGATTTCAAAATGTGTGGCAAAGATAGAAAAAATAATAATCGCAGACCAAGGTCGGCGATTATTATTGAGTTTCGAGTGGAGCAGGAGGGGATTGAACCCTCGTCCAAACGGGGAAACCATACGCTTTCTACACGCTTAGTTCCGTAAGAGGTTTTCGAGCTGCTGCGAGGCCGGAACTGCCCATACTGCAACCTTATCCTCTAAAGGTTTTCGTCGCACGTGCGAGGCCGCGTGCGCTTATCTCCGATTTTCTGCACCACCATTTCCGCGAGCTTCAGAGCGGGAGCTTCGGGGTGATGTCTCGTCCCAGCACCTTGTGCCAGGATTAGGCCAGTGATCTACTGTACTTCGATCAGGCAGCGAGAGCATAGCTGTTGTTGCCAGTTAAATTGTCGGAAGCCGTGATTCAAGTGACCACTTCCAGGCTCACTGCGTGCTTACGTACCATCTCTGCCCGCTGTCAAATCCAGTCTGCCCCGAATTTGCGATAGGAAGTTTTTTACCCATGTCCGAGAAGCGGAGGGTGGCTACGCATTTGCGGCTGCAAAGGTAGAAAAAGTTTTGTGCAAGAGCATGAAAAATGATATTAATTTAAATTTTGGATGTTGCTTTAGGTCGGCCTTCGGACTCAACAAGAAGAATGTTAAAGAGAAAAAATATAAGAAAGGCTTGTGCAAGGCTCATATATAGAATTATAATATAATTCTCTTATACTTTTGAGCTAGCGACCCCAAGACTCGTGGAGCATGAGCTCCCGAAAGTTGGGATATAAAAAATTTAAATGCCTGTGTGTGCAATAATATCAGGGTGCAAACGTTATTTAGGGAGTATGATGGTAAGAACAGTAAATCGACAGCAGGACGGACAATCCGTCACGTGCCGTCTGCAACCGTGGCAGCGAGGACTGAAGCGCGCTGCGGACGCTGCATGTGCCGCGCTAGGGGTCGTGCTGACCTCTCCGCTTTTAATAGTGATAGCTTTGGCTCTGAAGGTGCAGGGAAAAGGAAGCGTGATATATGCCCAGGAGCGTATAGGATTGGGCGGGCGGCCATTTAATATTTTGAAATTCCGTACGATGGTGCCCAACGCTGAGCCAGATGGTAAGCCGCAATTGCAGCAGGAAAACGACACTCGGCTGACGCCCGTGGGCAGTTTCCTGCGTCGTCACCATCTTGACGAACTCCCGCAACTCTGGAATGTGTTGCGTGGTGATATGTCGCTCGTGGGCTATAGGCCTGAACGCCAGTATTTCATTGATATGATCATGGCGGAGGACCCGCGCTATGCTTGCCTCTACCAGATGAGGCCTGGTGTTACCTCGGAGGCTACCCTGTACAACGGATATACAGACACAATGGAAAAAATGCTGGAGCGTCTAAGCATGGACTTGCGATATATGGAGACGGCCTCCCTTGGTCGCGACCTCAGCATCATCCTCAGTACTTTGGGACGAGTGGTGAAAGGAGAGAAAAAGAAGTAGGAATCATCAAGAGAAACAAAGAGTAAAGGCACAAAGTGCTGCACTACAATAATAGGCAGAGTCTTTGTGCAATGACCAATATATGAAAAAAAGTCTTTTCGCATTGTTGGCATTCGCTCTCTTCCCGTTGATGGGAATGTGGGCGCAGTCGTCAATGACTGACAGCCAAATCATGGAATTCATCATCAAGGAAAACGAGAAAGGCACGGCACGACAAGACATCATGACGAAGCTTGTGGAACGTGGCGTCACCGTGGATCGCATCCGTAAGATACGCCGTAACTACGATCGTCAACGTCAGGGCACGCAGCCCGGGGCGCTGGACATTTCGGGCTACAACCGTCAGAAGCAGGACCGCATGCGTGTCAACAATGGGCAGACCCGGCGCGAGATACAACAGCGTCAGGAGGAACGTGATGAGAATTCCTACCGCCGCCGTCGCTTGCAGGACGATCGCACCGACGAGGGCGAGCTTACCGAGCGCCAGCGCCGCATTATGCGCGAACGCCAGATGGACGACATGGAGAACGAACTGGACTTCGTGCTCCCTGACACGCTGGAGATGTACGACGAGATCATGGGTACCGGCCTAAAGAAGAAAAAGAAGGAACGGGAAGTATTCGGCCGCAACATATTTAACAACCGCCGCCTCACCTTTGAGAGCGACATGAACATCGCTACGCCTTCCGACTATCGGCTCGGTGCGGGCGATGTGGTGTATGTGGACGTGTGGGGGGCTTCGCAGAAAAACTACGAGACCACTGTTTCGCCTGATGGCAACATCGTGTTAGAGGGTTTTGGTCCTGTCCATGTGGCAGGTATGAGCGTGGCTGAGGCCAACCGCCATCTGCGTAGCACGCTTGGTGCACGCTATCAGAGCAGCCAAGTGCGGCTCACCGTGGGACAGACAAAGACAATCACCGTCAACGTGATGGGCGAAGTGCGCAATCCAGGCACTTATACACTCTCGGCATTCTCCACCGTCTTCCATGCGCTATATATGGCGGGTGGAACAAACGAAATCGGTACGCTCCGTAACATTAAGATTTACCGCAATAACCGAGAGATTTCCACCGTCGATATCTACGACTATATTCTCAATGGCAAGATGACTGGTAACGTGCGTCTCGCCAGTGGCGATGTCATCATCGTGGGACCCTACGAATGCCTTGTGCAGGTGGCAGGAAAGGTGCGGCGTCCGATGTACTATGAGATGAAGCCAACCGAGAGCGTCGGCACCGTGCTCAACTATGCCGGAGGATTTACCGGCGAGGCCTATCAAGGACTCGTGACACTGGTCAGAAAGAGCGGCGGGCAGTACTCAGTCTATACACTCGACGAATTTGAACGTAATGGATTCCAGGTGAAGGATGCCGACTCGGTCTTTGTTGACTCTACCCTCAATCGCTTTGAGAACATGGTGGAGGTGAAGGGAGCCGTGTTCCGTCCAGGTAAGTTCCAGATGGATGGCAGCATTTCCACTGTGCGCCAGCTGGTGGAGGCAGCGGGAGGCCCCATGGAGGACGCCCTTGTCAACCACGTTGTCATGCGCCGTCGCAAGGAAGACCGTACGCTGGAAGTCCTCGCCATTGACCTCCAGGCACTCATGGAGCACCGTCTCCCCGACGTGCCGCTGCGCAATGAGGACGAGCTCTATGTGCCCAGCAAGACTGAAATCCAGTCCGAGCTCACGCTGACTATCAAAGGCGAGGTGGCATTCCCTGGCGAATACGAATATGCGGACAACATGACCGTAGAGGACTTCATCCTCCTTGCCGGAGGTCTGCGCGATGCTGCCTCCACGGTGAAAATCGACGTATCGCGCCGCATCCGCAATAATCGTGCCTATGAGGAAGGAGACAAAATCGCCCATACCTATTCCTTTGAACTCAGTGAGGGATTCTTCATCCGGGGCAATGAAAGCTTTAAACTCGAGCCCTTTGATGAAGTGTACGTGCGCCGCAGCCCCGGTTATACCGAGCAGCAGCACGTGCGCGTGGAAGGCGAAGTAGCCTTTGAGGGAACCTATACGTTGACGCGCAAAGCATCGCGCCTCAGCGACCTCATCCGTGAAGCCGGAGGCCTCACACGTGAGGCCTATGCAAAGGGGGCACGTCTTGAACGCCGCCTTACGCCAGAAGAAAAGCTCAATCAGCAGACCATGCTCAAAGTTATCACGGCCGGCGATTCTACAAATCTTGCCAAGGTGGAACTGGGCGACTTCAAACCAATCGGAATCAACCTTGACATGGCGCTTTCCCATCCAGGCAACGACCAGTGGGACATCGTGCTGCGTGCCGACGACCGCATCGTTATCCCACAGTATAACAATACCGTCTCCATTAACGGCGAGGTGATGTATCCCAACACCGTGGCCTACAAGGAGGGCGAAGGTCTCAGCTATTACATCAATCAAGCCGGCGGCTATGGACCGCAGGCCAGGAGGAGCCACGTGTTTGCCGTCAACATGAACGGTACTGTCACCAAAGTAAAACATGCTCGCGACATCCAGCCTGGCAGCTCGCTTGTAGTGCCGGCGCGCGCCAAGCGTCGCGGCCTCTCCTTTGGCGAGATTATTAGCCTCAGTACGATGGGCGTCAGCCTGTCCGCAGTATTGGCAACCTTGCTTAAATAGTACCCTGTCATGAATACATTGCAAAATATCATCTATACCTTCAAACTACTGCTGCACAACTGGTGGCGCATAGGTATCAGCTGTCTGGTTGTCGGTACGCTGAGTGTAGTCTATATTTTCAGCCTTCCCCGATCCTACCAGTCGGAGGTTATCATGATACCCGAGGTAAACAGTAGTACGCCCAGTGCGGGCGGTCTTTCGGGCTTGGCAAAGATGGCAGGTGTAAACATGAATGCCGGCAGCCCCGATGCCATCTACCCGGAGTTTTACCCCAAAGTGCTTGGCACTCCCGAGTTTCTCTGCACATTGCTCCAGCAACGCGTGACGCCTACGGGTTCGCGCCGCTCGATGACTCTGTTTGAGTACCTGACGAAACATCAGAAGTCTGCATGGTGGAGCAAGTTTTTCGCCAAGAGCGAAGAGGAAGTGGAGAGTAGGGAAGGCGCGTTGTCGCCCGACATGAACCCACAGCGCCTTACCCGCCGCCAGACGAAGTTGCTGAAGTTTCTTGGCGGTTCCATCTCAAGTTACGTGGACAAGCGCACCGACATGGTGACCATCAACGTCATGATGCAGGATGCCGAGGTGGCAGCACAGGTGGCCACGATGGTTCAAGAAAGGCTTCAGGAGTACATAGTCGACTACCGCACCAACAAGGCGCGCAATGACGTGGAGTATATGGAAGGCATCACCGAGCAGGCACTTGAGGCCTACAAGCAAGCTCAGAAGGAATATGCGTCCTTTGTAGATGCCAACCAGGACCTCGTGCTGACGTCCATGCGGCAGGAGGAAGAGCGCCTCGAAAACGAAATGCAGCTCGCATACGACACTTATTCTCATAATTCCCAGCAGTTACGGGCCGCCAAGGACAAGGTGCAGGAGCGTACGCCCGCCTTTACCATCCTCCAGCCCGCAGGGGTTCCCGTGAAACCTGTCAAGCCCAAACGTGTGGTCTTTGTGGCAATGATGCTGATTCTGACATTCTTTACATCTGTCATTTGGATTATCGCCCGCGACGTATTACGCCGCAGTCAGAAGGAAGAACCGAGAGCAGGTGGCAAGGCTATCCCGACGGAAGACCGCGATAAGGACAAAACCATACTCACAGACAACATTGCTGAAACTGACATCCCGACTGGGAAATAATCGCAAGGAACTTGTTGATTCCCTCTATCTCGTGCTTTTGCAAGGGGTCAACAAGTTGCTTCCGCTCTTTGTGCTGCCCTATCTGCTGGCTGTGCTCGGAGCGGAAGGCTATGCTTTGGTGGGTTTTTCCCTTGCTTTGGTGCAGTTTGCCGTGCTTTTTGTTGACTTTGGCTTCGACCTCAGCGCCACAAAGCGTGTCGCCCTGGTGCGCAATGACCGCAAAGCGCTCACTCGCGTGTTTTGGTCGGTAGTTGCTGCCAAGAGCTTGCTACTTTTAGTGGCACTTCCCATGACGTTGCTTCCCGTGTGGCTGATTCCGGCTTATCAGCCCTACTTCAAGGCCACACTCTGCACGCTGCCCATGGCCGTCGGTTCGGCCTTCACCTTCATGTGGATGTTTCAAGGCGTCGGGCGTGTGCGCCACATAGCCATCATCAACACCCTCTCTAAGTTCATCCTTCTCCCCCTAATATTTATATTTGTGCACAGTGAGGCCGACAGCGCTTTGGCCGCATTTCTTCAGGCCTCAGTGTACCTGCTCACAGCCATTGTCTCCTGCGTGTGGCTTTGGCAATTGCGGTTGGTGGAAGGGCCGGCATGTTCATGGCGTGAGGTCTGCAGCGAGACGGCCGAGAGCCTTCCGTTATTTCTCTCCCGTGCTTCCACCAGTGTCTATACGCAACTCTTTGTTGTCATCCTCGCCCTCTTCTGTACGCGCGACGCAGTGGGGCGATATACGTCAGCCGAAGCTTTGATGCGTGCGGCTTGTTTCATCATATACGTTCCTCTGACGCAGGCCTTCTTCCCCTGCATCAGTGCTCTCAGCGTGGAAAACCGCCCAGAAGGCTTACGCACGTTTCGCTATCTGCGACGATTGGTCTTTGCGGCAATGCTCTTCGTCTCGGTCAGCATCGCAGCCATGTCGCCTGTGCTTCCTTCCCTATTGGGGCCAAGCTACGATGGCCTCACGCAGCTACTGCTCATCATGTCCGTTGCTCCGCTCTTTATCGGTCTTGGTGCCGTCTATGGTCAGATGGGGCTCATTGCCCTTGGCAATGCAGCTACCCGTCGTCAGTTTCGCAATGTATACTTCATCGTGGCTTTGGTTTCGCTACTCCTCATGCTGTTCTGCGTATGGATGTGGAGGGAGTCTGGAGCAGCATTGGCTCTTGTGCTGACAGAATGTCTCGTATTTCTTTTCATGTATTCCGCCTGCCGTCGCAGCAGCGTGCTCACCGCTAATCCCCAAGGCCCATGCTCCTGATTGCGTTTCTCATAGTCGGCTGTCTGACTTTTCTGGGGTGGTATCTCATTGGCGATCTCTTTTCCCCCTTTGTGCTCGTGCCAGGTGTGTGGTTTGCTATCCTGTTGCTGATGTATGTCAGCCAGCCCCCGTTCTATCCTATTATCCATGACTTTCCTCTTGCCATGACGCTTTGGAGTCTGGGTTTTCTCACGGTGGCCTACGCCGTCTACGCCCTTGTGCCCGATGAGCGCGGTCTTCTCTCCGAGCGTCCGCTGATGGTGGACAACGTGACTCCCTCGCGCAAGGTCATCAATGTCTATATGCTCATCACGCTCCTCGTGATGCCCTATATGCTCTACGCTCTTGTGCGTTATGGTATTGAGCGTGGCGAGGCTAACCTTTTCCTCTATATCCGCCTTTCGGCCGTAGAGGCCGATTTCGACAAGCCGGAATTCGGCCTTGCAGCCTATCTCATTCCCATTGCTCCGATCATGCTCATCCTGGCCATAGGGTATGTCAAGGAGCGTTGGTTTCGCATTGTGGCCATTGTCCTTAATGTCGTATCGGGTCTCACCACCATGTCGAAGACCACCTTCTTCGTCATGGTCATCTCCATCCTCTACGTTCAGTATCGGCACAAGCGAGTGAAGGTTAGTACCATCATCATGGTGCTTCTGCTATTTATCGCCTTTAGTATGTGGTTTCAGCTGATGCGTTCCTTTGAGGATCAGGAGGGGGGCTTTTCCGGAGCCGATATGCTCTCAGTCTATACGCTTTCGCCTTGTGTGGCTTTCGACTACTATGCAGAGCCTTCCAGTTCGTCCTTCTTCGGCGAACACGTTTTTCGCTTTTTCTATGCCCTCGGCTATGCTTTTGGAAGCGACATCACTCCGGCAAGTAACATCTTGAAATTCGTGGGGGTGCCCGAACTGACCAACACATATACCATCCTTTATCCCTTCTACACAGACTTTGGCATGTGGGGAGTCGTTGTAGGCGGTATGTTCTATGGCCTTTTCTTTGGTTATCTCTACAAGCGTGGGCAGTATAAGGACAATGTATATTTTGTCCTCTACGCCTGCTTCCTTAATTATCTCATTCTGCAATTCGTCCAGGAGAACGTGCTCTCCAACCTTTCCCTCACCATACAGTACATACTCATCGCTCTCGTGCCTTTCTGGTTCGGGAATAAAAAAGAAGATAGCGTCACATGATAGATATACTCCTTGCCACCTACAACGCCGAGGCTCATCTTCCAGCCTTACTCCACTCTTTGCAGGACCAGACGATGTCCGAATGGAAACTTCTCGTTCACGACGATGGTTCCGATGACAGCACAATGGAAATTCTCAAGGACTTTGCTGCCCGTGAGCCTCGTTGTTGTATCATCGAGGACGGTCAGTGCTTTGGTTCTGCACAGGGAAACTTCCTCCATCTTCTCCGGCATTCTCGTTCTGAATACTGCATCTTTTGTGATGACGATGACATCTGGCTTGAAAACAAGCTCGAAGTACTCTTTGCTGCCATCCGTCAGCGCAACAACGACATACCCCAGGCAGTATGGTGTAATTCCTATGTATACAATCCGGAGACAGCGACGATTGGTGGCAGTGCTACCTTAGCCATCTTCCGCGATTTGCACGACACGCTCTTTGCCAACAGCGGTGTTCAGGGCTGCGCCATTATGTTCAACGCATCCCTCCGCACAATTTGCCTGCACACGCCCGAGGTGGTAGCCATGCACGACCACCTCCTAACCTTAGCAGCAATGACCTTTGGCCAAATGAGTTATGTGCCGCGTCATCTCATGCTTTACCGCCGCTATGAAGGCACGGTGACGGGACATACTGACAGTACGATGATGGAAAAGGCCAGAAAGTTCTTCAGCCGAGGTAAGGTGGTTCTCGACCCGCTCCACCTGCGTGCCATCCACAGTTTTTACGAAAAGAACGAGTCTCTGATGGCTCCCGATGTGAAAGATGTCTTTCGCCGCTTTTTTGCCTACGAAGGACGTAGCCGACTCTCAAACGCATTCCACATTTTCCTTGACGGCTTCACGCTTTTCGGCCGACATCGCATATTGTTTGTGAAACTCCTCGTCAGACCCCTGGTGTGCAGTGAGAAGAAAGATTAAGGGAGTAGATACCGAGCGCCTTCCCCTTCTGACTGTTCACTTTCTCTAACCGCTTGTTTCTTAAGGTATGTTCATTCTCCACGTCATAAATTCCTTGCAGCTGGCAGGTGCCGAGCGCCTTGTCACCGATATCGCTATTGAGCAGCAGGCCGAGGGGCACAATGTCACCGTCGTGACGCTGAATCCTGTACATACCGCTTTGTCCGCGGAGCTGGAGGCCGCCGGTGTGCCTCTCTTTTCGACAGGTCTTCATCAGTATGACCCGCGAAACGTCCTGCGCCTGCGCAAGTACCTGCACAGGTGCGACGTCGTGCACGTCCATCTCTTTCCCTCGCAGTATTGGGTGGCCTTGGCGCGCAACCTGACGCGCACCAAGGCGGTCTTCGTCACCACCGAGCACAGCAACTTCAATGCCCGTTGTCGCTATCGTCTTACGACGTGGACCGACCGCCAGGCCTATCGCCGCTATGATGCGGCTACATGCATCTCTCCCGCCGTGGTAGAGTTTATGCGCCAGCGGACGAAAGGGCGTCTTCCCCTGCGCCTCGTTGGCAACGGCATTCGGGTGAGCCGCTTTGCGCATGCCGTGCCTTCGCTCACCAGGGCCGCCCTTAGCATTCCTAAGGATGCTTTTCTCTTGATGCAAGTAGCCCTCTTTCGTGAGGAGAAAAACCAAGACTGCATCCTGCGAGCGCTCACCCACCTGCCCGAGGATGTCCATGCCGCCTTTGTGGGCGATGGCCTTCGCCTCGAGACATGCCGTCAGTTGGCCGCTTCGCTCGGCGTGGGCGGGCGCGTGCACTTCTTAGGCCGTCAGAGCGATGTGCCCTCCCTGCTTCGCCTTGCGGACGTAGTCGTGATGTCATCCCATTGGGAAGGTTTCGGTCTGGCAGCCGTCGAGGGTATGGCCTCTGGGCGTCCCGTGCTCGCTTCCGACGTGGAAGGGCTCTCGGGCGTAGTAGGGAACGACGAGTTGCTATTTATTTCTGACGATGACTTGGCACTTGCGAAAAAAGTACTATCTTTGCGCGCCGATTCCGCAGCCTATGCCCGTGCGGCCAACTATTGCCTGACGCGCGCCAACCAATACGACGTGTCGCAAACGGCAAAAACGTTGGTAAAATTCTACGAGGACACAATAAAAGGCGAAGTGGAACGTTAAAAAAGTTGAAAGGACAAGATGTGAGCCTTTCTATCAGTTCAAGCAAGTACTTCTTCGACGAATGAAGGCCTCTCCGAAACGCAAGAAGATCATATTCTGTGGCAACCACCTCTATGATCTTATGAACTTCCGTGGATTTGTCATCCGACGTCTCCATAAGGAGGGGTATAAGATTATTGTAATTGCGCCCAAGCAAGGCGAGTTTGGTGCTACGCTCAGCCACCTGCCCAAGGGCGTACGCTTCATTCCGGTGAAGATGGACCGTTGTGGCACCAATCCCTTCCGCGACTACGCCTACTATCGCTCCCTCCTTCGCATCTACAAGAAGGAACGCCCCGACTACATCTTCCACTATTCCATCAAGCCGAATATCTACGGCACCGTGGCTGCCACACGTCTTGGCATTCCCAACACGGCCATGATAGCAGGCCTCGGCTATGCCTTCTCAGAGGGGGGGCTCATGCAGCACATTGCCAACTACATGTACCGAAAGGCAGTATGTCACGCCTCCAGCGTCTTCACCCTCAGTCGTGAAAACTACGACTACGTTATCCGGAAGCGCTTCTCCACGGTCGAGAAGACCATCTGGCTCAAGGGAGGCGAAGGTGTCGACCTCAAGGCCTATCCCTTCAAGAATAATACATCGCCTCGTACGCGCTTCCTCCTTGTGGCTCGCGTCCTCGCGGACAAAGGCTACTACGAGTTTGTCAAGGCCGCACGCATCGTCCGTGCCCAGTATCCCGACGTGCGGTTCCAGCTCCTTGGCAGCATCGACCCCAAGTATCCCCTCTACGTTTCGCTTGAGCAAGTGACCGAGGACGTAGACAGCGGTGCCATTGAGTATCTGGGTGCTACCGACAACGTCGTTGGCGTGGAAGGACGTCCTGGCACCGTCGTCGTGCTTCCCAGCTACCACGAAGGCATGAGCCGTTCGCTCATGGAGGGTCTCGCCATGGGTAAACCCATCATTGCCAGCGATATTTCCGGATGCCGCGAGATGGTCATTGAGGGTGTCAACGGCTTCCTCGCAAAGCCCCGCGATGCACAATCCCTTGCCGATGCCTGCATTCGCTATCTGGAACTCTCCGATCAGGATAAGGAATTCTTTTCGCTCGCCAGCCGACGTTTAGGAGAGCAGGTTTTCGACATCGAACATGTCTATGCTGCCTACAAAGACATCCTCCACGAAGCCTTGGGAGATTAACATATTTGCCATAAAAGGCTGACTTTTAGTCTGGTATCGAGTTCTTTGGGGGAAATGCCGTACCCGTAAGGCTCCCTGTTTTTTACAACTTTTTTCATAAAGAAAACTGCTACATCTGCTACCCGGCATTTGTAGTTTTCTTATTGTCAGTGTGTTACCCCCTAAGGCGAGGTAGCAGTAGGTAGCAGAAGGACGTAGAAAAAGCGGGCTTAGCGTACCACATCGCGACATGCGATGCGAAAAACGGGCGATTTCCGGCCCATCAACGGCATGTTTCCTCCATCGCAGCCGCGAGAAATGCGCGTTCAGCTTCACTTTTTCATGCCAAAAGACCCTTAGCGTGTCGCTTCATA
>JAFSQD010000058.1 GCA_017446765.1 Alloprevotella sp.
GTGGTGTAGTGGCTGAAACCATACCAATGGTAGAGTCGCGATAGGAACAATGGCACGCGGTGGTGAATGTGGTTGCCCGTTTTGCGGGCGAGGATGGCCTTTGCCACTGCGGTGAGTTCGTGTTCGGCCTTCTCAAGGCGGCGATTGACCTTCGCTTTGTCGGAGAGGTCGAACATGGGTGTCCACACGTCGGGCATGCGGACGCTGAAGAAAGCATCGAATGCCCAACCATGCTCGCGGGCAAGGCGCTGGGCAAAGGTTCCGATTTGACCTGTCGTTGTGCCGTAGGTGGTTACGAAGAAGCGGTAGCCACTGCCCTCCACGCTAAGTCGCCGCAGCAGACGCTCCACAATGCGCGGCAAGCCCCAGAAGTAGGTGGGCGAGACGAGGCCGAAGACTTCCTCATCGCTGCACCTAAGCACGATGTCGGCTTCGCCGTTTTCATTTAGAAAACGCTCGACGCTTTGTGCTTTCGTACCGACCGCTTCGGCCAGGCGCTCAGCAACGTGGCGGCTGTTGCCGGCAGCAGAAAAATAGAGTATCATGGTGCGTCGGTGTTTGCCGTTTCCACGCGGCTCCTGAAGGTACCGCTCTGGAGACATGTTTCGAGGATGTCGCCAGCTTGCACGTCATCGGCGTTGCGAAGTATGCGGCCGTTCAGCGTCGTGATGCTATAGCCCAAGGCAAGTATGCGTTCGGGGCTGGCCATGGCAAATTGCTTTTCGAGGATGTCGAGGCGGTTGTGCTCGCGCTCCATGCGTGAGGCGATGACATTGGGGATGCGTTCGGTCAGACGTTCGAGGCGTGTCCGCTCGGCTTCAATACAACTGCGAGCCGACATCTCCATACGACTTTGAAGGCGCAAGAGGCGTTCGCGGCCGCAAGAGGCAAACTGCGACGCTGCAAACTGTAGTTGACGTGAGGCCAAAGAGTAGCGTTCCCGCTCGCGGTGCATCCGCAGGCGTGCGCTTCCCATGATGCGTGTTTCCAAATCATTGATGGTCCGCACCTCCTCGCGTCGTGTCTCAATGAGAAAGGCCGCCACGGCTGTGGGTGTCTTCAGGCGGGTATGGGCAACGAAGTCCACGACCGTGTCGTCGCGCTCATGGCCTATGCCTGTCAGTACAGGTAGGGGAAATTGTGCCACGCTGGCAGCCAGCAGGTACGACTCAAACCCCTGCAGGTCGCTCACGGCACCGCCGCCACGAAGGATGCAGACGCAGTCAAAGTCGTCAGAACGGGCGGCGATGGCGTCCAAAGCCTCGACAATGCTCCCCTCCACGCTGTCGCCCTGCATCACGGCAGGGAACAAACTGACCTCAAAGCGGTAGGGAGATGCCTCAAGCTGCTTCATGAAGTCGCCGTAGCCCGCCGCCGAGGCACTTGAAACGACGGCAATGCGCAGGATAGGGCGGGGAAGGGGGAGTTCTTTGTTCATTTCGAGCACGCCGTCGGCCTCCAGCTGACGGAGTATCTCCTGTCGGCGTTGCGCCATTTCGCCCAGCGTGTAGGTAGGGTCGATGTCGACAATGTTGAGGCTGTAACCATAGAGCTCGTGAAACTCCACTTTGGCCTGCACCAGAATCTTCATGCCCGCCGAGAGCCGTTGTCCGGTCTGGTCTTCGAAGTGCATGCGTAACAGCGGCCACGTCTGGCGCCATACGTGCGCAGGAGCCTTTGCCCGCAGCCCGCGTCCTGAGGGGTCTTTCTCAATAAGCTCCATGTAGCAATGGCCGTTGGCTGCAGTATGCAGCTCGCTCACTTCGGCCACGACCCAGTAGGCCTCGTCCATTGAGAGACGTATCACTTCGCGGACCATCTCGCCTAATTCGAAGAGGGATATTTTGTTCATGCGTCGTAGGGGAGGACCTATCTGTCTGCCCGACATGCCTATAGGGGGCATTTGCCCGTTTTCCGTGATGTGGGAGCCGTTTCCCGCAGCAAATGTACTGATTTCTGGCAAAACAGTGCACGAAATACTTGCCCATTTGGGGGTCTTGCCTATCTTCGCTCTCAGAATTTGTTAATCTCAATAATCACACAAAACACACAGTAATCATGGAAAAACATTCATTTGCAATCTTGTGCATGGCCGGCCTCACGCTGCTGGCATCTTGCGGAGTAGGAAATGGAAAAGGATCAGAAAGTACAGACGGAAGCTCGACATCAATTGTTGAAGGCTTGAAGGATGGGACTTGGCCTGCTGCCATCTATGACAAGTATGGCATTGACGAGATGCATACCCAGGGAAAGATAACTTTTACTAACTTCCAGAACGAGGGTACCTTCCAGTATGAAGTTTTCTATAAAGGCGTGACGCGTGACGAGGTGCTGGCCTACGTGAAGGCTCTCAAGGCGAAGGGTTTCCGACTGACAGCCCGCAACCAGGAGATTCTCGAGAAGAGAGCTTCGGAGGACGTGTTCCTTTATCAGAAAGGGGAGGGAAAGGACATGTGCCTGCAACTCTATTTCAACTTCAAGAACAACGACACGATGGACTATTACGCGGACGAGGTAAATCCAGCCTACGAGGTACAGGAGAAAGATGACAGCTACTTCATTGAATACAACTTCCGCATTGCGCTGAACCCTGTAGAGAACCAGCAGATTACGGAAGGCAGCATTGAGGCTCTCGGGTTGACGGCAGCCGACCTGCAAGGCCTGCCCGGCGTTCGCATTGTCGAACTAAAGGAAGGCACGAACGGCGGCTCCATCCGCATGGCGTTCTTCCGCGACCATGAGGTGACTGATGCCGACCTTACGGCCCTCCATCGGAAGGTGGCTGAAGTATTGGAGGCAAAAGGCGTGAAGATGAGCCACGTATTCAGTGGGAACAACTTGTCGGCCGAGCAACTCAAGAGCGATGGTATACGGAGTTACATGGTGGAAAAGGACGGCAAAAAGTTCCTTCTTATGCCTCATTCCGACACACGTGCCGGCGATTTTGGCGGCGGCATCAACTTCGGGCTCACGCTGTCGAAGTAGGTTTTCAGGTTGGTAGGTTTTTTAAGGCATGTTCTATAAATTCGTTTTGTCGTGATTGAAGAACATACCTTAAGGGAAAGGTACCTATCGCTTGTCACTTCTCTCTGCCCCCTTGACTATCTCACCTCCCTCCCTTTTTGGGAGGGGTAAGGTGGGGTTTTCTATTCTAAATCCTAGTTTCAGGATGAGGCGTAACGTCTCCTGCGAAGTGTGACGGTCGTAGTCCTTTTCTGTTTCTGGGAGTTCCTCGTAGGGGACGAGACAAGGGTGCTTCTTTTTCTCGTCGTTGCGTTCGCATCCGTAGGTCCATCCCTCGCGGATGCGCTGCTGAGCCCACACTTCGTGTACGTTTTGCGCCAATTTTTCGGCCAGTGGCTGCAAGTCCTCGGGAAGCGCAATCTCCGAAGTGTCGATAGGGTGGGGTGTGTATGGTTTATCGTTAGTCATGATGAGATATGTCGTTTGATTGTTTGTCCGTCACATTCCATGCGCTCGGCTCCAGTAAGATGTTCTGAAAGCACAGAGGGATCCATGAAGTGCACCTTCAGTGCTGAGGAATTTGGGAAACGGTTGAAGAAAGTATCGTTGCTCATGTAGAGCTTCACCCCTTGCACCTCGCGACTGCTCAGGACGCTGCGATAATAGTGGCAGATTCTCTGTACGATGCGTGGCAGCACCTTGATGCCGGTGCGCCCATCATGGAATCCGACTACAGCCACGACGTGCCACCGTCGGCGCGTGTCCGCCATTTGTTCGCGCGAGGCCTCGGTACTTTTGTGTGAGACTGTGACGTGTCGTCCGAATCGCTTGTTGATGTCGTCCATCATCTTACGAAACAGTGGCCCATGTGCTGAAGTGTCCTCCAGCTGGTGGATGCCGATGTAGAGGTGTATCATCTCGTGGATGATGACGTCCTCCAGTTTGTGCTCCTCCAGGTCGGGACGCGCATTGAGGCGCAGACGGAAGTCGTAGAATTCCGTGCGGCCAAATAGACTCCGCCTCTTTTTGAAGACACACTGCCCCAGAAAGGTCTTTGCGTGGCTCAGCTCTATAGGCGTATGCGGCAACTTTCCGCCAAACATTTGGCGGTTGAACTCCTCAAACTTGTGTTCTACGTAGGGGATGGTGGCTCTCATTGTGGTCTGCTTACAAATGACTCTATTTTTACTTCACCTTTAACTCCCATTTTTACTTCCGAAACTTGGGTTATTCACAAAAGATGGCGCATACACGATATCTTAAACGGTATGCGCCTTTGGGTCTGTGGGAAACAATGTCAACTCCTACTACTTCTTCAGCAGGAGCTGATGGGCTTTCCAGAGGTCGGGGATGCCGTAGCCGAAGACTTCGTTGGGACGGTCGGCATAGTGGCCGGCACGATGTACGGCATTAATGATTTCTACGGGCGTCTTGTCGCGGTGGGCTTGCCAGAGGCAGGTGACGGCTCCGCAGAGGATGGGGCAGGCAAAGCTGGTGCCGTCGGCTGTGGTGACAGTGCCGCGCGTGCTGTAGACGGCGGCAGATGCACCCATTGCCATGGCATCGGGCTTCACGCGTCCGTCGGCCGAGTAGCCCAGCGAGGAGAAGTCCGTGTTGAGGCTGTCTGACTTCACGGCACCCACGGCCAGGATGTCCTTCGCGTCGGCGGGGAAGCCGATTTTCTTCCACTGGTCGTTGCCCTCGTTGCCGGCAGAGTTGAGTAGCAGGATGCCGCGGGAAGCTGCCATGGAGGCCGAACGGCTGTTGATGGCAGTCTTGCCGTCAAGGGCAGAGTAGGGGTGGTTCATTTCGGGATAGTCGAACTTGTAGTAGCCGAGTGATGCCGTCACTACGTCGCAGCCCAGCGAGTCGGCGTATTCGAGTCCGGCGCAATAGTTGTCTTCCTCAACGAGTTGCTCGGAGCGTCCGTCCTCAGTCTGTATGAGGTAGAACTGTGCCTCGGGGGCTGTGCCCACGAGGTTGCCCTCCGTATTGGCACCGATGCAGGAGAGTACCATCATGCCGTGGGAGTTTTCGGAGTAGACATCGATTGTGGGGTCCACGAAGTTGCGAGTCCCCAAAATGTTAGCTCTGTTGAAGCCCGTGATGACGTCCGCGTTGTTGAAGCCTCCGTCGAGGATGCCGATGAGCATGCCCTGGCCGCGGAAGCCTGCGTCGTGGAGAAGGTGACAGTTGAGCATTTTCACCTGGTCGGCCGCGCTTCCGTAGTACTCTACAAGGTCTTCGCGGGTATTCTTGACCTTCTTCCTTCGGTCGGGTTGCTCGTAGACGAGCACGGAGTCGGGGCCTACCCACACTTTCACGACACCTGTCACGAATGCCATCTGGCGCACGGCATCCATGAGTGTCGTGTCGGTTGTCTCGACCACCGCCGTGTTCTGCCACTTGCTGACGTTGTGGATTTTCAGTCCGCGGTCGCGGAGTACCTGGAGGTAGTTGGGCGATACGGGAAGGTCATGTTTGTCCACCTTGATGCCATAGCGTCCTCTGCGCTCAAGGGCGCGCTGGGAGAGAAATTCGGCGGGACGCTTCACGCTGTAGGGCGAGTTCTTCTTGTCTTTTAGGTAGACACGGTAGCGGTAGGCCTTTTCAAGCTTTTTGTAGGAGTAGAGGTCGCTTTGGGCTGTGCCCGTGAGGACGACGGCGCAGAGGACGAGGAGGGTGAATAGCTTTTTCATTTTGTTCGTCATAGTTTTCTTTTTGTAGTTTTTACGTTTCAGCGCACCTCGCATGCGCTTGCATGCGGAGTGCGCTGAAAGGATGAAGGGGGGCTGGTTTATCGGCGGCCTGCCTTCTTGGCTTTCTTGGCGGCCATCTTTGTTTCCTTGCTCACCTTACCGCCGTTGAGTGCGGCTTCCACTTCGGCTTGTGCGAGTACGGCGTACTTCTGGGCCACGACATTCTTTTCGGCCGTGGTCTGAGCTGCGTCGTATTCCTTCCAAGCTTCTTCGCCGAGCTTCTTCTGTGCGGCAGTCACCTTTTCGGCTATGGCCTCGGTCTCAGCCTCGTCGGCGGCATAGGCGTGCTTGTAGCCTTTCTGTACGTTCCAATATCCGCGCGTAAAGTCGGGGACGGAAACGGCACAGCAGTTGTGGTCCATGGAGAGCGTGCCCAGTTCGGCCAGGCAGCACCATTCGGCCAGGTCGTAGACGTCCATGTCGAGGGGCAGGCCGTTCTGGAGGCAATATACAAGGCGGCTGTCCATCATGAAGTCCATGCCGCCGTGGCCCAGCTTGCGGCCGCGCTCGCCATACTTCTTGATGATGGGGCTTTCGTATTGCTCCTGGAGGGCTACCTGCTGTTCGTAGGGCATGTAGTCGTGGCTGTTGAGGTCGTCAATATTGGGCGTCACGCCGCTGGCCTTGAGCTGGGAAGCGTCGAGGGCATATCCGCGTCCGTCGCCATTGTCGCGCATGGGATACTTGTCTGCAAAGCCTTTCGTGCCCACGAGCTGGTAAAGGCGGTTGTAGGGCTGGGGATTCATGACGTTGTGCTGAATCTCGATGACCTTGCCGTTCTCCGTGCGGATGAGGGTGGTGGTGTGGTCGCCATTGCGGTATTCCGTGGGTCGTTTGCCGGTCTTGGCTTCCACCCAGTCGGGACCGTGTGCAGCCTTCGTGTCCATGGCAACGAGTGTCTTCATGCGGTCGCCGCGGTGGATGTCCATGGCTTGGGCTACGGGACCGAGGCCGTGGGTGGCATAGACGTCACCGCGATTTTCCATGTTGTACTTCATGCGCCATCCGAGGCGGTCGGGATCGCTCCCGTCGGGATTTTTCCAGTAGTAGTCCCAGAAGGGGTCGAGGTTGTGGATGTAGGCTCCCTTGCCATGGAGCACTTCGCCAAAGACGCCAGACTGTGCCATGTTGAGCGTGCGGAGCTCGAACCAGTCGTAGCAGCAGTTTTCAAGAATCATGCAGTGCTTGCGCATCTTTTCGCTCAAGTTGATGAGTTCCCAGCACTGCTCGAGGTTCATGGCAGAGGGCACTTCGATGGCCGTGTGCTTGCCGTTTTCGAGGGCACACTTTGCCACGGGGAAGTGGGGGTCCCAGTCGGTGGCCACATAGACGAGGTCAATGTCGGGGCGGGCGCAAAGCTCTTCATATCCTTTTGCGCCGCTGTAGATGGTGGCGGGGGGCAGGCCTGCCTTGCGGAGGAACTGCTGCATGCGCATGGCGCGTCCTTCCTCATAGTCGCAGAGGGCTACGATTTCCACGCCGGGGATGAGGCAGAAGCGCTCCACGGCACCGGGGCCGCGCATGCCGAGGCCCACGAAAGCCACGCGCACGTTCTGCATCTTGGGGACGGTGAGGCCGAGTACGTGCTGCTGGCCGGCAGGGCGAGCAGGCGTATCAACGACGAGGGTACCTTCGTTCCAATGCCACTTTGTGGAGGGCGAGAGGGACTGGGCAAGGCTTTGGCCGACACCGCACAGGGCGATGGCAGCAGCAACGATGATTTTATTCAATTTCATGGTTGTATGGTTGGTGTGTTGTGTGTCCGTATTACTGTTCAAGGATGCTCTTGTAGTTAGCAGCCGTCTCGTTGTCGGGCTGGAACTTCAACCATTCGTTGGCATACTTCAGGGCCGTCTCGTTGTCGTCGTTCTGGGCGTAGAACCATACGAGGTAGTTGTAGGCTGTCGTGCGGTAGGCCTCCACGTCGTCCTCGTTGTATTCGCCCAGCTGTGCCAGCAGGTCGAGGAAGGCATCCTTAGCCTCTTCCTGAGGCGTGGTCTGTGATGTCATGTGGAGGCGTGCACGCCAGAAGCCGGCGGCGTAGTTGTCGTTGCCTTCGGCCTTGTCCAGCTCAATGGCTTTTTGAAATGCAGCGTCGCCCTCCTGGATCAGTTGAGCCTGCTTCTCGGGGGTGATGCCCTCGGCGCGGCTCGCGGAGTAGTAGGCGCGGCCGAAGCGGTAGTAGTCGTCGGGCATGATGTCCTTGGCACCTGCAAAGAACTTCTTGTAGGCCTCGATGGCCTCGTCGTTCTGGCCGTTCACGAGGTAGAGGCTGGCCACTTCAGCCCAGGTGTTGACGTTTTCAGGGTCAACCTCGATGAGCTTGAGGGCATATTTCAGGGCGTTCTCGTTGTCGCCGATGCTCTTGAAGTAGGCCATGGCGGGGTTGTAGTCGAGGTTGCCATAGAGGCTGTCGGCATATTCCTGATTCGTGATGTACTTCACGCTCTCGGCGGCCTTTTCGGTCTCGCCCGTGAATACGTCGGAGAGGAACACCATGCGCTTGAACACCATGTCCTTGTTCCACTTTGCGCTGAAGCCGCGGCATACGTCGCCAAGCTCGGCAAAGTCGCGGGCAGAGGATATACAGATGGCGTAGTTCTGGGCGGCCAGCTGATCCCATTCGCCCTGCGGGCATGTCTCGAAGTACTTCTTGTAGTGCTCGCGGGCGGTGCTGTACTGCTTCAGGTCATAGTCGATGTCGCCGAGGTCCTGCTCGACGGTGTAGTCGCTGGGGTTGACGGCGGCAATCTTCTTCAAGAATTCAACGGCCGTGTAGGGGTTGATTTTCTTGTAGATGGTCACGTTCTGGCGCAGGGCGTCCACATTGGTGGAGTCGATGGCCAGCACTTCGTCATACTTCTGTCCGGCAAGGCCGAAGAAGGTCTCGTTGCCCGTGGCAAAACCGCGCGACTTGTTGACGAGTCCGGCAAACATGAGGCCGGGGATGTACTTGGGGTCAAGTTTATAGCACTGGTCGGCACACATCTTTGCCACCTGGTACACCTTCTTATCAAGGAAGAAGTCGCCCACGCTGATGAGCTGTTCCTTGTCCTTGCTGACTTTCTTCAGCACCTTGCTGAAGATCTTGTTTCCTTTTTCGGGGTCTTCCAGCTGCAAGTCGATCACTTGGTTGCACATGTCGGCCACTTCGGGCGCCATGGGCTGCACGTCGTACCCCTTACCAATTTGCGCTTTCGCGCTGCTCACACCGAAAGCCATCAAGGCGGCAAGGGCAAGCGTGGTGAAAGAGAAGTTCTTCATTTTTAAGTTTTTATTATGTATGTTTAGTTTGTATAGATACGGATTGTTCTTGCCCATATTTGGGAAAGCAAGCGCAAAAATACGCATTAAATCCATACAGCGGGCAATTTTTCAGGATTTTTTGCGGGTAGGGCCTAAACGTATGTTCTTTATCCGAGTTTAGTAGGTTGTTATAGAACATACCCTATACGGAATATAATTTGGGATAAAATGGGAATCTTTTTTCATGCAGAAAACTGCTACATCTGCTACCTTATCCTTGCATGGTGCTTATAAACAAACATTTACGGCAATGGCTCGGGTAGCAGTAGGTAGCAGTGGGACGTAGAAAAAGCGGGCTTGGCGTACCACATCGCGACATGCGATGCGAAAAACGGGCGATTTCCGGCCCATCAACGGCATGTTTCCTCCATCGCAGCCGCGAGAAATGCGCGTTCAGCTTCACTTTTTCATGCCAAAAGACCCTTAGCGTGTCGCTTCATA
>JAFSQD010000059.1 GCA_017446765.1 Alloprevotella sp.
CCGATGCCTGGATCAATTGCCCACAGGCATTTGGAAACGCCTCACTCGTCGTTGGCGCCATGAGCTTGGCAAGACGTACTACTACCAGTACGTGCGTGGCGAAAAGCCCATCCCGCCCACGCTGCACGACTATTTTGCACGTTGTCTGCAGTGTGAGGGCATCGGCTTCCCCTTCGCCTGCGACCGCTACGAGGAGGATTTCCCGACGGAGGGCTAAGCGATGCATTCCCAAGCCTTCGGAATCTATTCCCAAGCCTTCGGAATCGATTACGTGACGAGTGACGAGTGACATGGTCCTCTCCCTGAAACCCTAAAAACCACCAAACCAATAAACAACTAAAAACTCATGAAAACATCTCTGACAAAAGAAAAGGGCGGCCTCCGTTGCCGCCATCTGAGCCTCGGGCAACTTGCTGAAGCCATGCGCAACGGCGGGCGCACGGCACGTCGCATCCGCGGACTGAGAAGAGCCGTGGCAAAATACGGTCGCAACGTGAACTATCCCTCGGCCGAAAAGCTTCACTCGTTCTATCCCGCAGTAGAACTCATGCGAGCAAGTGACGGCACTCTGCAGCGTATCCGCTACAATGGCATCGTGGCGGTAGAGATACGCACTGGAAACTTGGATAGAGGCATTCTCCTTAAAGGCAAGGTCGCGAAAATCCCCGAAGTCCTGTTGTGCTGTATCAGTGCCGACGGGCAAGGACTTATCGTGCTCGTGCGCGTCAGCCGGCGTGATGGTAGCCTCCCCCGCAAGGACGAGGAGATACGCAGTTTCCACCGCCTGGCACATGCCTTTGTGGCCGACCGTCTTGCCGACACCTTGAGCGTCAAGGTATTTCCTTTGCGCGATGACGAACTCCAGCACTTTCTCCTCACCCACGATGAAAGCACCTACTTCAATCCCGACGCGAAAGTGCTCGTGGCCGAATGCCTTCCGCAGCGTTCCCCCACCGTCTACAAGCCTAAGCCATACCCCACCATCCCGGCAACGTTCGAAAACCATCTGCAAGAAGCGACCTATCGTTTGCAAAAGTACATCGACACGACCTATGCCTTCCGTTTCAATCGTCTCTCGGGTAGCCTGGAGTACCGTTGCCGCCTGACTACTGATGCAAAGTGGAAGCCTGTGACGAAATACCTCACGAACGACATCCTGACCGATGCCTTCATGATGGGCATGAGGGTGCGCGGCACGCAAGTGGAACAACAGATCAACACCCTCAACCTCCCTGTCTTCGACCCCGTGACCGACTATCTGCGTCGTGTCCGCGGATGCTGGGACGGCCACACCGACCACATACGCCAACTCTCACAAGCCGTGCCCACAGACAATCCTCACTGGCCCCACCTCTTCCGTCGCTGGTTTCTCGCCATGGTAGCCGGCTGGCTACCCACGAACGGGGGTAGCCCCAATGCCGTCGCCCCCCTGCTCGTAGGCGCACAGGGCACAGGAAAGTCCACTTTCTGCCGCCGCATCCTTCCGCCCGAACTCTCCGAGGGATACTGTGACTGGCTCGACTTCGGCCGCAAGCAGGAAGTCGTCAAGGCACTTCCACACTACCTGTTGGTCAACTTCGACGAGTTCAACCAGATAAGCCGCTTCTGCCAGGAAGGATTTCTGAAGACCCTCATGCAGATGGGGCGTGTCACGGGGCGTCAGGCCTATACGCAGACCTATGCAGGACAACGGCGCATGGCATCATTCATCGCCACAAGCAACCTCCCCGAAGTGCTCTCCGACATCTCCGGTTCGCGGCGCTTCATCTGCTTGAACATCATTCGCGAAGTAGACCGCAGCATCCTCAATGCCACCGACTACGCCGCGCTCTACGACCAGGCGCTTGAAGCCATCGCCAGTGGCGAGCGCACATGGTTCGGGAAGGAAGAGGAAGCCATCTACACGCAGACCAACGACAATTTCCGCGCGCGTAGCGAACTGGAAGAGCGCTTTTACGAATGCTTCCGCATTCCCGAGGCGACCGGCGAAGGGCAATGGTTCTCCGCCAGCGACATCCTAAGCACCATCCGAGCGCGCACAAAGGCACCTTTGCGCAATGAAACAACCCTGAAACTGGGCCGCTTCCTTCATTTCGCGCCTGGAATACGCTTTGCGCGCCACAAAGGGCGTTCCTGCTACTACCTCGCGACACGCTAAGCACCCCTTCCGCCCCCTTCTACTGCTACCTACTGCTACCCCGCATAGCCCATGAAAGTCCTGATAGACAAGAATATACGGGCTCGGGGTAGCAGAGGTAGCAGTTTTTCGGGCGAAAAAACGTTTATGCTATGGAGCTGCAAAGGTCTCGGACGACTTCGCTGCCGAGGAGAAGGCCGGCGGTGGCAGGCACGAAGGCGTTGGAGGGTAGGGGGGTGTCGGGGGGACAGGGGCATGGAGCTTCCGTGCTCCATACGCATTTGAGGTGGGGAATGCCCATCTCGCGAAGTTTGCGGCGCAGCACGCGGGCGAGAGGGTCGGTGTGGGTCTTTGTGATGTCGGAGACGCGGAGGAGCTCGGGCTGCAGCTTGCGGGCCGTCCCCATACTGCTGATGACGGGGACGCCATACTCGTGGCAGCGACGCACAATGTCGAGCTTGGCAGTCATGGTGTCGATGCAGTCCACGACGTAATCCATCGCGGCAAGGTCTATGGTCTCGGCGTTCTCGGGGAGGTAGAACATGCGGTGGGGGGTGACCTGACAGTCGGGGTTGATGTCGCGGATGCGCTCGGCGGCCACTTCGACCTTCGGCCGTCCGAGTGTGCTGCGAAGGGCGATAATCTGGCGGTTGAGGTTGGTGATGTCCACCACGTCGGCATCCACGAGGTCGATAGCCCCCACGCCGCTGCGGGCGAGCACTTCTACCACGTGGCCGCCCACGCCGCCGATGCCGAAGACGCACACTCGGCTCTGGCGCAAGCGTTCCATTGCGTCAGGGCCGAGCATGAGGGAGGTACGGATGAATGCGGTGTCCATCATAGAATCAATTTCTTCCCGTTTACGATGAATACGCCTCTTGAGGAAGCGGTATTGTGTATGTGGCGTCCCTGCAGGTCATAGATGGCAGGCTTTTGATGACTGGCCGTAGAAGTGATGCCGATGTCGTCAAGGACAAATGTCTCTCCCGTTTCGTCTATATACCAGAGGCGGTTTTGCCCCGTCTTGTTTTTTGCCTCGTCTGTAGCATAGGATATGACGCGTGTGTTGTTGGCCGTCGAACCACCGTCGAGGTTTGCAGTGCGCTCGCTGCCCTGATTGATAAGGTTGTAGCGGCGTTGTGCTTGCGGCACAACTGTCCACAGCTGATGGGCATTGGTGTCATCGGGCATCGTGAGTCTCAGGTTGGCACTCGTTGTGGAGGTGGCTGTCGTGCCAGCAGGCGAAGCGTCAGTGATGGCCATCTTGCCGTCGTGGGTGAGAATCTGGTAGTAGTCGCCTACTTGGCGGAAAATCCATTTCTGCGTATTGTGCGTGGCGTCGGTCGCCCAGACGACGATCACGGCGTTTTCCGCGCTTTGTGCGCCGCGTACGTCCCAGAAGATTTCACTACGGACGGAACGTATCTTGTAGTAGCGTGCGGGATCTGCCGCGAAGGCCTCCGGTTCGGGCGTGATGCCGGCTTTCTCGGCAAAAGCATCGGGTAGGTACTTGCAGTGACGGCGTATGAAGCTGCGGAGGTCTTCGATATACTCTTCGTAGGTGTTGTGGAGGACGCGCTCGGTGTAGGTCTTTGTGGCGATGCCGTATTTTTTGTAGTTCAACGCCTGCGACTCGTTCACGAGAGTGGCGAGGCTATCTACTTTGCTGAGTAGGAACTGTTCCACACCGGCGTCCATGATTTCTTTCAGACGGCGGTTTACGAGGCGTTGGAACCAGGGGTCTTCCCACATGCGGTTCACCCAGCGTCCGGCCTTGTCAAGCTCTGCGCCGCAGTTGCTCATGAGTTGCTCGGCCGTGTCGCCGGGACGGCTGTCGTTGCTATAGGCGATGTCGTAGTCCCACATGGGGCCGAAGTAGAAATGCTTGTCGCCAGCCTGCTTGTAGAAGTACAGGCTCCAATAACCGTCGTAGTTGGCGCAGATTTCGTTTGCGCAAAACCAGTTGGCAAGGGAGACGCTGTCCACGTATTGGCGGTAGCCTTTCTCAGGGTCTTTGAAGTCGTTGCCCATCAGGGCTGTCTCAAAGGCGTTTACCTGTGACTGGATATAGGATTTCTGATTGGTTGTGAGGTCGTCTTTGGGGGTGTGTATGCGCACCTTGACGCCAAGGCCTGAGGTTGAGAACCAGTTGTGTTCAGCATAGCCGTCCACTTCAAGGAAGTAGCTCACGTCCGTTCCTGTTCCCCCATCTTTCAGTTCTACACGTCCAGGGGCGGCTTCAGGGTGGTCGGAGATGTGGTAGGTACCAATATACTCACCATTCAGCGTCACGTCCACAAACTTTGCCGCCACGCTGAAGGGGTGTCCTACAAATCGGCTCAGTTCCGTAGTCAGCGCGTTTCGGATGAGGCTCTTGTCATAGGCATTTGCCATCAAGGTCCAATTGCGCGCCGTGGCGTGGCTTTCGCCAAGGAACTGTTCTGGCTGGGCAAAGCGTATGCGGTAGGGCTTTTTCGCAGGGTTGCGGTTCCATGTGGAGTTGCCGCGTCCGCGAATCTCCATGTGGCTATATTCCGTTACCTTGTCCTGCTCGTCAATATAGTACAGCGTAGCTGGGATAAAGGTCTTCTTTGAGGTGATGGCTGCTCCGCCGTCGGTGTTGATATAGATATGAGGCAGGTTGGTGAGGCGTTTCATGGTGCCGTCGCCTTGCTCAGGGTCGGTGGGGTCGGTTGGTGTCGTTTGCTGCAGCTCCACGGTATCGGTCTGTTGCTCGAAAGTCCAAAGGCGGTTCGTACTTGTAGCGTCCTTCTCGTTTGAAGTGTAGCCGATGACGTTTGTGCCGTCCTCATCGGTACCTCCGTTGACGTTGAAGATATGTCCGGTGGCCTTGTTCTTTAAGTTATATTGTCCGTTGCTCTGCGCTACAATCTTCCATAGCTGGCGGTCGGAAGTTTCATCGGGAGCCACGATGATGAGTGGCAACCATCCTGAAGCCTCTGTGGCGTCTCCGTCCATCTGGTCGTGGATTGCCCAACCGCCGTGGCGTGAGAGAATCTGGTAGTAGTCGCCTACAGCACGAAACTCCCAGTCCTGCGTGGTGCGCGAAGGCACATTTGTCCAGATGACAAGTGGCTGGTCGTTGTAGGACGACTGTCCTTGTATGTCCACGGCGCGATGTCCTGTCTTGGCACTGATAATGCGGTAGTAGTACTTTGTGTCAATACGCTGTGCCATGCCTGCCCGCATGCCAATGAGTGCAAGCAGTACCATCATAAAGAACCGAAAGTGTGTCATGTCTATACGTTGTTTAGAGAGTTTTTCTTGCGATTAGTGATTAAAGTTTATCTCCCACTTATATTTCCAAAAGTAGAATTAGTTACTTATGACTACTACGTCTTGCGCTGGTGTGTAGGTCATGCGGTAGCGGAAGAGCTTACGCCCTTTGCCGCCCTCGGTGACGATACCATTGTTCCTCAGGTCGTAGTGGCGCTTGCACCGGTTGCAGACGGCCGTTTCGTCCTGCAGGTAGAGTTGCTTGGTAATGGCATTGTCATAGCAGTTGGGGCACACGATGTCGAAGGCTACCGTGTAGAATTGTGTGGTGCGTACATCGGGTACGGATGGCGTGCCGAGGATGAGGCCGAGGTTGTTGATGGTTTGCAGGGGGAGGTAGCTTTGTCCCATAGCTCCCATGTCCAAGGGGACGGAGGTGCCGTTCTGACGGGTAAAGGTGTAGAGCGAGCCCTTGGCGGTAAGCGTGCAGAAAAGGCCGGGATTGTTCAGAGCCTCATGGAGGGGGGCCGCACCCGTCACGGGCGTGACGCGACAGAAGGCGCGGAGCGAGCAAAATTCGTTCTCTATGTCACCCATGCAACTGCTCAGTAGGATGATGCAAAGGGCTGAGAGGCACAGTCTTTTGAGCATGGCGGTGTGAATGGTGGTGGCCTATTTCACTTGTGCGAGGATGTTTGCCAGTCCGTCGGCGGCCTGTTGCAGAGGCTTTGCAAGCATTCCGCGCAGAAACATGTTGACCTCTGCACCCACGGTGACGCGCATCTTGCACTGGTTGTCGTTGTGCGGAAGCAGTTGTATCCAGAGGTTCATGGGTACGGGGCTGCCTTCGCTGGCAAATTTCACCAGTTTGGGCTCTTCGCGCTCCACGACGCGCAGTGTCATCACACCTATTGGTGTCTTCACCGACAGCGTGTCGGCATCAAAGGTAGTCTCTTCCAGAATACGTTCCACGTCGGCGGCTTTTCCGTCGGGTATCTGGCTGGCCATGGCTTCGCGCACGGTGGGGTCGCTAAGGCGGCTGCGCAGGGCTTCAAGGTTGCGCAAGTCGCTGAGGCGTTCATACATGGCTTGCTGGCTTTGTTCCACCAGTTTTACTTCGCTTTCGTATTTTGTCATTTTAGGTTTTAGTTTTATGGGTCGCTTCGCTCAAAATTCTTGCAAAAGCAAGCGTCACCCTAACGGGATGCCGAACGACAAGATAATTATAATAATAATTTTAACTTTCTGAAGTTCCTGACCCTGAAGTCTTGAGGCCGAAGGCCGACCTAAGGCAACATCCGAAACTTGAATTTCCTTTATTTCCTTCATTTCTTCGACGAGCGAAGCGGCAAAGCCGATGACTGCGGGACAATTCTATTCTCGCGCGGCAAGTGTTTGTTTCCCACAGAAATGACAGAAATGACAGAAAGGCTCCGCGCAGTGCGGAGTAAAGATTTCCGTTCTTTCCGTTCTTTCCGTGGGACAAAAATACTCTTTCGTGGAAAAGCC
>JAFSQD010000060.1 GCA_017446765.1 Alloprevotella sp.
CAAAAGCCTCGGCACAAATGCCATCTATACCCGGCGATAGCCTGGGCCTTCAGCCCATGCGTTGTATGCAGGTGTCGCGCGGCTTTTTCGAGAGCGTGATCTTCTCGGCGGGTGCCGGCTTCCAGATAGGCGGCACGGCGCCACTCCCCATGCCCCGTTCTATCCGGAAAATAGAACGTTACAACCCGCTCCTCTGCCTTTCCTTAGACCTTCAGGCACGTAAGTTTCTGGGGGACAACGCACGCTTTGCCGTAAGTCTCGGCTTGCACTTGGAACAAAAGAGCATGAAGACCGACGCATCGGTCAAGGGCTATCACATGGAGATGACGGCAGACGACGGCGGATATATGGAGGGCGACTGGACGGGGCGCGTGAAGACGCACGTCCGCAACTCCTACCTCACGGTGCCCGTGCTGTTCCACTACCGCCCCTCCGATCGTTGGAGTTTCCATGTGGGTCCGTACGTCAGCCTGTTGCTTGACGGGAATTTCGATGGTGAAGCCTACGACGGCTACCTGCGACATCACGATCCCACGGGCGAAAAGGCTTACGTCACACATGCCACCTACGACTTTGAAGACGATTTGCGCCGCTGGGCCTGGGGCATACAGGCGGGAGCCAACTGTATGATTTCCACCCGTCTCGAGGCCACCGCACAACTATCGTGGGGCCTGAGCAGCATCTTCCCGAAGAACTACAGCAGTGTGACCTTCGCCCTCTATCCTATCTACGCACGCATCGGACTGAACTACGTGTTTTGGTGATTTTTCATTGGACATTGCCCATACCGGCGACATGTAGTTTTGCGAAAGGTCAATGGTTAATAAAAAAACCTCATAATCTAAAAAACCTATAACTATAAATATGAAGAAAACTTTACTCCTACTACTTGCCCTGCTGACAGGGTTTACATCCGCCGCGTTCGCACAGAAATCTGCCGCCGACAAGGCTGCCGGCACATACGGCGGACAGCTCTACATCGGCATGGGTTCACCGGTAACCGACGAGACAGAAGGCAGCGCAGCCAATATCCGCCTTGAAAAAGAGACGGAGAGTACGGTCAAGTTCGTCCTGCCCAACTTCAAATACGGCTCCATGTCGCTCGGCGACATTGTGCTGACAGGCATACCCGTGTATGAAAAAGAGAGCGGGCAGATAGCCTTCGGCGAAAACAGCCCGCAGACGCTCTCTTTGATGGGAGGCATGGTCTCGGCCAAGGTGAACATCGACCACACCACGAGTTACATCGATGGCGCCTATGCCTCGATTGACGTCTATGTGACGACACGTATCGTCTTCAGCGACGTGAGCATCTACGTGCGCTTCCAAGGCGAAAACAGCGACTACGAGCCCGAGGGCGTGGCACATGGCATGGAAGGCGCCCGCACTGGTACCCTCTATTGCGGCATCGTGCCCCTACTCACAGGGAACGACGACCACAGCGCCTCGAGTGTTTCGGTGACTGCCGCCGATGCCAATACCATCTTCCTCACCTTGCAGAACACAGAAGTGGAAGGATTGTTCATTGGCGACGTGACGCTTTCGGGCATCACCGTGTCGGAAAAGGGTGATGGCACCATTGCCCTCCAGGGTGGCTCTACCACAGGACTGATTATGGGTGCGGTGGACTACACGCTGCAACTTGATGGAGCAAATAGTTATTGGAGTACCGACAGCCTCTACCTGGCCTTCACCATCACTGTGGCCGGCGAGACGCGCAACCTGGCCTTCACCACTGGCACACTGCCTGCACCCGCCGAGGAAGTGACGGAAGGCCCTGCCGCTGAGATTGCTGGTGCCTACACCGCTGGCATCTATGTGGCACTCGGAGAACCCGTTACGGCAGACA
>JAFSQD010000061.1 GCA_017446765.1 Alloprevotella sp.
ACAGCATAACCGTGGTCAGGAGGGTGCCGGTGTGGCCTGCGTCAACCTTGACGCACCCGTGGGCGAGGAATATATGTTCCGCGAGAAAGCCGGGGGCAAGGATGCCATCACGGAGGTGTTCAAGCATGTAGATAAGTCGTTTGAAGGTCAGCTCTATATGGGTCATCTGCGCTACTCCACAACGGGCAAGAGCGGATTGCAATACGTGCATCCGTTCCTTCGCCGTAACAACTGGCGCGCCAAGAACCTGTGTCTGTGCGGCAACTTCAACATGACCAATATCGATGAGATATTTGAGAAGATTGTGCAGCAAGGGCAGTCGCCACGCATCTACAGCGACTCCTACATCACCTTGGAGCTGATGGGGCATCGTCTGGATCGTGAGGTGGAGCGTTGCTTCGTAGAGGCCAAGGAGAAGGGCTTGGAGAACACGGACATCACACGCTACATAGAGGACAACATGCAGATGGCCAATGTGCTACGCACGACAATGACCGACTACGACGGTGGCTACGTGATGTGCGGGATGACGGGTTCAGGAGAGATGTTTGCCGTGCGCGACCCCTGGGGCATCCGTCCCGCATTTTGGTATCATGATGACGAGGTGATTGCCGTTGCCAGCGAGCGCGCCGTGTTGCAGACGACCTTCGACCTCTCTTGCGAGGACGTGCAGGAGCTGCCGGCCGGGAAGGCATTGATTGTCCACAAGAACGGGTCATCGTCCCTTGAGACCATTCTGGAGGCCAAGAATCAGGCACGCTGTTCTTTTGAACGGATTTATTTCAGTCGTGGCTCCGACCGCGACATCTACCACGAACGCAAGCAATTGGGCCAGCAACTCACAGCACCCATCCTGAAAGCTATTGATGGCGATACCGACCACACCGTTTTCTCCTTCATCCCCAACACTGCCGAAGTGGCTTTCTACGGCATGATGGAGGGGTTGCGAAGTCTGGGACTCAGTGTTCGCAGCGAGAAGGTGGCATGGAAGGACATCAAACTGCGCACGTTCATCACGGAGGCTGACTCGCGCAACGACCTTACCTCGCACGTCTATGACATTACTTACGGTTCGCTGCGGCCATACGAGGACAATCTGGTCATCATCGACGACAGTATTGTGCGCGGAACGACTTTGAAAGAAAGCATCTTCAAGATTCTTGACCGTCTGCATCCCAAGAAGATTGTGATGGTGAGCAGTTCGCCACAGATCCGCTACCCCGATTACTACGGCATTGACATGGCACGCCTGGAAGAGTTCTGTGCCTTCCGCGCCACCATTGCCTTGTTGCAGGAGCGTGGCTTGTGGGACATCGTGCAGCGCACCTACGAGGCTTGTCGTGCTGAACTCCAGAAGCCAAAAGCCGAGCAGCGCAATTGCGTTTGTGCCCTCTACAAGCCTTTCACGGTGGATGACATCAATCGCAAGATGGCAGAGATGCTACGTCCTGTGGGCATGAATGCTCCCGTAGAATTTGTATTCCAAACCATTGAAGGGCTCCACGCCGCCTGTCCCGACCATCAAGGCGACTGGTACTTCACTGGCCGCTACCCCACTCCAGGCGGTAACCGCCTCGTGAACCAAGCCTTTGTGAAATATATGGATGAGATAAAGAGTAAAGCGTAAATCGTCAAATCTTTAAATCTTCAAATAAAGTTATGTGTGGTATCGTGTCTATTTTCAACATTAAACAGCAGACGCCAGAGCTGAGGCAGAAGGCGTTGCGAATGAGTCAGAAACTCCGTCATCGTGGTCCCGACTGGAGTGGCATATACTGCGGTGGCAGTGCCATCCTAGCCCACGAGCGCCTCTCTATAGTTGACCCAGAGAGTGGCGGGCAACCGTTGTACTCGCCAGATCGCAAGCAGGTGCTTGCAGTCAATGGTGAGATATACAACCATCAGGAGATTCGTCGCCGCTTTGCTGGAGAGTATGAGTTCCAGACGGGCAGTGACTGCGAGGTGATATTGGCGCTTTATCGTGATTTTGCCAGTGGCAAGATTACGATAAAGGAATTGCTCGAAAACCTTTCTGGCATCTTTGCCTTCGCACTTTATGACGAGGAGCGTGATGAGTTCTTGATTGCCCGCGACCCCATCGGCGTAATACCTTTATATATAGGCTATGACAGCGACGGAAAGGTGTATGTGGCCAGCGAGCTGAAAGCCCTTGAAGGACAGTGTGAGCAGTATGAGCCTTTCCTCCCTGGCCACTATGCCTATGGCAAAGGAAAAGTGAAAAGTGAAAAGTTAAAAATGATTCGCTATTATAAGCGAGACTGGTTCGACTACGCCGCCGTGAAGGACAATCCGGCCTCGGTGGACGCTATCCGTGATGGCCTTACCGCCGCGGTCAAGCGCCAGCTGATGTCCGATGTGCCCTACGGTGTACTGCTCAGCGGCGGTATGGACAGCAGTGTGGTCTCTGCCATCGCCGAGAAGTTCAGTGAACACCGCATTGAGGACGACTCGAAGACCAAAGCTTACTGGCCGCGGCTGCATAGCTTTGCCGTAGGACTGAAGGGTGCTCCCGATTTGGAGAAAGCACGCCTCGTGGCCAAGCACATCGGCACCGTCCACCACGAGATTAACTACACTATTCAGGAGGGCTTGGATGCTATCCGCGATGTCATCTACTTCATCGAGACTTACGATGTCACCACCGTGCGCGCTTCCACGCCAATGTATCTGCTGGCCCGTTTCATCAAGTCAATGGGTATCAAGATGGTGCTCTCGGGCGAGGGAGCCGACGAGATCTTCGGTGGCTACCTCTATTTCCACAAGGCTCCGAGCGCACAGGCATTCCACGAAGAGACGGTTCGCAAGCTCTCAAAGCTCCACTTTTATGACTGTCTCCGTGCCAATAAGAGTCTCTG
>JAFSQD010000062.1 GCA_017446765.1 Alloprevotella sp.
CAGGCGGCCGCAAAAACCCTTGACATTACCCTTGGGACAAAGAAAGTCAGCGTGAACGCTGACGATCTTGTGTCTGGCAAATGGGCACAGGTGACCATCCTCTGTGACAAAGGCAGTGTGAAGGTCTTTGTGAACAAAAAGCAAGTGAAAACGGCTACGGGTGTGGTGCTGCCCACCGACGATGCCCCCTTCCTTATCGGAGGCGGCGACTATGCCGGACGCATCGACGAAGTGCGCGTATGGAGTGCGGCACTCTCCTCCGAATACGACTATTTCTTCAGCAATACGCTCAACAAGTGGGTGCCCCAGATAGACAATCTCGTGGCATACTTCAAGATGGACCAAGAGCTCTGCCCGAACCTCGTGGACTACAAGGTGCTGTTTGTACCCTCTGCCTACAACCACCACGGTGTGTTTTCCGCCTGGGGCGTGCAGCGCGAGGAGGTGAAGGACAATGCGGGACTGCCCTACCTGCTCTGCGGAGCCTATACCAACAATGCCCGCTTCTTCGACCGAGGCGTCAACCAGGACCAGTATCTGCTGGCAAACGACATCATCATGCTCGGCATACAGTCCTATAGCGATGGCCATCTGAAATACCTCTCTCCCAACGACCACGCCACGGTGACGAGGGGAGAATACCTTGGCGAGTATGAAGGGCGCAGCGGCGTGCTTTCCCTTGGCGGAGACGGTTCGCTGGAATGCCCCGGTGATGTATTCGACCCGCCCCTCGACGCAAACGGGAAGGCCACGACGGGCTACACCTTTGAGACATGGCTCTACCTGGAGAAGTGGACGGACGGCGGCTACATCTTCCGCCGAGAAACTCCCGACGGAAAGCATGGATTCTCCATACGCTTGGGCGATGAAGAAAAGAAACACGTCATCGTACGCGTCAACGGCAACGAGTTTGTCAACATCAACTCTATGCCCGTGGGCGAATGGGTGCACTTTGCCGTGACGGCAAATGCCGGCGGTACCGTGCGCACCACTTTCATGTTCACCTACAACGGTAAGGACAAATGGGCCAATGCCACGCAGTCCGGCACGAGCACCGACTACACACCGACAGGCATGGACAACGAAAAAGCCTATATCGGCGAAGGCCTGACTGCGAAGTTTGACAACACCGTGCTGTGGATACAGCGCTTTGACCTTACTGCCCTTGCCGGACACATGAACGTCATCCCCATGCCGGCTATTGGCAAGGAGGTGACAGCCGACTTGATGCGCAATGGCATGGCTTTCTATACTTTTGACAGAGCCGACAATATGGGATGGGACAGCTATTCGCAAGACGAATGGCGCGACATCATCCGCTCGGCTTACGAGGGATATCGCGGCTACCAACTACGCATCTCCGTGCAAGGGCATACGGGCTGGCAAAACACCATTGCCAATGCTAACCGTCGGAAGATATTTGCCCAGGATCTTGCTGCCCTCTCAGAGGGCTATGATGGCGTGGAACTCGACCTGGAGTGGATGGACGGAACGCAGACCAACCTTGGCCTCTTGGCCGATGAGATTGTAAAGGTGCTGCCCGAGGGCAAAGTGTTCATGATTTCTCACCATCAATATGGCGCCTATCAGTTTCCGAAGGACAAAATTGCCGAAGTGGACGGATTCACCTTCCAGCAATACGGGCCGCAGATGTCGTGGTTCAACTATAACACCTTCGTGTCGGGTGCCAACGCCTTTGTCAACTATGGCTATCCCAAAAACAAGATATACCTCTCCTACAGCACTACGACAAGCGGCGCCTATAATGCCAGCGGCGCTCAAATATCGAATGTCATCACGGGGGTGCGCAACGGACTCTTAGACGGCAACTATACCCCCGACCCCAACGGGGCTTATGAGAAGGCTGAGTACAATGGCAATTACTATTATCTGCAAGGTCCCCGTCAGGTGTATCTGCGCGCTAAGTACTGCGTGGACAACCAGATGCAGGGCATCTTCTATTGGGATATGGGTAACGACGTGAAGCCAACTCACAAATATAGTCTGGCAAAAGCCTGCAACTATGCCCTGAGCAGCAACGTGGACAGCCTCGTGACGGAAGTGACCGTCAACCATCCCACGGGCATTCGCGAGATTCAGCAGGGTCGCAAGCCACAGGCTGCACAGACCTCCGTCTACGACCTTGGCGGCCGTCGTTATGAGGCCGATGCCGCCCTCCCCCGTGGAGTCTATATCCGCGGCGGGCGCAAAATCCTGAAATAAGAAACCTTAATTATTATTGTATCATGAGAAAATTGCTCTATTTCATGTTTCTCCTCGGTGTAGCCTCATGGGGAATTGTCGCGTGCGACGACACGAAAGACAATCCAGGAGACTTCAGCCTGAAGGCAACCCTGGAAATCGACCCCATGCTCGTTTCCGTGAAAGGACATGAGTACGCCCTCAACGTAGCCAGGGTGACTGACACTACCTATCGCTATTTCTACACAGAGAACGACACTACGAAGGATGAGAACGGCGAGCCCGTCATCGGCTCGGACGGTAAACTCATCATCAAGGTGGATACCATCTACTACAACAGCAAGGTGACGGCAAAGCTCACAGAGTATGAACTCTTGGAACTTCCCTCCGAGGCCGACACCTTCACCGTCAGCCTGCGAAGCAATGCCCGTTGGAAGGCTCCCGTGCCCAGTGCTGGCGGCAAGGTGCAGTGGTACTTCAACTACAACTTGCTGACAGGCGGAACTTCCACTGCCGGAGGTGGAGACGGAAGAATGTACTTCCGCACCACCCGTAACAAGAACTATCGTCGCTCGGTTGTCGCCGTGCAGGACATCATGACGTCCGACAGCACCGTGCTTGTCCGGCTCAACTTCGTGCAGCGAGGTGAAAAGGATCAATAAACCCTAACGCATTTGGATATCATGAAGAAATACATATTTTTCCTGTTGAGTTCACTTCTCACTGTGACTGTCGATGCGCAGATTGCCATTCGCGGCATCGTGACGGACGAGAACTCCCTGCCCGTGGAACATGCCACATTGCGCGTGAAGGGCGACAATCTCTTTACGACCACCAATACGGCGGGCGAATTTATGATGACGGTTCTCGGCGAAGCCTCCGTAGTGACTGTGAACTATCTCGGTTATGAGCCCTACACATTTACTGTGGGCAAGGAGCGTACCTTCTCCATCACCTTGCGCCCCAAGGACGACGTGCTGGATGAGGCTGTCGTCGTGGGCTTCGGCGTGCAGAAGAAAATAAATGCAACTGGTGCAGTGAAGACCATCGGTAACGAATCCCTTGAGTCGCGACCCATCGCAAATGCCGTGCAGGGTTTGCAGGGCGTTGTGGGCGGCCTGAACATCACCAACGACATGGGTGGTGAACTTGGCGGCGAGATGCAAATCAATATCCGTGGTATAGGCTCCATCGGCGAAGGCTCCAACTCCGCACCGCTCGTCCTCATCGACGGTATGGAAGGTGACCTCTCTACCATCAACCCCAACGACATCGAAAACATCTCCGTGTTGAAGGACGCCGCCGCATCCTCTATATATGGTTCTCGTGCGCCCTTCGGCGTGATTCTTGTCACGACGAAACAGGGCAGGCAGGGCATGAAGGTGACCTATACAGGCAACGTCCGGTTCCAACAACCCATCAATGTGCCTCAGATGGTCGATGGTTACACATGGGCACTGATGATGAACGATGCCTACCTGAACTCCGGCGGCAACGCCCCCTTCGGTTCCAAACAGCTTGCCATGATACAAGCCTACATGCGCGGCGAGCTTCCCTATGCTACAAAGCCTTCCGACTACGGCAACAAGTGGGCCGACACGCAGGAAAGCTTTGGCAGCGTAGACTGGTACGACCTCTTCCTCAAGGACGTGACGGCCTCGCAGGAACACAACTTCAGTGTCAGCGGTGCCAACGAGAAGGTGAACTATTTCTTCTCGGGCAACTACATGGGCCAGACAGGTCTGTTCCACTATGCCGACGAGAAGTTCGACCGCCTTACGCTAAGCGGTAAGGTGGGCGTAACATTTAACAAGTATGTAAACTTTACCTGGAACACGCGCATTGTCAGCACCGACAACGAAAAGCCCTCTGTCCTCAACGCTCTGTTCTATCACAACATAGGCCGTCGCGGCTCCATCGAGGCCCTGAAGACACCTAATGACGAATACACGAAGCGTTCGATGATACCTTCACTGACGGATGGCGGCCGCCAGCGTCAGCGTCAGCGCCAAATCTACAATCAGGCAAACCTCGTCATCGAACCAGTTAAGGACTGGAAACTCCACATTGAGTTGAACAGCCGCCTGGAAAACAACCCCTATACGCGTCAGTTCAATCCCATCTCCATCCAGCAGCCCGACGGCACACGCGAGTTCTACACCGTACTTGAAGGATTGGAGAATACGCACCGTATCAATGCCTCCGACGGAACCTTCACTGTCTATCCCGCCGCAGGCGAGACCTACTATGAGGAGGCAAAGGCCAGCGTGAACTATTTCGGCACGAATGTGTATACAGACTACGAGATGCGCCTTGCAGATAAGCACTACTTCAAGTTCTTGCTTGGTGAGCAGAGTGAGTTCTACCATATGGAGCGTCTGCGCACGGCATCTTCGGACATACTCTTGGCCAGCAAGCCGTTCCTGCCCAGTACCATCGGCGGCGAATCCACGATGCTTTCCAGCAAAAAGGGCGAATGGAGCTCGCTTGGTATCTTCGGCCGTATCAACTACGCCTACGACGACCGCTATATGGCCGAAGTAAACCTTCGTGCCGACGGCGCCTCCCGCTTCCCTTCCGACCAGCGTTGGGGCTTCTTCCCCAGCTTCTCGGCGGGTTGGAACATTGCCCGTGAGGCGTTCTGGAGCAAGCTCTATGACAAAGGCTTCACCTACCTCAAACTGCGTGCATCCTATGGTACGCTCGGCAACCAGAACACCACGTCGTTCTATCCCTACTTCCAGCAGATGCAGACCAATTCCGGCACGCTCATCCTGGGCGGTCAGCAGGCCACTGTGCTGCCGATGTATGCGCCCTATTCTACGTCGCTGACATGGGAAACCATTGAGAATGTCGGCGTAGGCCTTGACTGGGGCTTTTTCAACAATCGACTGACAGGTTCTTTCGACTGGTACCAACGCACGACGAAGGATATGGTTGGACC
>JAFSQD010000063.1 GCA_017446765.1 Alloprevotella sp.
CTCAAACCCCCGACAGCGTGTTCCCTACGTGTTCCGTATGAAAAATTTTGGGCATGAAAATAGGAGTTGCGATTTTTCGTAACTCCTTGATTTCTATGGCGCTTCAGGATGGGCTTGAACCAACGACCCCCTGATTAACAGTCAGGTGCTCTAACCAACTGAGCTACTGAAGCAGATAATTGTTTGTGAAAAGTGCTTGGCGCTTCAGGATGGGCTTGAACCAACGACCCCCTGATTAACAGTCAGGTGCTCTAACCAACTGAGCTACTGAAGCTTTTGCTGCGCTTTGAGAGGTGAATAACGGGGTATCTCCTCAAAAACGCGGTGCAAAATTATAGCTTTTTCCGAAAATAGCAATACCTTTGCACGAAAATTCTACAAACTTTTTTCGGATGAAACGAATTTTGGGCATTGGAAACGCGCTCGTTGACGCATTGGCAAGGGTGGAAAACGACGCAATCCTCCACGAGCTGAAGCTTCCCAAGGGCTCTATGCAGCACGTAGGCGAGGAACGCTATAAAGAAATCAGTGCGCGCCTGGCTGACCTTCCGGCAAAACTCCGTACGGGAGGGTCGGCTTGCAACACAATCCTGGCACTGGGAAACTTAGGTGCCAAGCCTGGCGTGGTGGGCAAAATCGGCGAGGATAGCAATGGGTGGTTTTTTGAAACGACATTCCGAGAGCATGGCATCACGCCTCACCTCATTCACGACATTGTGGCAACGGGAGTTGCCTCCACCTTCATAACACCAGACGGGCAGCGCACTTTCGGCACTTATCTTGGGGCAGCCGCACGATTGACGCCGGAGGAGATACGTGAGGAGTGGTTTGACAACTACGACTATCTCTACATTGAAGGCTATCTCGTGCAAAACCATGAACTCATAGAACGCATTGTGAACTTCGCCCATAGCAGGGGGATGAAGATATGCCTTGACATGGCAAGCTACAACATCGTGCGTGCGGAGCGCGAATTTTTCATCCACCTCCTAGAGAAAGTAGACATCGTCTTTGCGAACGAGGAAGAGGCCTTTGCCTTCAGTGGCGGTAAAAGTCCTCGCGCGGCCTTGGACGAACTGAGCCGATATTGTGAGGTGGCCGTCGTGAAGATAGGCAAGGAGGGTGCGATGGCACGTACCCGAAATGAGATTGTCCGCGTGCCCGCGCGTCCGGTGGAAAAGGTGGTAGACACGACGGGTGCCGGCGACTTTTTTGCCGCGGGTTTCCTCTATGGCCACAGCCGAGGCGATAACTTGGCAGAATGCGTGCGTAAGGCCACGGTGCTTGCGGCCTACGTCATCGAGGTGGTGGGCACGAAGCTTTCCGAGCGTACATGGGACATCGTACGCCATGAGATAACGCCTCTCCGCTCGATGGATGATGCAGAATGACATATTATACTCCCTCCTTATCCCTCTCTATCCTGAAATATGAAGAAAACTCTCGCCTTGCTGTCTGTAGTGGCACTCAGCCTCCCGCTTTTTGCACAGGAACCTCAGACTGCGCACGACTATGAGGTCTACAAACAGCTTAACATCTTCAACAATCTGTATCGCGAGCTGGACCTCTACTATGTGGACTCTCTTGAGGCTGACAAAGTCATCGGCGATGCCATCACCGGCATGCTCGACATGGTGGATCCCTATACAGAGTACTATACTTCCGAGCGTACCGAAGAACTGCGGCAGATGACGACAGGGAAATATGCGGGCATAGGATCAGTCATTTCCGTGAATCGTCATGCGCGTCGCTGCATCATTGCTGAGCCCTATGCTGGCATGCCTGCGGCAGAGGCGGGACTTCGTGTGGGTGACATCATCTTGGCGCAGGACGGCAAAGACTACGGACTGTCGGAGGAAGGGCGCGAAGGTGAATATTCCAGTCGTGTCAGCCAGTCGCTTCGCGGCGAGCCTGGTACGACGTTCAGCCTGACAGTGAAGCGCTATGGCGTGGAGAATCCCCTTACGTTTCGCATCACCCGGCGAATCATACAGCTGCCCAGCGTGGCCTATAGTGGGATGTTGCCAGGCGACAGCGTGGGCTATGTGCGTCTGGAGAGCTATACCGAGCAGAGCACCCGAGAGTTGTCGGTAGCCATTTCCGCTTTGAAAAGGAAAGGGGCGCGGGCTCTCGTGCTGGATTTGAGGGAAAATCCTGGCGGGTTGCTTGAGCAAGCTGTGCGCATTACGAATCTCTTTATCCCGAAAGGCCGTGAGGTGGTGAGCCTGAGAGGTAAGAATGCCGAGGGTGGGACAAGTTACAAGACGGTAGCCGAACCATTGGACACGGAGATGCCCCTGGCAGTCCTTGTCAGCAGCGGGACGGCGTCGGCTGCCGAGATTACGAGCGGAGCCCTCCAGGACTATGACCGTGCTGTCATAGTGGGGCAACGTACCTACGGAAAGGGTCTCGTTCAGCAGCCACATGCACTGCCCACCGGTGCCGTGTTAAAACTTACGACGGCGAAATACTACATCCCCAGCGGCCGCTGCATCCAGGCCTACAGCTATGCCGACGGCCAGCCACGCCATCTACCAGATAGCTTGGCGCGCGCCTTTAAGACGGCTTCAGGACGCATCGTATACGACGGAGGAGGAATCAAACCCGACGTGGAGGTGCAGCCTGACAGCCTTCCCACGCTCCTTTCCTATCTCAGTGCGAGCGAAGCCCTCACGGACTACCTTTCCTACTACCGCCAGCAGCATGACTCCATAGCCCCTCCTGAAGAGTTCTCGCTTGCTGAAGAGGAATACGAGGAGTTTAAGGCTTTCCTCAAGAAAAATGATTTCACATACGACAACCAGTCGGCCAATGCACTTAGCGTGCTGGAGCGAATTGCTGCAGCCGAGGGGTATGCCGACGTGACGCGCGAGGAGTTCGCTGCTCTCAGGGCGAAGCTCTCCCATAGTTTTGATCATGACTTCAGTTACTGGGAACCGCAGATACGGATTCTTGTGGAAAGTCGCATCGTGGGTCTCTACTATTATCAGGCGGGGCAGATCGCCTATGCTTTGCGAGCCGACAAGGATCTTGAAGCGGCTCTGGCAGCCCTTTGCCACCAGAACTGAAGGAAAGAAAGCGGTGGGATGGGAGATGCTGTTCGCAAAAAAAACACTACTTTCGCCGCGCATATAATGCAGATAGAAGAATACTAAAAACACAATAGATAAGAAGAGAAAAAATGGAATGGCTTAATGCGATTATCAACAATCCTGCAGGACCCGCTTATTTGGCTATTGCCTTTGCGCTGGTCATCTGGCTGGGTGTGAAGTTAGGGAAAGTGAAACTGGGTGGTGTGGCGCTTGGCGTAACTTTCGTACTTTTTGTGGGCATTCTCGTCGGGCACCTCTACAACACATTCGTCGTTGTGCCCCATGGTGATGATGCGGCCTTTTTGGCTTCGATGGCTACGCAAAATAAAATCATTAATTTTGTGAAAGAACTGGGACTCATACTCTTTGTGTACTGCATCGGCTTGCAGGTTGGACCAGGCTTTTTCTCCACATTTAAAAAAGGCGGCGTGAACATGAACCTGCTCAGCATGACGATGATCCTGCTGAACGTAGCTGTCATGTTGGGGCTGTTCTTCCTTTGGTATTATAATTCCGCTGCCGGTGCAGGCGAGAATCAGTATAACCTTGCGATGATGGTGGGTGTCATGTATGGTGCCGTGACCAATACACCGGGTCTCGGCGCGGCCAACAGCGTGTTGCCTACGCTCTCCGAGCATTTCGGCGGTCACACACTTCCCAGCCTGGCCGACGGCTATGCCTGTGCTTATCCTCTTGGTGTGGTCGGCATCATCGGAGCCACGATACTCATCCGCTATTTGTGCAAGGTGAGCCTCCAGAAGGAGCAGGATCAGATAGAGAAAGAAAAAGAAGCTGATCCCGCTGCCGTGCCCCATCACATTTACATTCAGGTGACGAATAAGGGCGTTTGCGGAAAGACTCTGAAGGAACTCAATATGTTCCTGAAGCGTGACTTCATCTGCTCGCGCTGCAAGGTGGACGGAGAAATGATGATTCCCAATGGCGACACCGTGCTGACGGAAGGCATGAAGATGCTCCTCGTCTGTGCCGAGGCCGACATGGAGCCTGTTGTCACCCTCATCGGTGAGCGCATCAACGAGAGTTGGCGCGCAGAAATTAATGCCGAGGAAAAATATGTCAGCCGTCGTCTCGTCGTGACGAATCCTGAGGTGAACGGAAAGACCTTCAACGACCTGCATTTCTCCACGCTCTTCAATGTAAACGTGACGCGCGTGACGCGTAACGGCATGACCATATTCGCAAGTCGTGGATTCCGTCTCCAAATGGGCGACCGCCTACTGATGACGGGTACGGAAGAAAACGTCGACCGCGTGAAGAAGATCGTGGGCGATGAGGTGAAGCATCTTGAGCACCCCAATGTGGGCATGGTGTTCCTTGGAATCCTCATTGGTGTAGTCGTAGGCCAATTGCCTATACCCATTCCTGGTGTTGAGGTTCCCGTGAAGCTCGGCCTTGCCGGTGGTCCGCTGGTCGTGGCCATCCTCATCGGAGCATTTGGCTATAAGTTTAACATTACGGCTTACACGACAAACTCGGCCAACCTGATGATGCGCGAAATAGGCCTTTGCCTCTTCCTTGCAGGCGTAGGCATACAGGCAGGTGCCACGTTCTGGAACACAGTGGTGAACGGGGGCTACAACTTCGTGTGGATGGGTTTCCTCATTACGATTATTCCCATTATCATCGGCGGGCTCATCGGACGCCTGAAGCTGAAGCTCAACTATTTTACTCTGATGGGTATGATAGCCGGAACTTATACAGACCCCCCTGCACTCGGTTTTGCCAATCAGACGGCAGGAAACGATGCTCCTGCCATCGGCTACAGCACCGTCTATCCCCTCTCTATGTTCCTCCGTATCCTTGTGGCACAACTTGTGCTATTGTTCGTGATACCTCTGGTTTAAGAATGAACCCATCTAAAATTTCATCCAAATGATAATCTGGATTCTCTTTGGCGCCATAGCTCTCGCCAGTTGGGCTGTGCAGGCCAATCTCAACAGGAAGTTTGAGAAATACTCCAAAGTACGTATAGGTAGTGGCATGACTGGCGCGCAGGTGGCGGAGAAAATGCTCCGCGACCATGGCATTTACGACGTGAAAGTAACGTCCGTAAGCGGACGTCTCACCGACCACTACAATCCATCTACCAAGACGGTTAACCTCAGCGAGGGAGTTTTTGAGAGTGATAGTGTGGCTGCCGCTGCTGTGGCAGCTCATGAATGCGGGCATGCTGTGCAGCATGAGCGTGCCTACGCTCCGCTGCAACTACGTTCGGCACTTGTTCCCGCTGTGAGTTTTGCGTCCCAGTGGGTGCAATGGGTGCTGCTTGCAGGCATCTTGCTCGTGAACGTATTCCCCTATCTCCTTTTTGCGGGTATAATACTCTTTGCGCTGACCACTCTTTTTAGCTTTGTCACGTTGCCCGTGGAAATTGATGCCAGTCGTCGAGCTACTCAGTGGCTCCAGGGAGCTGGTATCACCAACATGCAGGATCATCCGATGGCAGTCAGTGCATTGAAAAGCGCAGCCTACACCTATGTCGTGGCAGCTTTGGGCTCTCTTGCCACTCTCGTATACTATATCCTGATTTTTCTTGATAACAGAAGGTAGAGGAATTATGAAGATAGCACTTATAGGCCACGGAAAGATGGGCCGCATGATAGAAGAGATTGCGCGTCAGCGAGGTCATGAAATCGTGAGCATCATTGATGTTGACAATCAGGAGGACTTTTCCTCAGAAGCATTCCGGTCTGCCGATGTTGCCATTGAGTTCACCGCACCTCACGCCGCCTATGGAAACGTCTGCCGAGCCTTCGACGAAGGGGTGAAGGTGGTCAGTGGAAGTACGGGATGGATAAAGCAATACGGCGATGACGTGCGCCGTCGCTGCGAGCAGGATGGTTGCACGCTACTTTGGGCCAGCAACTTCTCCATCGGCGTGGGAATCTTTGCCGCAGTCAACCGCTACCTGGCCACCATCATGAATATGTTCCCACAGTATGATGTGGAATTGGAAGAGACTCATCACGTCCATAAACTTGACCATCCCAGCGGCACCGCTATCACCTTGGCAGAAGATATCGTTGAGGTAATCGATCGTAAAGAAGGATGGGCAGAGAACACGACTGATCCCACCTTGCTCCGAGTGGACGATATTCGGCGTGGCGAAGTGCCTGGCATCCACACCATCCGTTACGATTCCGATGCCGATCTCATTACAATCAGTCACGATGCACACAATCGCCGAGGCTTTGCCCTTGGTGCTGTGCTGGCGGCAGAATGGGTGGAAGGGCAACAAGGCTTTCTCACCATTGACGACTACTATAAACATGCCTACGGTTTTTAATAGATATTTTCCGTCATGCTGAATCTTAACATCAAAGGAATACCCGCTAAGCAGTGGATTAAGTTTTGCATAGTCCTCGTTTTGTACCTTGCCTTCCTTTTTTGGGTAGGTTCGTGGTGGGGACTGATAGTCGTGCCCTTTATTTTTGACGTCTATATCACGAAGAAGATCAACTGGGGATGGTGGAAGTCGCTCAAGAACAAGACAGCGCGTGGCGTGATGGCCTGGGTTGATGCCATCGTCTTTGCGTTGGTAGCTGTGTATTTCCTCAATCAGTTTTTCTTTCAGAACTTTGTCATTCCCAGTTCCTCGCTGGAGAAGACGCTCCTTACAGGCGACTACCTCCTCGTCTCAAAACTCAGCTATGGTCCGCGTATTCCCCAGACGCCGCTTTCCATGCCCCTCACGCAGCACACGCTACCGCTCGTCGACACGAAGAGCTACCTGGAATGGCCTCATTGGGAATATCGTCGTGTAAAGGGGCTTGGGCATGTGGAGCTCAACGATATTGTCGTATTCAACTACCCCAGTGGCGATACGGTAGCACTTGGTCAGCAAAATCAGGACTTCTACCGCATGGCCTATGAGGTGGGCGAAGGACTGATGATGCAGCGCACGGGCACATCGCCTCGCAAGATGCTCAGTGACAGTTTGAGCTATGAAGCCCAACAGCGCATCTTTTCCGACATTTATCGTGAAGGTCGCAACTACATCGCCGCTCATCCCGAACAGTTCGGACGCATTGTCTCCCGTCCCACCGACCGACGCGAAAACTACGTGAAGCGTTGTGTTGGCCTTCCCGGACAGACGTTAGAGATACGCAACAACCGCATATTCCTAAACGGGCGTGCCAATCCAGAGCCTGAGAATGTACAATATAACTACATCGTTGAGTTTGCCTCACCTCTCACGGATGAGGAAAAGCACGACCTCGGCATTACGAATGAGGATCTTGACCAGTTTCTCGGCAACAACACCTATTTCATGCCGCTCACACCGCACGTAAAGGATGTCTTCATGCATGAGCCCAACCTCGTACGCAGTGTGAAGGACGCCCCCTCAGCTGCAGACTGGCTCTATCCGCAAAACATGCTGAAGGCATGGACGACGGCAAACTACGGCCCCATCTGGATACCTAAGAAGGGCGCAACCCGCAGACTCACGCTGGCCGAACTTCCCATCTACGAACGTTGCATCCGCGTCTATGAAGGCAATACCCTTGAAGTACGCAACGGAAAAATATTTATCAACGGGAAGCAGACGGAGAGTTATACCTTCAAGTTGGATTACTATTGGATGATGGGTGACAACCGCGACCTCAGTGCCGACTCGCGCTTTTGGGGCTTTGTTCCCGAGGATCACGTAGTGGGAAAACCTCTGTTCGTATGGCTTTCCCTTGATCCCGACTACGGATGGACCGACGGGCATGTGCGCTGGAGCCGCATCTTCAAGAATGTCAACCACATCAAGTGACAGCCCTTTTTTCCACAGCCTATCTGGCGCCTGTCCAATACTACGCCCGCCTGCTTGCCATCGGCGAAGCAGGCGGCGTGGCGTATGAGGAGCGGCACGAGAATTTCCTGAAGCAGACCTATCGCAACCGCATGATAATTGCTGCAGCTTCGGGACCCCTGACGCTCAGCATCCCCGTAGCCCATACGGGTGGCAAAGTGCCAATATGCGAGGTGGAGGTCAGCACACATGGCAACTGGACGCATCTCCACTGGCAAGCCATTGCCAGTGCTTATCGGCAAACACCCTTTTTCGACTATTATGCCGATGATATCCGCCCCTTTTTTGAGCATCCACCACGCTTCCTTGTCGAACTCAACGAGGGACTGCGGCTCACGGTATGCCGTCTTCTTGGCATCACGACACCTCTTCACCCTACACAGTCCTTTCATGAGCGGGTACCTGAAGACGTCGAAGACTGCCGTACGCTCATCAGCCCCCGTTGTCCCTTGTCCGATGACAAGCGTTTCCAGCCCGCACCCTACTACCAAGTCTTTTCTTCACGCCACGGTTTCCTTCCCGGTCTCAGCATCTGCGACCTTCTTTTCAATATGGGGCCCGAATCGCGTATCGTACTGCGCCGGAGCCTTCAGAACTAAGTTTTTCTTCTCTGCTTTCTGCGTGGCATCCCTTTTGTCGGAATATAAAGCAAAACGCACAGGCTGTGCTTGTGAGCGCAGTCTGTGCGTGCGATAGGTATGTTTTTTGACCTTTGCGAGATCAGAACATCTTGTCGGGATAGATGCCGTCGGCGTGGAGTTTCTCAAATTTTGCAACCACTTCCGGGCGATCCTCGGGATAGGTTACGCCAAACCATCGGCTGGTCGTGTCGAGGACTTCGCAGGTGGCATCTCCTCGACGGATGAGTGTGTCGACCATGAGGGGAATGAAAAATTCGCTCTTCAGATTAGCCTGGTTCTTAGGGTTGCTCAGGAAGGTCTTGAAGTACTCGCGACTGTGGGCGAAGTAGTCGGGCGTGAAACCCCAGAAGTTCATGGAGACGGGTGTAGTGTCGGGGATGCTCACCCATGTTTCGCCATCATCGTCGAGATACTTCACGACACCGTCGAAACGCTGAATCTTTGTGCGCTCCACGACACTCGTGAGGTGGTTGTGGGCATCGGTTTCGCAAACACCGCGACTGACAGTGCCGCTCTCACTGAGCGTATTGCCCACGCGGAAGCCCACCATGGCGTAGCGGCCTGTGGAGCCTTCGGGTAGTTCGCTGAGGAACTTACCCATGACGCGGAACGAGTCGCGATCGTAGAAATCGTCGCAGTTGAGCACAGCAAAGGGCTCTTTGATGGCATCCTCGCCCATCATGACGGCGTGGTTGGTGCCCCAGGGCTTTGTGCGGCCTTCAGGTACGGTGAAACCTTCGGGCAGAGCATCGAGGCTTTGGAAAACAACTTCGCAGGGGATGTGCCCTTCATATTTTGAGAGGACGATGCGGCGGAAGTCTTCTTCAAAATCCTTGCGGATGACGAATACGAGTTTGCCGAATCCGGCGTTGATGGCATCGTAGATGCTGTAGTCCATGATGGTTTCACCATGAGGGCCGAGACCGTCAAGTTGCTTCAGGCCGCCATAGCGGCTTCCCATGCCTGCTGCAAGCAGGAAAAGAGTAGGTTTCATTGTTTTATTGTATTTGTTTTTTATGGTTTTTTGAGGTTTATGGTTGGCTCGTCTTGCTTTGCGTGTTCAATCATTGCGGCATTTTGCGCAAACGTCAGGCTTTACGGCAAGATTTGCAAACCTTCGGTTGTGGCGCAAAGGTATTATTTTTTCTTAGACATCGCGAAACTTTTCTTAAGAAAAAAGCGTTTTAGCCCTTTGGTCAGTCTTGGGCAATGACGAAGCGGGGCGCTCCATACTGGTCGGTAACGGCGATGGAGTGGGCATATCCGCCATGCCGGAACAGCGTGGCCACATCTTCAGCATAGGCGCGATTTGTCTCTAAAAAGACTTTGTCAAACCCATCCTCAGTGGCAATGCGCAGGAGGGCCCGATAGAAGAGTAGAGGGTCTTCGTCGGGGACGAAGAGAGCGGTATGTGGTTCGTGGTCAAGGACGTGCTGCTCCATTGACACAGCTTCGCGCTGCAGCACGTAGGGTGGGTTGGAAACGAGGAACATGGGAGAGGAAAGTGATGGGTGTTTATCGGGGCAGAGGGCATCGACCTGCCTAAAACAGATCTCAGCACCAAGGCGCTGAGCGTTCTTGCGTGCCACGCCGAGCGCTTCATCCGAGATGTCCCATGCCTCCACTTGCCCATGGGGGAAAAGGTGTTTTAGTGTAATCGCGATGCAGCCTGTGCCCGTGCCTACATCGAGAATGCCCGGTGTAACAGCCTTCTCTGAGCCAGCTTCGGAGGATATGTCTTCAAGGTGGCAGGCAACAAGGCGGACGAGTTCTTCGGTTTCGGGGCGTGGAATGAGGGTGGCGGGTGTGACGAGAAAGTCTTGGTCGAAGAACCGAGCATGTCCCAATATATATTGTATAGGCTCGCCATCAACGAGTCGCTGCAAGATATTATCAAGGAGTGCGTGTTCCTGCGGAGAAAAATTCCTAACTTTGTCTGCGTAAACGTCCGTGCGCGTGATGGCAAAGGCTTCTTCAAGCAGCAAAAAGGCCACAGCGCGTGCTTCGCCCGTATCGTAGCGGGTGCAGAGGCGGCGGACAATATCGCGAAAGAGCTTCATCATAGAATTATCGTTGATGGGGCAAAAATAGCTTTTTTTATGCAAAACGAGGATATATACATGCGTCGCTGCATAGAGTTGGCGCGAAAGGGAGAGGCTGGTGCTCCACCCAACCCAATGGTGGGGGCCGTCATCGTGGCCGATCGACGTGTCATCGGCGAAGGCTACCATGTGCGTTGTGGAGGACCTCATGCGGAGGTGAATGCCATTGGCAGTGTCTCCGATGCCGACCGCGGACTGCTGAAACGCAGTACGCTCTATGTCAGCCTTGAGCCTTGCGCTCATTATGGAAAGACACCTCCTTGTGCAGAACTCATCATCCGCATGGGCATCCCTCGCGTGGTCATCGGCTGCCAGGATCCCTTTGCTCGGGTGCAGGGACGTGGCATCAACATGTTGCGCGAGGCTGGCGTGGAGGTGGTAGTAGGTGTCATGGAGGAAGAATGTCGCTACCTGAATCGTCGCTTCATCACGTTCCACGAAAAGCGTCGTCCCTTCATCACCCTGAAGTGGGCACAGAGTCGCGACGGATACATTGACCATTGGCGCACGCCCGATGACGGCGAGGCCCCTGCACAGTTGTCCACACCCCATTCGCAAATCGCCGTACACCATCTGCGTGCCCGCCATCAGGCCATCCTCGTGGGCCACCACACGCTCACCTTGGATCGTCCTCAGCTCACGGTGCGCGCTTGGGCGGAGCGGGAACTCGTCCGTGTGGTGCTGGGACGTGTGGAGGAAAGCGAACTACCCGCTGGTTGGCAAGCCTTCGCCGACACGGAGACGCTACTCCAGAGCCTTTGGCGTCAAGGCGTGCAGTCGTTGCTCGTGGAAGGGGGACTCCGCACGCTGCAGACGTTCATTGACGGTGGATTGTGGGACGCGGCTCAGGCCGAGCTTTCCGAAGTGGTACTGGGCAGTGGCGTGCCAGCACCCCGCATGCCGCGAGGTGTAGAGACCAAACTCGTCAGCTGCTTCGGCGCGAAGTTTTTGTTGTGGGATAATAATTAGGCTTGAGTCCAATAGAAAAAGTTTTTTCAATCAACTCCCTCCTTAACTCCCCTTTTATCTTCTATTTAGACTTCTGAGAGTAGAATAACTTCCAATACTTAAATTATTCAAGTTTCACAAGCTGTGTAAACAATGCGCAGCAACGGCCTGAAGGGCCAACACGTACTCGAGGGCGTTGCCTTGGGTACAAGGGAGTAGGCAAATCCGCCCTGAAAGAGCAAAAGCTTTGATGATGGGCATTTCAGGTGCAGCCGTTTTTGAAACTTTTTTATCGGGAAAAAACTGCCACCTCTGCTACCCGGCTCTCTCAATCGACACATTACCAGCAAGTTATAGGCTCTTGGCGGGTAGCAGTGGGTAGCAGTAGGTGTAGCAGAAAAGGGTGCTTAGCGTGTCGCCACCATGCACTTTGGGGTGGGGGAAGCGCCGCGTTTGGTATGCAAACCATCCCTTGTGGACTCAAAAAGTGCCTTATACCATGCATCCCTTGTGCTTAGCGTGTTGCTTCTGACGGAAAAAGAGGCTTAGAGCGTCGCC
>JAFSQD010000064.1 GCA_017446765.1 Alloprevotella sp.
ATGCGCGTTATCACAAGGAGTAAAATTAGGATTGACGCGCCTCAGAAGCTCAATGGCTGGCTCGTCATTCGGGTCTTGTGGCACAAGTTTTCCGTGAATAGCTAAGTCAAGAATCTTTGACTTGGCCTGAGCAATGGATGTTTGTAAATCCTCTTTTGCCGTTTCCAATGTATCAATCAAAGCGAACCATTTGTTAACTGCTGCCACAATTCTCTTCTGCTCTTCAGTTGGTGGCAGTGGAAACTGCATTATTTCCAAACTATATTTAGGCAATCCTTCTCGACCGCTTCCTGATAAAATCATCGTAGCTGCGAAATAATCTGAAATGATAAACAGATGCAAATAAGAAGGCAAAACAATAATCGTTCTCAGAATACAAACATGCTGACTGACATTTCCTTTCTGGAATTCATCTGGTACGATAGCACATCGGCCAAGAGATCCCCCTGTTATATTGAGAAGTAAATCTTTAGCTCGAACTTCTGTGCCAATCATGTTTTCGTGAACTTTCTCAGATATGTATTTAATGTCATCGTAAACAAGTCCATCGTTATATACATTTTGAGAACGGAAAAATGGAATTCCTTCTTTGGAATAATTACTACCTCTAGGAGTGCTTCCCGAACCTATTTTTGAACATATGTCATTTATCGTTGTCCACTCCCAGCTCTCTGGTACTTCAAACGGCACCTCATTCTCATAATGGGGCATATCGGAAGAGACTATTCATCTCTTCCTTTTTATGCAAATCCACAATCTGACGCTTCAAGCTTTTTCTCTCGTCCTCATAGTCTTGCAGGTGTGTCTTGCCACTACGCAGCTTTCCTTCGAGGTATTCCAGTTGCTTCTGCCGCTCTTCTATTTGAGTCTGTAGATTCGTCAGCATAGTTTTTATAGACTTTGTGGTTGGCAAAGGGGGGAAGTGAACGTGGCTTCGTCGCTGGGGTAGAATGCATCTTTTCGGCCCTATTGATAGTAGGTCCCTCGCCTCGGTTTGCTGTGCCAGCATGGGGCGAAAGCTTGTCTGGGAACTGTGAGGTTTGTATGCGTATGGCAAGTGCTTTGCTGCCATTTTGCGGTAAAAGCACAAAAAAGGTTTGCAAAATCTTGTTTCTGCTTTCACTTTGCACTATCTTTGCCGCGCAAACAAAGCAATTATACATTCATACCATGCATACGAACGTTTTCTTCGCACAGTTTTATTATTACTTTGCCGATAAAGCAGAGCGGGAGGACGTGTGCTTGAAATGAGATAAGGAAAGGCATGAAAGAAATCCCGCACTCAGACGATGAGACGGGATTTTTTCATGAAATAAGACATTAAGAACTCAAAAGAGAGGACGAAGAAATGCGTAGAATCGCCATTCAAGGTGTCGAAGGTTCGTTCCACGACATTGCCGCCAGGCTCTTCTTCGACGGAGAAAGTGCCTGTCTTGTATGCTGCGATAGTTTCGAGGAACTCTTCCGTCGGCTTGCTGACGACGAGGAGATGGTGGGCGTGGCTGCTATTGAGAATACTATCGCGGGTTCGTTGCTACGAAACTACGAACTCCTCAGGCAAAGCCCCACTACAATTGTGGGCGAGCAGAAGCTCCACGTAGAGCATTCTCTGGCCTGCCTTGCAGACGATGACGAGGCTGCGCTGAGGGAGGTGAACTCACACCCCGTTGCCTTGCAGCAGTGCCGGGACTTCCTCACGGCGCATCCGCAGCTGAAGGTGGTGGAGGCGGATGATACTGCAGCAGCGGCGGCGCGCATCGCTCGCGAAAGGCTGAGGGGGCATGCTGCCATCTGCCACGCCGATGCGGCCGAGCGCTACGGACTGCGCGTGGTGCATCGTGCCATCGAGGACAACAAGCACAACTTCACGCGATTCCTCATCCTTGCCCATCCCGCACAGGCTGCGGAAATTCGCGATGAGCATTCGGCAGACAAGGCGAGCATCGTCTTTTCCCTTCCCCACTCTGCTGGCAGCCTTTCGCAAGTGCTGAGCATCTTCAGCTTCTACCAGATAAACCTGACAAAGATACAGTCGCTGCCCATCATCGGGCGCGAGTGGGAATACCTCTTCTATGTCGACGTGACCTATGACGACCATCATCGCTACCTGCAGAGCCTCGAAGCCGTGCGTCCCTTGCTCCGCGAACTCCAAGTGCTGGGGGAATACAAGGGAGCGTGAGCATTGTCCATGAACTTCTAAGCATTGAGTATAGACCATTAACCATTGAACGTTGAGAATGATACAGCCAGCCGACAGGATAGCAAGCGTCAGTGAATACTACTTCTCTCGTAAACTGCGGGAAGTAGCCATGATGAACGATGAGGGGAAGAATGTCATCAGCCTTGCCATCGGCAGTCCCGACATGCCGCCTTCGGAGGCGGCGGTGGAAACGCTGTGCAGCGTGGCGCACAGGAGCGACAGTCATGGCTATCAGCCCACACGCGGAACGCGCGAGCTGCGCGAAGCCATAGCTCGTTACTATGAGCGCACCTACGGCGTGGTGCTTGATGCAGAGACGCAGGTGCTTCCGCTCATAGGGTCGAAGGAAGGTATCCTCCATGTGACACTCGCTTTTGTCAATCCGGGCGATACAGTCCTCGTCCCCGATCCGGGCTATCCTACTTACACCTCGCTCTCGCGGCTGCTCGGTGCCCGCGTAGTGACTTATGACCTCCTGCCCGACGGACAGCCGGACTTTGAAGGCCTTGAGGCAATGGACCTTTCGAGCGTGAAGCTGATGTGGACGAACTATCCCCACATGCCTACGGGGGCTCCGGCAAAGCGCGAGACCTACGACCGCCTCGTGAGCCTCGCCCAGCGGAACGGATTTCTCATCGTCAACGACAATCCTTATTCCCGCATACTGTCCTCTGTTGATAATCCTCCGCTCTCCATACTGAGTAGTCCGGGTGCCGAGGACTGCTGCCTGGAGTTCAACTCGCTCTCGAAATCGCACAACATGCCGGGATGGCGCGTTGGCATGTGTGTGGGGAAGCCTGAACTTATTGCATGGACGCTCAAGGTGAAGAGCAACATAGACAGCGGGACGTTTCGCGGCCTGCAGTTGGCTGCCGCAAAGGCGCTTGACGACAACAGCGAGGCTTGGCACGAGGAGTACAATTACAATGTATACGTGCGCAGGCGGGCTCTGGCTGAGGACATCATGCGGGCGTTGGGCTGCACCTTCCACGACGGCCAGGTGGGCATGTTTCTCTGGGGACGCATTCCTGATGCCTACGAGGATGCCGAGGCGCTTACCGAGCGCGTCCTCCACGAGGCTCGCGTTTTCATCACGCCAGGATTCATCTTCGGCAAGAACGGACGGCGCAACGTGCGCATCTCTCTATGCGCCAAAGAAGAACAGTTAAAACAAGCATTAGAAAGAATAAAAGAGATATGGAACTGAAACTATCCCCCCTCGCGCTTCCAGGTATTGACGAGGAGCAGCGTCCCGTAGTAATTGCCGGTCCCTGTTCGGCCGAGACCGAAGAACAATTGATTGACACGGCGCGTCAGTTGGCTTCCTACGGCGTACGCATCTTTCGCGCCGGCATCTGGAAACCGCGTACAAAGCCAGGCGGCTTTGAGGGTATTGGCGAAGAGGGCCTTCCGTGGCTCAAGCGTGTACACGATGAGCTGGGAATGCTCACTGCGACCGAGGTGGCAACGCCCCACCATGTCGAGGTCGCCCTTGCCGCAGGCGTTGACATCCTGTGGGTGGGGGCACGCACGATGGCAAATCCCTTTGCCGTACAAGAACTTGCCGATGCGATGAAGGGCATTGACGTGCCCGTGTTCTGTAAGAACCCCGTGAATCCCGACCTTGAGCTCAGGATCGGCGGGCTGGAGCGTATTAACCAAGCCGGCATCACGCGTCTGGCTGTCATCCACCGAGGCTTCTCGACCTACGAAAAGCGCCTCTACCGAAATCTGCCCATGTGGCACGTACCCATCGAACTGCGCCGCCGCATCCACGGTCTGCCCATCTATTGCGACCCGTCCCATATGGGCGGACGCCGCGAACTCATTGCTCCGCTCTCCCAGCAGGCGATGGACCTCGGCTTTGACGGTCTGATGATTGAAGCGCACTGCAACCCAGACTGTGCATGGAGCGATGCCAAGCAGCAGGTGACGCCCGACGTCTTGGACTTTATCCTTGACAAACTCGTCATTCGTAACTCTGCACAGACTACAGCTACGCTTGAAAGCCTTCGGAAGCAGATTGACAACGTGGACAATCAGCTCCTTGAGCATCTTGCCGACCGCATGCGCATCAGCCGTGAGATTGGTGCCTACAAGAAGGAGCACAACATGACCGTCGTGCAGACGCGACGCTATGGCGAGATACTCTCAAAGCGCGGTGCGCAGGGCGTGTTGCGTGGTATGTCCAACGACTTTGTGAAGAGCATCTTTGAGGCTATCCACGAGGAAAGCGTCCGTCAGCAAGTTGAGATTATGAATAAGGACTGACGCTCTCAGCGTCAGTCCTATCACCGAGCCTTGTCGTGCAATTCGGCCCGCTGCGCGAAGTGCAGCGAAGGCCGGGGCACGTGACAGCAAGGCGAGGTAATAAGTTCTCTCTCAGCGTCAGTCCTATCACCGAGCCTTGCCGAAACACCAAGCATCTGACAATCGAAGCAGGCAGGGCCGTTTTACAATACAGATATGAAGATTCTCATCATCGGGGCCGGCAAGATGGGCAGTTTCTTTGCCGACCTCCTCAGTTTTGACCACGAAGTGGCCGTCTACGACATCGACCCGCGTCGACTGCGCTTCATGTACAACACGGAGCGCTTCACCTCGCTCGCGGAGATTGATGCCTTCCAACCCGAGATGGCGCTCAATGCCGTGACTTTACAGCACACAGTCGACACCTTCGTAGACCTTCTGCCTCATTTGCCCGAGGATTGCATACTTGCCGACATAGCAAGTGTCAAGACCGGGCTGAGCGATTTCTATGAGGCGTGCGGCCGTCGCTACGTATCGACACACCCCATGTTTGGTCCCACATTCGCCAACTTGGGAAAACTGTCTGAGGAAAATGCCATCATCATCAGCGAGGGCGACTACATGGGGCGCCTCTTCTTCCGCGATCTCTATGGGCGTCTCGGCCTCAACATCTGCGAATATACCTTTGACGAGCACGATGAAACGGTGGCCTACAGCCTTTCCATACCCTTCGTGTCCACGTTTGTCTTTGCCGCCGTCATGAAGCATCAGGATGCGCCGGGCACCACGTTCAAGCGTCACATGCAGATTGCTCGTGGCGTATTGGGCGAGGACGATGCCCTGCTGCGCGAGATTCTCTTCAATCCCCGCACTGGTGGCCAGGTGGCGCGTATCCGCGAGGAGCTCAAGGCGCTTCTCGCCATCATCGACACGAAGGACAGTGCCGCCCTCGATGCTTTCCTGCGGCGCATCAGGGGAAATATTAAGTGACGAGGGACGTGTGACAAGTGACGAGAGGCAAGGAGGGGCGTTTCTGCCCACGGCTTCGTCTTCAATGTTCTTTTATCCATCAATGACATTCCAATGAAATACGATTTTGACGAACTTATTACGCGTCGCGGAAGCGGCTCTGTGAAATGGGACGAGATGCCGGCCGACGACGTGTTGCCTCTCTGGGTGGCCGACATGGACTTCCGCGCTGCTCCCTGCATCATGGATGCGCTGAGAAGGCGTGTGGAGCACGGTGTCTTTGGCTATACCTTTGTGGACGACCGCTACTACGATGCCGTCATGCGCTGGTTTGGCCGTCGATACGGCTGGGAGATACAGCGCGAATGGATACAGTACGCGCCGGGTGTCGTACCGGCCGTATCGGCAGTGCTCAAGGCTCTGACCAGGCCGGGCGAGAAGGTGGCCGTGCTCACACCCGTCTATAATTGTTTCTTTTCCTCCATCCGCAACAATGGCTTGCAGGCCTTGCAGGTGCCCCTGCTCGACGATGCGCAGCGCATTGACTTCGAGGCGCTGGCCGACGCGCTTTCCGACGAGGCCTGCACGGTGCTGCTCTTCTGCAATCCCCACAATCCCGGCGGGCGTGTGTGGCGCGAGGAAGAGCTGGTGCGCGTAGCCCAGTTGTGCCACGAGAACCACGTACGCCTGCTCTCCGACGAAATCCACTGCGAACTCGTCTTCCCCGGTGCCCGCTTCACGCCCTTTGCCTCGCTGCCTACGCCGCTGAAGGCGGAAATCGTCACCTTCAATTCGCCGAGTAAGAATTTCAACACGGCCGGCCTGCAAATCGCCAATATCATCTGCGAGGATGCCGACACCCGCCGACGTATTGACCGTGCCATCAACGACAACGAGGTGTGCGACGTCAACCCGCTCGGAGTGGAGGCGCTCATCGCCGCATACAACGAGGGTGAGGATTGGCTCGCGGAACTTTTGGTTTATCTCAGGGGAAACTACGAACTGCTGTGCTCCTTTGCCGCGCAGCATCTGCCAGCATGGCGCGTACTGCCCCTTGAGGGGACGTATCTGGCTTGGATTGACGTGCGCCGCACGGGCATGGACGGCGAGGCCTATGCCGACCGCCTTCTTCGCGAGGCTCGCGTGGCACTCAACGCAGGCAACATCTACGGTGAGGCAGGCCGTGACTATGTCCGCCTGAACCTTGCCTGTCCCCGTGCACGCCTCGAGGAGGCTCTCTGGCGCGTAGCTCAGGTGGAGGCAAGGGTTTGAAAGAAGAATTTGCTCGCCTTACAAATTAATCCGTAAGCCTTATGAATCAATTCGTTTGCGCTTACGGATTTTTTTGTGCGCCTTCTTGCGTGAGGCGTCAGGTATGTGCCCGTGGCCGGATGCTCAGCGTGCCAGCCACGATTCGGGATTCAGGATGTTGCGGTCGCGCCATATCTGGAAGTGGAGGGTGCAGTTGCCGGCGGCGTCGCGGCCTACGGCTCCGAGCGTCTGGCGTGCCGAGACACGTTGTCCCTTGCGTACGCTGACGCTGGAGAGGTTGCAGTAGACGGTCATGTAGCTTCCGTGGCGCACGATGACGTTTTGGAAGCCATTCATGGAGAATATGTAGGACACTTCGCCCTCTGCCACGGCACGTGCCTGGGCTCCGCTGTGTCCCGTGATGTCTATGCCCTTGTTGCTGAGCGTCACGCCGCCCGTGGAGTAGTTTCCGAAGTGGGTCGTGATGGCACAGGCACCCGTGATGGGCATGGGGAGTCCGCCGTGGAGGCCTCCTCCGTTGTGACGCACGGGGGCTGGAGGCGTGTAGGTGGCCTGCTGTCGTTTTGTGGCAGCCTCTTCCTTCCGTGCTTTCTTCTCCTTGCGCGTTTCCTTCTTTTTCTCTTTCCCCTTGCTGGCACTTGCGCGTCGTGCCTCGGCTTCTTGCTCGCGCTTGCGTCGTGCGGCTTCCGCTTGGCGCCGCTTTTCGGCGGCAGCCGCTTCTGCCTTCCGGCGTTTTTCCGCCTCGATTTGTCGTCTCCGCTCGGCTTCGGCTTCCTGGCGCACGAGTTGCTCGATGCGTCCGTTCAGGTTTGTGCGCTGTTGGCGCTGCACGGCGGCTGTGCGTTCCAGCTCTTTCTGTCGCTTGGCAAGCTGCGTCATGAGTTCCTGCTGGCGGTTTTCGCGCTGTCGCAGTTGCTCGTGCTGCAGTCGTGACTCGTTGAGGGCTTCGTTCTTTTCGGCCGTGACGGCTGTCACCTCGGCTCGCTTTTGCCTGACGGCAGCTTCCTTCTCCTGTATGATGGCTGCCTGCTGTCGCTGAAACTTGCTGTAGTCCGAGAGATAGCGCATGCGGCGCGACATCTGCCTGAAGTCTTTCGCGGTCAGGAGGAAGCTAAGGGTTGACGTGAGGCTTCGGTTGCGGTGCATATACATGACGGCCCGCTGGTGGCGGCGCTGGCATTCGGCCAGGTCGGCCTCAAGGGTTTTCAGCTGGGCGTTGAGGGTCTTGAGCGAGGCCTCCAGGGTGTCCTTTTCGGCCTCGATGCCGCGGATGTGTCGCTGTTGCCGGGCTATCTGGTCGTTTAGGATGCGCAGGTTGCTGGCTTGCGTGGCCACGTCGCGGCGATTGGTGTTGATGAGGCGCTCAGTCTCCTTCAGTTGCTTCTCGAGTGCTGCGCTCTGTTGGCGCAGTTTGGCGATTTGTCCGCGTTGTGCCGCCAGGGGGAGGGCAAGCAGCAAGAGAACAATCAGCAGGCAGGAGCGTCTGTGGGGGAAGGGTGTATTTCGCATGGCGGGGATGGCGGGGTGTCTTAGAGCATGTTGCCCAGTTGGCGGAGGATCTCTTCGGGTTTGCGTTGCGTATATTTGTCGGACAGGGTGGTGCGCGTCTGCCATCTGGTGTCCGTGCCGATGCGCGAGAGTCGCAGGCCGAGGCTGACTGAGCGACCTGTGCCGTGGAAGCTGAGGCGTAGGGAGGTGGGCATGGTGCCCGCGGCGGTCTTTGTGAAGTCTGCGTAGACGCATTCCAGCTCGCTTGCGTCGCCGACGTTGTGGCTGCGCACGTTGAGGCGGGCTATGCGCTCGTCGTCGGTGCGTGTCAGGAAGTCGTATTCCAGTCGCGGTGCATCCTTGAGGGACAGCAGTGTGTGGGCTCCGCTCTTCGAAAGTCGGAAGCGTGCGAAGTCATCCTTCGGCGATGCCTTCCCGGGTACGAAGAGCTCGTTCCAGAACAGGGCTTGTAGCGAGTGGAAGTCAAGTTCGGCCTTGGCCAGGAAGTCCACGTCCTTGTAGGCCGCGCGCAGATACTGTCGGTTGATGCGGTCGACCAGCAACACCTCCTGCGGCGTGCACTCGAGGCGTCCCACCTCGGTGCCTATGAGGGGCAGCGTGAGGCTCAGCTGGATGACGTCGTCGCGCTTCATGCGCAGTTTTCCGTTGCAGCTGACGTTGCGTCCGCCCAGATCCAGGCTGACGTCGAGGCTTGCCGTCAGGTTTTTGGCGCGACTGCCCTGGCTCCACACCTTTTTGGCGTAGGCCGCGCTTAGGCTGATGTTCTCGGGGAGCACGGTGGTGGTAAAGTTCTCCTTCGTCGTGTGCGTCCGGCAGGCTGCAAGCATCGTCGCGGCCAGCATGAGGACGGCCAGGAGGCGTATGGATGGTTTCATTTCTTCAGTTTTTTACGTAGTTCGCGGTTCAGTTCGGCGTCGTCTGAGAGGTCGAGGGCTTTGTTCCAGTGGCTGCGCGCCTCGTCGGCTTTGTCAAGGGCGGCGTTGATGTCGCCGGCGTGGTCGTAGACCGTGGCGTCAAGTTCGTCGTCGGGCATGAAGCGTATGGCCTGGTCTATGTAGATGGCGGCCTGATGTATCTTTCCGCCCACGTAGAGCACCCATGCGTAGGTGTCCAGATAGGTTGTGTTCTGAGGCTCTGCGTCCACGGTTGCGCGGCTCAGCTGCTCGGCCAGTTCCAGTTTTTTCCCTTCGAGGGAGAGGAAGTAGGCATAATTGTTCATGCAGAGCAAGTTCTCGGGATTATAGGCCAGGGCGCTGTCGTAGGCGGCGTAGGCCTCGTCGTTGCGCTTCAGGCTGTGGAGGATGTCGCCTGTCAGGGTGTAGACGTCCGATGTGAGTTCGCGGTACGTGATGCTGTCGGCAGCCAGGCGAGTGCCTTTTTGCAGGATATCGAGGGCCTTCGCCGTCTCGTCGTGCTCATAGTGTTCCACGCCTTCCACGTAGTAGAAGATGAGTTCGTGAGGCTGAGCCTCCTGTCCTTCGTGGCAGATGCGGTAGTAGGCCTCCATGTCGCCCCTGTCGCGGTAGCCCAGGAGCAGTTTCATGCGTGCCTGGTTGTCGGTGGGGCTCAGGCGGAGGAGTGTGAGCCATACGGGTTCGAGCGCGTCGAAGTCTGCACCGTTTTCTTCCAGTGCCATGGCGTAGCTGCTCACGATATCCGCGTCGGCGTCGGGCCTTTTGTAGGCTTCCTCCAGCACGCTCTGTGCCCATGCACGCTCCGAGCCGCCGGTGCCGTCGGCCGTATTGTTGTCGAGGAGGAGCGAGAGCATGCATACGCGCAGGAAGATGCTTCGCTGACGGGCATCCTGGCGCGGGTTGAGGATGCCGCGTCGCACGATGCGGTGGTACGAGGCCGTGTCGTTCTGCTCCCCATAGTACATGAATTGTGCCACCTGAAGCTTCGGATGGTCGGGGTCGGCCTTTTCCACGGCTTCCCACTCCGCCAAGGCTTCTTGCTCGTGGCCCAGTTCCAGGTATCGGAGGCCTGCCCACACCTTTGCCGACAGTGTGTCGGGTTCGTGCTCCACGTAGTCGGCGATGACTTTCATGGCGCCGAGCGTATCGCCCTTTCCGATGAGGGCCATGAGGCGTCCGCCCGCTATCATCTCGGGCTCGGTCGCCTTCTGCTCCAGGCGGTCGAGCGTTTCAAGGACCTTGTCGTAGCGTTGCGTGTTGAAGTAGAGGCTCACGAGCGAAGCCAGGTAGTGCTCGTCGTTTTTCGTGAGGTCGGCGAGCTCTTCGTAGAGGGGGATGGCGGCCTCCGTGCTGTCCATCTCTAGCAATTGCAGGGCCAGCGCCTCCTTGTATTCGGCATTCGCAGGCATGAGCGAGTGCGCACGGCGCAGCATCGTGTGGGCGCGTCGTGTCGTGGTCGAGTCGTCCGCCGCATATTGGAGCACCTGCGACATCTGGAAGAGCGCGTTGGCATCGTCGGGAGCCAGGCGCAGTGCACGCTCGAAGCTCACGAGTGCGCCCGTCATGTCGTCGGTTTCGCGCGCAAGGATTCCCGCCGTGTAGTATTCGCGGAACCGCATGCGCTGTTCGCCGCTCAGCGTGGGTGCTGCGGCCTTCTGCCTTTCCGTGGCGGCGCATCCCGCGAGGAGGCAGAGCACAAGTATCAGGAAGAGGTGTCGGAAGTGAAGCATTTCTGCGTGTTTACTCATTTCTTTCCTGAGTGTCCGAATCCACCCTCGCCGCGTTCCGTCTCGTCCAGGGCCTCTACGCATTCCCATGCGGCCTGTTCGTGGCGAGCCACGACGAGCTGGGCGATGCGGTCGCCGTCGCTGACGAGAAATTCCTCGGTGGAAAGGTTCACGAGGATGACCCCCACCTCGCCGCGATAGTCCGCGTCGATGGTGCCGGGAGCGTTCAGCACGCCGATGCCGTGCTTCAAGGCCAGTCCCGACCGTGGGCGCACCTGTGCCTCGTAGCCCGGGGGGAGGGCAATGAAAAGGCCTGTGGGGATGAGGCGGCGCTCCAGGGGGCGCAGCGTGATGGGCGCGTCGAGGTTTGCGCGCAAGTCCATGCCTGCGCTCTGCGGCGTAGCATATTGCGGCAAGGCGTGGCGCGAGCGGTTTACTACTTTTATGGTCATTCTGTAGGCTTTTCGGGGCAGCCGTAGGCGTTTCCCCTTCTTTTATTGCCCGCGAAATTACGCAAAAGCCAGCAAATGCGGGGATGTTTCATGCAAAAAACACAACAAAAAACGCTTTTTTTCGTTTATTTTAAGGTTATTCGCGGCGGATTGCAGACCTTTGCGCTTCACCGCCCAGCGGCAACATATCTTTTTTAATGAAAGAAACGATGGATTGGAAACAGCTCATATCGCACAAGAGGTTCGGTCGCGAGGATGCCTATCGCGTTGCGACGGAGCATCGCAGCGAGTTCCAGCGCGATTTTGACCGCCTGATTTTTTCCGCAGCCTTTCGTCGCATGCAGAACAAGACGCAGGTATTTCCCCTTCCGGGCAGCGTCTTTGTCCACAACCGCCTCACCCACAGCCTCGAAGTCTCCAGCGTGGGGCGCAGCCTGGGTTCGGACGTCTCGCGCGAGCTTCTCCAGCGCCAGCCAGAGCTTGCGGCCGCGGGCCTGGGGGAAATAGGCAGCATCGTGAGTGCCGCCTGCCTGGCCCACGACATGGGAAATCCGCCCTTCGGGCATAGCGGCGAGCGTGCCATCTGCAGTTTCTTTTCCGAGGGAAAGGGACGTGAGCTTGAGGCAGAGCTTCCCGCCGGCGTGTGGGCCGACCTGACGAGCTTCGACGGCAATGCCAATGCCTTCCGTCTCCTGACCCACCAGTTTGACGGGCACCGTCGCGGCGGTTTTGTCATGACCTACAGCACGTTGGCCTCCATCGTGAAGTATCCTTATCCCGCCACGATGTGTGGGAGGAAGAAGAAGTTCGGATTCTTTACGCCCGAGCGCCCCTACTTTGAGCGTATCGCCGAGGAACTGGGCCTACGTGTGATGGAGGAAACGCCGCGTGGGCGTCGCTATGCGCGTCATCCGCTCGTCTTTCTCGTGGAAGCCGCCGACGACATCTGCTATCAGGTGATGGACATCGAGGACGCTCACAAGCTGCGCCTGCTCTCCGATGCGCAGACCGAGGAGCTCCTCCTGGGATTCTTTGCTCCCGACGTGGCCGAGAGCATCCGAACGGCCTACCCGATCGTCACCGATGCGGCCGACCGCGTGGCCTACTACCGTTCGTGCGCCATCAATGCCCTCGAGCAGGCTTGCGTGCGCGTCTTCACCGAGCACATCGATGCCATCCTTGCGGGTGAGTTCGGCGGCAGCCTCATCGGCCACATGCCCGAGGAGCTTCGCGCGGCCTACAAGCGCTGCGAGGACGTGGCCGTCAGGAAGATCTACAACAGCAAGGAGGTGCTCGACATCGAATTGGCGGGCTATCACATCATCTATACGCTCCTCGAACTGATGACCGAGGCCGTGCTGTCGCCCGAGAAGGCCTACAGCCAGCTGCTCCTCGGCCAGGCCAGCCGTCAGTACCAGCTGCGCGCCGATTCGCTGCCCGAGCGCCTCATGGCCGTCGTGGACTACCTGAGCGGCATGACCGATGTCTTTGCCCTGGACCTCTACAGGAAAATCTCGGGGCAGAGCCTGCCGATGGTGTGACGAGGGACGAGGGACGAGTGGCGAGGGATTCAGTCGTTTCCCTGCAGGCCACCTGAAAACCTGAAAGCCTACAACCCCCAAAAACCTAAGAACCCCAAGACCCCAATGGCCAAAGAGGATAAAGATTCATACGGACAAGTGCTGAAGTACACGGGCTTGCTGGGCGGCGTGCAGGTGTTCTACGTCCTCATGTCCATCCTTCGCAACAAGGCCACGGCCGTGTTTATCGGTCCGTGGGGCATGGGCATGGCTTTCGTCTACAGCAAGGCCGCCGAGTTCTTGTGCAGTGCCACCAACTTTGGCCTTGGCATCAGTTCGGTGCGCCGTCTGGCCGAGCTGCACGAGCGCGGCGAGCGTCGCGCCGTGGAGCAATACGTCAAGCTCATCCGTTCGTGGACGCTCATCACGGCTCTGCTGGGCCTCGTGGCCTGTCTGGTCTTGGCGCCGGTGCTCAGCCGCCGCATGCTGGGCGACTATCATTCCACGAAGGGCTTCCTGCTTCTCTCGCCGACCGTTTTCCTGCTGACGATGCTGGGTGGCGAGCTGGCCATCCTCAAGGGTCTTCACGAGTTGCGGCGCATGGCCGGCGTCAGTGTGCTCGTGGGCCTTGTGACGACGCTCTCCACCGTGGCCATCTACGCGCTCATGGGGCTTCATGGCGTCCTGCCCGTGTTGCTGACCACTTCGGCCGTCACCTTCCTGCTGAATCTCCGTGCCACGACGCGGCTCTATCCCTATCGTGTGGGACTCCGCAGCATGCACCTGCTCCGTCGGGGCACCCATCTCGTTCGTCTCGGCGCTGCCTTCACGCTTGCCGGCCTTGTCGGTGCCGGTGCCGACTTTGCCATCGCGTCGTTCATCTCCCAGAGTGCTTCTCCCCACGCCGTCGGGCTCTACGGCGCAGGCTTCACGCTCATCGTCTCCTACGCCCGCATCGTCTTCGTGGCCATGGATGCCGACTACTATCCGCGCCTTTCGGCTGCCGGCGAGGACGTGAGCCGACGCAACGTCATCATCAACCGCCAGATTGACGTCCTTGTGCTCCTGATGGCTCCCTTCCTCATCCTTTTCTCGTTGTTCCTGCCTCTCGTCGTCCGCATCATCTATACCGAGGAATATCTCATCGTCGTTTCGATGGCAGTCTACGCCATGTCGTACATGTTTTTCAAGGCTGTCTACACGCCGGTGGCCTACCTGCCCCTGGCACGCGGCGATTCGATGACCTACTTCCTGATGGAGACGGCCTACTACGTGGTCTTTGTGCTGGCCGTGACGGCGGGCTATGCGCTCAAGGGCCTTTCGGGTGCAGGCATAGGGCTCTCCGTGGCGAACCTTTTCGACCTGCTTGCGCTGACGACGGTCTACGGCTTGCGCTATGGCTTTCGTTTCGAGGTTCCCGTGCTTCGCCGTTGCCTGCTCCACTTTGTGCTTCTGCTCATGGGCCTTGGCTGCGCCCTTGTGCCCGATGCGGCGCTGAAGTTCGGCCTTGGCATTCCCGTGGCCATGGCCAGCGTCGCGCTCTCATGGCGTTTTCTGGGTCGCGAGACCGACATCATCGTGCGCCTCAGGCATTTTGTGCGTACGAAGATCCTCAGGCGCTGATTTCCCCATGGGATAATCCCTGGCGGCGTGTCGGCGGCGGCGGTGTCCGGAGCCTTTGCGGACTGCAAGAGATCCCCGCCTCGCGGTGGCGGGGCGGGGATGGAAGATAAGGGTTGCGGCGGCTATTCGCCGTCGGAGTCCGGCGTGACGGGGTTGACACACTCGAAGGATACCATCGGGTGGCCTACGCTCGTGTCGTAGCGCAGCAGCGCACTGGGCAGGAAGCGCACGCGGAGGTGCTGGATGTTTGCGGCCGTGAACTTAGCCTGCGTGTCCGTGCCCTTGCTGGTGATGGTGGAGCAGAAGGTGCCTATCTCCGGCAGGGTGACGTTTTTGCCGTCGCGGATGGCGTGTACGAGCTCTTCCTTGATGCTGGCGATGACGGCAAGGACGTCTGCACGCGTACAGGTGTTCTTCTGCACGATGTTTTCCACGAACTGCGCTTCCGACATTTTGCCGTGCTTGATGTTGGCGTAGTACTTCACGCTCTTGTCCTTGGGGGACTTGCGGGGGATTACTTTGTAGGGAATCATTGTTGTTTTAGTTTTTAAGTTGTTTGTTGTGTGAATTGAGCGAGCTCTACCGGTGTTGCTCTCGAATCGCGGGGCTTTCCCTTTGATTTCTGATGCAAAGGTACAAATTAGTTTTATTACCACCAAACATTTTGCGATATTTTTTTATAAAAAATTTTGTGCCATATTGTAACTGGCAGATAATAAGGCAAAACCTTCGGGTGGCACGATGGGAAAATCCGCAGGCCTTGCGAAACAATTCGTTTGCGCTAACGAATCCATCCGGAAGGCTTACGGATCAATCCGTTTGCGCAAACGGATTTCCCGGTGTGGGGTGGCTTTGAGGTTGTCTTGTGACAGAGGATTTTAGCGTGCATTTTTTCAAGA
>JAFSQD010000065.1 GCA_017446765.1 Alloprevotella sp.
GAGCGGCCGCCAAGGTAATCTTACGCGTCACGAAGGTCTCGCCACGGCGTTCGCTCTCGTGGTTGAAGAGGATGCCGTTGACGGCGAACATGCCATAGCTCTCGCGGTAGTTCTTCACAATCCAGAAGCCGTACTGCTTGGCCACGCCGTAGGGCGAGCGGGGATAGAACGGCGTCGTCTCCTTCTGCGGCACCTCCTGCACCTTGCCGAACAACTCGGAGGTGGAGGCTTGGTAGATCTTGCATTTCTTCTCCAAGCCGAGGATGCGCACAGCCTCGAGGAGACGCAACGTGCCCACCGCATCGGCTTCGGCGGTGTATTCCGGGCAGTCGAACGACACCTTCACGTGGCTCTGTGCGGCGAGGTTATAGATCTCGTCGGGCTGCACCTTTTGGATGATGCGCACCAGCGACGACGAGTCCGTCATGTCGCCATAATGCAAGGTGAGCAGGCGCTTGTTCTTCATGTCGCGCACCCATTCGTCGAGGTAGAGGTGCTCGATTCGACCTGTGTTGAATGACGACGAGCGGCGGATGATGCCGTGCACGTCGTAGCCTTTTTCAAGGAGAAACTCAGCGAGGAAGGAGCCGTCCTGCCCCGTGATGCCGGTAAGTAATGCTGTCTTGGACATAATGGTATTTTTTGCAAAAATAGAAAATAATTCTATACAAAACAGGCTTCAGAAAGAATGTCATCCCTGCGCCAGGTTGTGCGGTGGCATGGGATCTATGCTTTCTGAAGCCATCGGATAAAGGTTTTGCTTCTTGAACCGCCTCCTATAGATTCCAGTCAACCCGAATACCCACGCAGGAATGACATAGGAGGCTTACTGTTACGCATTTAAACAATCGCTTCCTTAATGCAGTCGACGATATACCTCACATCCTCATCCGAGACATAAGGCCCGCTCGGCAGGCACATCCCCACCTTGAAGAGGCCTTCCGACACGCCATTGACATAAGCTACACTCTTATCTGAAGTTTGACAAAGAATGCCGTTAGGCAAACTCTCAACTCTAAACTCTAAACTCTCAACTTTCGCATAGACGGGTTGCTTATGCATGGGCTTCCAAAGCGGTCTGGCTTCGATGCCTGCCTTATCCAAGAACACGCGCAAGGCCTCCACGTTGTCGTTGGGCTCGCAGTCGGTATGGGCGCTATCTGAGGCATGCACCACGCCCGCAGCACCGCCCACGGCCCCTTGCACGACAGTCTTATAGGCGTTCTCCTGTCCCTTGATGCGCAATTCGGGGTCGATGGTGATGGTATTCAGCCAGAAGTTGGAGTCGTAACGCTCATCAGGGTTGCCGTGCACTTCAATGCCTTTCACATCCTTCAGCAATTCCTTATAAAGTTCAAAGACATGCTTGTGGTGTGCAATATGGTCATTGACGATGGTCATCTGTCCGCGGCCGATACCAGCGCAGATGTTGCTCATACGGTAGTTGTAGCCGATGGCCTCGTGCTGGTAGTAAGGATAAGCCTCACGCGCCTGGGTGGCATACCAAAGGATTTTGTTCTTGGCTTCCATGTCGGGGCAGACCAAAGCACCGCCACCGCTGGTGGTAATCATCTTGTTGCCGTTGAACGACAGCACGCCATATTGGCCGAAGGTGCCCAGCACCTGTCCCTTCCAGCGGCTGCCAAAGCCCTCAGCGGCGTCTTCGACGACGGGGATGCCGTAGCGGTCGGCAATCTCCATGATGCGGTCGACGTCGTAGGGCATGCCGTACAGTGCCACAGGCACGATGGCCTTGGGTTTGCGTCCCGTCTTGGCGATGCGATCCTGGATGGCCGCTTCAAGCAGGTCGGGGTCCATGTTCCATGAATC
>JAFSQD010000066.1 GCA_017446765.1 Alloprevotella sp.
AGCGGTCGCCTGGTTTTGATACCATCGATAAAGAGGGCAGGAAACACTTTTCCTGCCCTCTTTATATGGTGTGTGGATAAGCTTAATAATTCTCGGCGCGTAGTTCAAAGTAGCTTTGCGGATGGTCGCAGACGGGGCATACCTCGGGAGCCTTGGAGCCAATCACGATGTGTCCGCAATTAGAACATTGCCAGATGCAGTCGCCCTCGCGGCTGAAGACGATGGCGTCCTGAATGTTCTTCAGCAGGCGGCGATAGCGCTCTTCGTGATGCTTTTCTATGGCACCCACCATCTCAAACTTTTCCGCAATCTCGTCAAATCCTTCTTCGCGTGCCTCGCGTGCAAACTGAGCGTACATGTCTGTCCATTCATAGTTTTCTCCCTCGGCGGCATCGAGGAGGTTCTCTTCTGTGCCGGGAATGCTGCCGCCATGCAGCAGCTTAAACCAGATTTTGGCGTGCTCCTTTTCGTTGGCAGCGGTTTCTTCGAAGATTCGGGCTATCTGGACGTAGCCGTCCTTCTTGGCCTTTGATGCAAAGTAGGTATACTTGTTGCGGGCTTGCGACTCACCGGCAAAGGCCGTTTGTAGGTTTTGCTCTGTTTTTGTTCCTTTCAGTTCTTTCATGTTGTGTTTATTATTGGTTACTGCGGCGGCAAATTTACGGTTTACTTGGAAAAATGCTGTGTTGGATATGGAAAAAATGCGACCGCACGAACATTTTTGTTCCTTCGCAGTTGGGTGGGTGGGCGGCATTGTTTAATTTTGTGGCGCATTTCCGCAAGAGAGAAAAGAACTTACCCATATAGCTACTGTTATGAAAAGGATGTGTTTACTCGCTGTACTGCTTGTACAGCTTTTCCCTGTTTGCACAAAAGCCCAGGTTGACGGATCTTTTTGGTGGGGCTACTACGAAGAGCCGGCCAGTACGGAACTCGTGCGCTATCTCGGTCTTGGACAGCCTGATACCTATGATGCAGCCATTCTTCTGAGAAATACGGCAACCGCCCTGCAGGGTGCCACCATACAAGGTCTTCGCTTCCAGCTTCGCAATGCCGGCAACATTTCCGGCGTGAAGGCTTGGATGAGCCATGCGCTGCCGGCGACAGGGGCCGATGCCGACATCTGCGTGAAAGATGTAGCTGACAATGAGCTGAAGAGCTTGGGTGATGGCTATGTGGAAGTGGTCTTCGACGCTCCCTATGCCCTTGAGGACTCTCTCTATCTCGGTTTCACCTTCACCGTGGCCGCCGATGCGGACAACTCCGGAAAGATTCCCCTTTGCTGTGCCGGGCAGAATACGCATGAGGATGCATTCTTCTTCCGTACCTATAATCTGCTTCCTGCCTGGCAAGTACTCGGCGGGCAGAAATATGGCGACCTGATGCTACAGGCACTGGTCGCAAACACCAGCCTTGCGCAGAATGCCGTAGTTCTTGAGAGCATGGACGACTTCAATGCCGATGCCACACAGAATGGCCATGCCGCCGTGCGCCTGACGAACAAGGGGGCAATGGGCATCACGAGCCTCACCTATACGATAGAGGCTGAGGCTACGGGCGAGAAATCCGAACCCATCACCTATGAATTCTCTACCCCCATCACGGGCATAGACACCAAGGCTGAGGTACTCCTGCCTGTCGTGGGTGGCTCGCAGCCTGTGAGGGAAAACGTGGCCCTCACCCTTCAGGCAGTCAACGAACAGCCCAACGAGAGCGGTGCCCAAAGCCTGAAGGCACAGCGCACCACGTTGCTCCAAGGCTCCCGTCGTCGCGTCCTTTTTGAGGAATACACGGGAACGTGGTGTGGGTGGTGTCCTCGAGGTACGGCTGCTATGGAGTGGCTGTCCGAGCACATGGACGACGATGTTGTCCTCGTAGCCGTCCATCAGGGCGACCCGATGGAGATTTCCGCCGCCTCGACTTCCTATTCCAGCCTCATCGCGAGCAATACGAAGGGCTATCCGAAGGTGAACATCAACCGTAACATCTGGTGCGACCCCTACCATGGCACTGACGCCAATGCCATGACCTACGACAACATCTACGTGCAAAACGACGTGGAGCGCGAACTCGCTTTCCTTCCCGAGGCCGCCATTGACCTTAAAGCCACATGGAACGAGAACAGAACGGGCTTCATGGCTGAAACAGATATTCTTTTCCAATGCAACATCGAGGACGCCCCTTATGCCCTGGCATTCGTGCTTTTGGCCGACGGTCTGAAAGGTACTGGAACCAACTGGACGCAGTCTAACTCCTATGCCGCATTGGCCGACTATGTGGACTATTTCACGGGAACACCCCTCGTCCCCTATGTGACAGGTGCCGAGAATATGACGGGTGTCAGCTACGACCGTGTAGCTGTGGCCGCATGGAACATCCAGGATGGTATCGCCAACGTCGTGAAGGCTCCATTGAAGGCAGGTGAGAAGCAAACGTACAGTTTCGAACCCACCCTGCCCACGCTACCTCTCGTCAAGGACAAAGATAAACTGAGACTTGTGGCCATTCTCCTGAATACGGAAACGGGGCGTGTTGTCAATGCAGCCATCAGCAACATCGACCTTGGCACGCCACCGTCAGGCATCGCACAGCCTACATCCGCCGCAGAGAGCGCCCCCTACACATATGACTTGCAAGGTCGCCGCACAAAGGTCGCCGCAGGCGGTGTATATATACAGCGTCAGCCCGATGGCACTTCGCGCAAGTACATCAACAAGTGATAGCCTCACCAACCAACCAACCAAACAACTACACCCCCCCTATGCCCCAGACCATTCAATTCACAAAAATGCACGGTGCCGGCAACGACTATGTGTACGTTGACGCATCGCGCTTCCCCATAGCTAACCCCGAAGAACTCGCCATCCTTTGGAGCGACCGCCATAAAGGCATCGGTGGCGACGGGCTCATCCTTATTTGCCCTCCCGAGACCTCGGAGGGCGATTTCCGCATGCGTATGTTCAACAACGACGGCTCCGAAGGTCGCATGTGTGGCAACGGCGTACGATGCGTGGCAAAGTATGTCTACGACAACCACCTTACCGACAAAACCGTCATCAACCTCGAAACCCTTTCGGGCATCAAGGTGCTCAACCTGCATCTCGGCCACGACGGCCTTGTAGACACCGTGACCGTTGACATGGGGGAAGCTTGCCTGGCTGACCCCACGCAGATGGCCACATCCGACGGAAGCATGCGCGAAGGCTTTGTGGAAAACCTCGGCATCCGTCATCAAGGCACCTTTGTTTCCATGGGTAATCCCCACTTTGTGTGTTTCGTTCCCGATGTTGAGTCCATGGACATAGAGCACGAGGGTAGGGCACTCGAGGTGGCTCCCATCTTCCCCGAGCGTTGCAACATCGAGTTTGCCACGGTGCGCCCCGACGGTTCCATCCGCATGCGTGTATGGGAGCGCGGCAGTGGTATCACGATGGCTTGTGGTACAGGCGCATGCGCCACGGCCGTGGCTGCACGTCTCACAGGGCGAGCCGCCGACCGCGTTACCATCGTCATGGACGGAGGTTCGCTCACCATTGAACTCCCCGAGAGCGGCCACGTCATGATGACAGGCCCCGCCACCACCGTCTTTACGGGAGAAATCGTGGTACAGTAAACATTGCCTTCAACTTTCTGAAGTTAAAATGGAAGATAAAGTGGACAATACCTAATGGGCAGAGAGCAACCAAAGCTATCGTCCTGCACGAAGTGATTAACTCCCCCTTTAACTCCATATTTACCATCCAAAACTTAAAACCCCGAACCCTCAAAACCTACAAACCCATACAACAACCTCCAAGATATGATTACTCTCAACAACAATTTTCTCCGCTTGCAGAAGAACTATCTCTTTGTTGACATTGCCAAGCGGGTAGAGCAGTACAAAAAAGAAAATCCCCAAGCCTCCATTATCCGCCTGGGCATTGGCGACGTGACGCGCCCCCTTGCTCCTGCTGTCATCCAGGCACTCCACGCGGCTGTCGACGAACAGGCCGAGGCTGGCACATTCCGTGGCTACGGCCCCGAGCAGGGCTATGAGTTCCTGCGTCAGGCCATTGTTGACAACGTCTTCAAGCCTCGTGGTGTCGAAATCGACGTGGATGAAGTCTTCATCAATGACGGTGCCAAGAGCGACACAGGAAACTTCGGCGACATACTTGGCGGCTGCAATACCGTGCTTATCACCGACCCCGTCTATCCCGTATACATTGACACCAACGTCATGGCCGGACGTGCCGGCACATTCGGCGAGGGCCGTTGGGACCGCATCACCTATGCACCCTGTACGGCGGAGAACAATTTCACTCCGTCTCTGCCCACAGGCGAGGCTCCCGACATGATATACCTCTGCTATCCCAACAACCCCACAGGTACGGTTCTGTGTCGTGAAGAATTACAGAAATGGGTGGACTATGCTCTGGAGAATGGTTCCCTCATCCTCTACGATGCCGCCTATGCCGCCTACATTCGCCACGACGACATCCCCCGAAGTATCTACGAGATTCCCGGTGCCAAGCGTTGTGCCGTGGAATTCCATAGCTATTCCAAGACGGCCGGCTTCACGGGGCTGCGATGCGGCTTCACCGTCGTCCCCAATGAGGTCTGCGCCATGAGTGCCGAAGGCGAGATGGTGCAGCTCAATCCTCTGTGGAACCGTCGCCAGTGCACGAAGTTCAACGGTACTCCCTACATCGTGCAGCGCGCCGCCGCTGCCATCTATACCCCCGAGGGTAAGCGTCAGGTGCAGGATACCATCGATTACTACATGGAAAATGCACGCATCATGCGCGAAGCACTCACCGAGCGCGGACTCCAGGTATTCGGTGGCGAGGATGCTCCCTACATCTGGTTCCGCGTGCCCGAAGGTCAGACCTCATGGGGATACTGGGAGGAACTCCTGCATAAATATAACATTGTGTCAACGCCTGGTGTGGGCTTCGGCCCCAGCGGCGAAGGCTATATCCGCCTGACCGCCTTCGGCAGCCGCGAGGATTGTGTGGAGGCTATGCGCAGGCTGAAATAGGGTTTTAACTTCCCTTTTTCTCCCGAAAGTTAGGTTTATGCCCTTTGCCCTCTTGACTATTCCAGTTTCCTCCCTTTTGGGGAGGGTAGGGGCGGGGCTTTCACTCGTCACTAATATATGAGTCTTCGTTTCCATGCCTTTGAGGCTGCCAGTCGTAAGCAGCCCGAACCCGTAGCACAGCCTGTGGGTCGCCCTGCCGACTATTTCGGCAAATTTGTTTTCAACCAGGACAAGATGTTCCGCTACCTGCCTCGCGAGACCTACCGCGCCTTGCGCCGTGCCATCGAGCAGGGAGAACCCCTCAGCCGTGATGTGGCCGACAGCGTGGCCAGCGGCATGAAACGATGGGCCGTCGAGATGGGTGTCACCCATTGCACCCACTGGTTTCAACCCCTCCCCGAGGGAACGGCCGAGAAGCACGATGCCTTCATAGAGCTCGACGGAAAGGGCGGTGTCATCGACGAGTTTTCTGGGAAAATGCTCGTACAGCAGGAACCCGATGCCAGCAGCTTTCCCAGCGGTGGCATACGCAGCACCTTCGAGGCCCGCGGCTATTCGGCGTGGGATCCCTCAAGTCCTGTCTTTATTGTGGGTGACACGCTGATGATTCCCACGGTCTTCATCGCCTACACCGGCGAAGCCCTCGACTATAAGGCACCGCTCAAGAAGTCGCTGGCAGCCTTGGACCATGCCGCTACGGCCGTGGCACAGCTTTTCGATCCCGCCGTGCGCCGCGTCACCTGCAACCTGGGATGGGAGCAGGAGTACTTCCTCGTCGACGAAGACCTCTGTGCTGCACGTCCCGACCTCATGCTGACGGGGCGCACCCTCATGGGGCACAGTTCGGCAAAAAACCAACAGATGGACGATCACTACTTTGGTGCTATCCCCGAACGTGTGCAGGCTTTCATGCGCGACCTCGAGATACAGGCCCTGCAGCTTGGCATTCCCGTCAAGACACGCCACAACGAGGTGGCTCCCAACCAGTTTGAGTTGGCACCCATCTTTGAGGAGTGTAACCTTGCCGTGGACCACAACATGCTGCTCATGTCGCTCATGCGCCGCATCGCCCGCCATCACGGTTTTCATTGCCTTCTCCACGAAAAGCCCTTTGCCGACGTCAACGGCTCTGGCAAGCACGAGAACTGGTCGCTGCAGACCGATACCGGCGTGCTCCTCCATGCCCCCGGCAAGACATCCGAGGAAAACCTGCGTTTCGCCGTCTTCGTCGTGGAGACGCTCATGGGTGTATGGCGCCACAACGGACTGCTCAAGGCATCCATCATGTCGGCCACCAATGAGTACCGCCTCGGCGGCAACGAGGCACCGCCGGCCATCATCTCTGCCTTCCTTGGCAAGCAACTCGACGAACTCCTGGACCACATCGAGCAGAGTTCCACCGAAACGCTTTTCAGCATGAAAGGCAAACGCGGCATGCAGCTCGACATCCCGCAGATTCCCGAAATCCTCGTGGACAATACCGACCGCAACCGCACCTCGCCCTTTGCCTTCGTGGGCAATCGCTTCGAGTTTCGTGCCGTCGGCAGCAGTGCCAACTGCGCCAGCGCACTTATCGCACTGAATACGGCGGTCGCCGAGGCTCTTGCCGATTTTCGCGAGCGCGTCGTGAAGCGTGGTGGCGACATGAAGGCCATCCTTGAGACCCTCCGCGAAGACATCCGCGTATGCCGTCCTCTCCGCTTCAGTGGCAATGGCTACAGTAACGAGTGGCAGGAGGAAGCCCGCCGCCGAGGTCTCGACCTCGAGACGTCCACGCCCTTGTCCGTAGACCGCTACCTTGACGAGGATAGTGTCAATATGTTTGAGCGCATGCACGTCATGAACCGTCATGAGTTGCAGGCGCGCAACGAGATAAAGTGGGAAACCTACTTCAAGAAGGTGCAGATTGAGAGCCGCGTGCTCGGCGACCTCAGCCTCAACCACATCCTCCCCGTTTCCATGCGCTACCAGACGGCGCTGGCCCAAAACCTTGCTGCGCTGAAGGCTATCGGTGCCAGCCTTCCCTCGTGGGGCGAAGAGGGGGGCGTCTCGCTCATCGACCAGATTACGGCGCATGCTGCCGCCATCGCCAGCGAGGTGGATGCCATGACCGAAGCCCGCAAGCGGGCCAACCGCATCCCCTCCGAGCGTGAACGTGCCATTGCCTACCATGATACGGTCGTACCTTTCCTGCACAGCATTCGCCGCCATATCGACAAACTCGAACTCATTGTCGAGGACGAGACGTGGCCGCTGCCGAAGTATCGCGAGCTCATGTTCATACGGTGAGCGTGTAAAGTGATTTCGCAGAGTAGGGTAGATGTTCAGCAGTTTTTCCATTGAAAGAAGATTTCCTATATTTCCTTTATTTCTTCGACGAGCGAAGCGGCAAAGCCGATGACTGCGGGACAATAAAAACTATGCGCATGAGATAATAATGTCCCACAGAAATGACAGAAATGACAGAAAGGCTCCGCGCAGTGCGGAGCAAAGATTTCCGTTCTTTCCGTTCTTTCCGTGGGACAAAAATACTCTTTCGTGGAAAAGCCAGCCGCATGGTATAATAAAAGTCCCACAGAAATGACAGAAAGGCTCCGCAGTGAGGAGCAAAGATTTCCGTTCTTTCCGTTCTTTCCGTGGGACAAAAATACTCTTTCGTGGAAAAGCCGATGACTGCGGGACAATAAAACTACTATCCGCATGAGGTAATAATTGTCCCGCAGAAATATCAGAAATAGCAGAAAGGACTTCACTTGTCGAAGTCATAAAGGAAATGTTACCTGAGAGGTTTTCGCGTCAATAGCTCAGTGCCCCAGGGTACACATATCATGTATACAGAAAACTTTTTTTTGCCGAAAAACTGCTACCTCTGCTACCTGCCCCTTGCATATGATTAATCTTCAGTGCGTTGCGAGCGTTATGTGGGTAGCAGTAGGTAGCAGTAGTTCATCAAGGAAACTACGCTTAGCGCGTCGCCACCATGCACTTGAGCTGGCGCGAACGCCATTTCGGGTGCTCTCGTGGCCCCCAAAGCGCCCTTATACTGCGCATGTATTGTGCTTAGCATGCCGCTTCTGATGGAAAAAGTGGCTTATCGTGTCGCCTCGATGCCTATGGTACCCTCTGCCGCACGCCATACGCAGAGGGAGGAACAGAAGGGCTGCCCAGCCCACTCTCCCTTGCTTCGAAATATTAATGTAAACCTTATTTATGACTAACGTAAAGTCGAGTCAACGTGAAATAAAATTAAGTTTAATCTGGGTCAACCCTTATTGTGAGTAAGACAAAAAGCAGTCAACTAAAATCGTTAAACTACA
>JAFSQD010000005.1 GCA_017446765.1 Alloprevotella sp.
ACTTCGCCGAATTCAGTCGGCAAAATAACACATTATTTTAAACATAGAAGAACGGATTGTGCAAAAAGTGAAAATTGTGACGCAATTCGTGAAACCAAAGTATCGAAAAAACATCGCAACTTTGCACCCAGATTCAAAAGAATAACAAATATGAATATCAAAAGTATCATCACAGCCGCCCTGGCAGTGCTGGTTTCCACGGCTTGCAGCGGTGGCGCAAAACAGGAGAAAGTTATGAACAAGGAAGGAAAGACAATTGTAGTGTTCTTCTCGCATGCGGGAGACAACTACGCAGTAGGAAACATCGAGGTGGGCAACACGAAAATTGTGGCAGACTACATCACGGAACTGACCGGTGCAGAGCAGTTTGAAATCGTCACCCACAAGTATGATGGCATGGCCTACAACCCTCTCATCAAGCTGGCACAGGAAGAAACCAGGAACGGCGAATTGCCGGAGTATGAGGGCGACATAGACTTGTCAGAGTACGACACGGTTTTCATCGGAGGTCCCGTATGGTGGGGCACCTATCCACAAGTGATGTTCACCTTCTTCAAGAAGCATGCTGACGACCTGAAGGGCAAGACCGTCATTCCTTTCACCACCCACGAAGGTTCTGGATTGGCCAACTGTGTGGAGGATGTAAAGAAAGCCTTCCCCGGTGCCTTCGTTCAGAAGGGTTTCAGTATCTATGGCCACGAGGTACGTACGGAGAGAGCAAAGGTTGAGAAATGGATTAAGGGACTTGGTTATTAATAACAGAATACAGATGGAGTATATAAAATTATATAATGGCGTTGAGATGCCGACTTTGGGCTATGGTGTGTTTCTCGTAAGCCCTTATGAGTGTGAACGTTGCGTAAGCGATGCTTTGAGCGTGGGCTATCGATTGATAGACACTGCACAGGCTTACCAGAACGAGGAAGGTGTGGGCAATGCCTGGCGCAAAAGCGGAATCAAGCGCGAAGAACTGTTTCTGGTGACGAAGGTGTGGATATCCAATGCTGGTGAGGAAAAGGCTGCCAAGAGCATTGATGAGAGTCTGCGCAAGTTACAGACTGAGTATATCGACCTGCTGCTTATCCATCAGGCCTACGGCGACGTGTTCGGCACATGGCGAGCTATGGAGAAGGCCTATCGTGCTGGTAAAGTGCGTGCCATCGGTGTGAGCAATTTCCAGGCAGGCCGTTTCTTCGACTTCGCCCACTATGTAGACGTGAAGCCGATGGTGAACCAATTGGAGTGCAACACGTTCTCTCAGCAGAAAGGAATCGAACCGATTCATGGCGAGTTTGGCACGAAGATGATGGCATGGTATCCACTCGGGGGACAAGGCAGTGACGGCATCGTGAAGAGTGAACTGATGACTGCTATCGGCACCAAGTATCACAAGACTGCCGCCCAGGTAGCCCTTCGTTGGCTCACCCAGCGCGGCATTGTGGCCATTCCCAAGTCGAGCCATAAGGAGCGCATGGCGCAGAATATCGACATCTTCGACTTCTCGCTGAGTGAGGACGATATGGCTCAGATAGCCAAGATGAACCAACACGATGCTGGTACCAGAAATTTCGGTGACCCGCAGTTCGTGAAGTACTTGATAGAGACTTACGGATAAGACAATAATACCGTCCCTCGTGGCGCGGCAGCACCGTACGATTCTGTAAAACTGATTAAAGAATCCGTAAATCGTGTAACATCGGCTTGCGGATTCCTTCGTAATTTTGCACCCATGAAGAGAATAAGATTATGAAGTCTATCCGCAGTATCTGACAGAGTATCTGTCGTATGCCAACATTCCCGTTTTAACCCCCACTTATACTTCAAAAAGTTGGATTAAGATGATGAAAAGCAGGGACGAGGGATGTCAACAAATGCGGGAACTTTCAAGGGCATGGCTGCACTATTCCTGCGGGCTACGTATGACGAGCCCCTCTACGCCAAGGATTACGCTTCTTCCGAAGTGACTGTTTTTCAACATTATAAGCACACCACCGAATGCATCAGTGCCTCGCGGGAAGCATGGCATGCGCATAGGTGGAGGCAAGGCATGCGCATGTCTTGCCTCAAGGTGTCCCATGTCTGAAGGCAAACGACGGTATCTCTTCATGCAAGACATGCGCATGCCTCCGTCAAAAGGTCGGTTTTTCGGGGCCGAAACGTCCCCGTGACCCACCCTTTTGCTCCCCAAAGCGCGCTATTTCGCTCACCTCCGTTGTCAAGAAATGGTTGCCGACCATTCTACATGGCTAGTTGCCTGTCCATGCTCACCCCAATCCCGCAACACCCCCTCTCCTCCCCCCACTCCCTGTCGTATGCCTCCATTGACGAAAAACGTCCGCCCTACCCCTTCTTTTTGGGGGTTAGGACGGACGTCTGCGTTTGTCTGATTTAGTCTGTGTGGTTAATTTCGCGTTTTACATCATTGCCGTGAGGAAGTTTTCGTATCCCAGCGTCTTGATGTAATTCAGGTACTGTGCCTCCCAGGCCATGTGCTCCTTCTCGCCTTCAATCCACTTGTAGATGAGTTTCTGCGTGATATAGTCGTCCGAGAAGGCGGCTGCCAGTTCGCTCAACTGCGCGATGGCTGTAGGTTCGAAGTCACCCTCGATCTGCTCTTTCGGATCGTCGCAGAAGGGGAACTCGATAGTCTTCATGGCCTCCTGCAGGTCGGCAGGCTTACAGCCCAGTTCCACGAGGCGCTGGAGTACTTCTTCGGCCTCCTCCCATTCTTCCTCGGCTTCCTCTTTCCACTTGTCAGCCAATTTGTTCCATCCGTTCAGGCGGTCGTAGGCCGAGAATGCGAAATGTTGCTTACTGTTTCCGAACCATACAGCTCCCAGCTGGGCAAACTGTTTCAATGCTTCTTCTTTTGTCATGATTGATAGTTGTTTTGTAGTATTATTAGGGATATTATTGCTTTGCCAATGCTCCTATCAAACGATCAAGCGTTGGGATGATGGCGGCAAACTCATCACTTCCCATGCCCCGCTGACTGAGCACCGACATGATACAGTCGGGCAGGTCGGAGGCCTGTCGCTGCAGTTCGCGCCCATGGGGAGCAAGCGTCACAATAGTCTGGCGGGCATCCTCCTTGCTTTTTTTCCGCGTCACCAGCTTCATTGCCTCCATGCGCTTGACCAGCGGGGTAAGCGTATTGCTTTCCAGATAGAGGCGGCGCGAAATGGCATTGAGCGGTTGGGCATCCTGCTCCCAAAGCACCATCAAAACCAGATACTGCGTGTAGGTGATGCCCAATTTGGAAAACCAGGGCTGATAGACCTGTATCATCAATCGCGCTGCCGTGTAGAGGCGAAAGCAGCCCTGGCGGCTCAATGTCAGATTATCATGCTCCATTGCTATATACTCAGTGGTTTTAATCGTTTGCGATGCAAAATTATTAATTCGCCTTGGTAGCCCAAAACAAATACGTGATATTTAATATTTTTTAATAGAAAAATCGCGAACGATGTTCTTGCCCCTGCACACAGGAGCCCCCATGAATGGCGGGGAGGGAAACATTCATGATGTGAGAGCGCCCTTGCTCTCAATGGGCACTCGTCATTCCCCCTGACTGTAATCTTACAACATTCAACTTTCGGAACTTGAATTGCACATGCCTTATGGGCACTCAGTGAGAAGCAGGCCAAATCTGGACAAGCCATCATACCTGCCATACCTTAAAATAAGCTAAATCCCTGGGAAGATGGCGGCTGTCTGAATCTATTTTGTATTTTTGCAGCCGTGTTCACGACGACAAAGAGACATATTGCTTCATGGGTGCTATTGGCCGTATTTGTGCCAATGCTTGTATTGTCGTCGGTCCATGTTCACCAGAATCCTGAATCCAGGAGGGCAGTTGGACACCCAGAATGCGTCCATCATCATTGCCATGGCCACTTGGTGCAGCTTGTCCCTTCGATACAGGATTGTGTACTTTGTCAGTTCCTCACCTTGCCCATGCTGACCGCAGCCGTTGCTGCGCTCATCATTTATAGTCACCGAGTAAGTAAAACCCCTATTGCCTGGCGTCAGCATGTCGTGTATGACGACGCTTGTGGCATTCCCCCGCTTCGTGCGCCGCCAGCTGTTTGAATCAATCCCCCCGAAAGGGGTACAATCCCATTTTTTTCGTAACAATTCAAACAGACAATCAGTATGATCGCAATGTTGCTGTCTGCCGCGCTATGGGCTGTGGCACCAGCCGACACGACCGTCACACTGGATGCCGTCACCGTCACCGGTCAACAGCGCCGCCAGTTTCAGATGCGCTCATCACAGACCATGGTGCGGGTGAATCGTGACTTCCTAAACCAGAACTTCTCCGGCAGCCTGATACAGACGCTGGAGGGAATACCCGGCGTCAAGGCCATGTCCATAGGTTCGGGACAGTCCAAGCCCGTCATACGCGGGCTGGGCTTCAACCGTCTGGCAGTCTCGGAAGACGGCATCAAGCATGAGGGTCAACAGTGGGGCGATGATCACGGACTGGAGATAGACCAGTTTTCCATCGACCACGCCGAAATCATCAAGGGACCCGCAGCCCTGCTCCATGGCAGCGATGCCATCGGCGGTGTGCTCAGCCTCTACACCAACCATGTGCCGACAGCACCGCTGAGCGGCAGCGTACAACTCTTCGGACGTACGAACAACGAACAGCTTGGGCTTTCTGCCAAGGTGGGAGGACGAAAGGGCAAATTCTTCTATCGGGCCAACGTGACACTGATAGACTATGCCGATTTCCGCGTACCGACAGACAGCATCCAGTACTATTCCTACTGGATCAAATTAAAGGACCAGCGCCTCCGCAATACGGCAGGCTGCGAGCGGGACGGCAGCGTGACACTGGGATGGTAGGGGTATAACTTCCATGCCGACATACGCGTGAGCGACAGCTACTCGAAGAGTGGTTTCTTTGCCAATGCCCACGGTCTGGAGGTACGTCTCTCTGACATCGACTACGACCATTCGCGGCGAGATATCGACCTGCCAAGCCAGTGGGTGAACCATCTGAGGGTACAAAGCCACGCGATGTGGAGCAGTAAGCTTTTTACTGGAGAATTGAACCTTGCCTATCAAAACAATGTACGCGAGGAACGTTCCGAGCCAGTCAGTCATGGCTACATGCCCAAGCCCGAGAGCTCCCTCGAACGACGCTTCAACAAAAGCACCTATACCGCCTTGCTATCAATTCGTTATAAATACGGACGACATTCCTTGCAGGGTGGATTGAGCGGCGAGTGTCAGCACAACAGGCGCGACGGCTGGGGCTTCATCATTCCCGACTTTGAGACAAACTCCATAGGCGGCTTCGTGATGGATCGCTATACGCTGCGCGACAACCTGATACTGAACGCAGGCTTGCGCTTTGACTATGCCCACACGCACATTCGCGCCTATCAGGACTGGTTCCCGACACCTGTCAACGGAGCCTCCGTCTACCGGCAACGCTCTGGCGAGCAGCGCCGACACTTCACCAGCCTCACCTGGTCGGCTGGCGTGAACTACAGTGTAGGGCAGTGGGTCATGAAGGCCAATGTAGGCAAGTCGTTCCGAGTGCCTATCCCCAAGGAACTGGGAGCCGATGGCGTCAACTATCACATTTTCCGCTACGAGCGAGGCAATCCTCTACTCGACCCCGAAGAGGCCTACCAGATAGACGGCTCAGCAAGCTGGGCCGACGGCATTTGGGAGATTGAGGTGGAGCCCTACCTGAACTATTTCCCGAACTACATCTATCTGAATCCCACAGCACGGTATGTAGAGGGATTGCAGTTGTACCACTACACCCAGGCCCGCGTGCTTCGTTATGGCATGGAGGCACAAGCCACCTGCCACCTTTCCGACCACTGGCAAGTCCACGTGCAAGGCGAGTATCTTTACGCACGTCAGAAGTCGGGCGAAAAGAAAGGCTACACACTGCCATTCTCGACACCTTGGTCGGCAGATGCCGGCGTGAAGTACTTCTTCCACAAAGGACGAGCGTGCTACGTAAGCCTTAATGCCCACATCGTTGGCAACCAAAATGAGATTGTACCCCCGGAGAAGCCTACCCACGGCTATTGGACGCTGAACTTCTCGGCCGGAAAGACTTTCCGGCTGAAGGGACGCACGTCAGTCAACGTGGCTATGCATGCAGACAACCTGCTTGACCGCCGCTACTACGACCACACCAGCTACTACCGCCTCATCGACGTGCCCGAACCCGGGAGAAACGTTGCCCTGAAGGTAGAACTGGTATTCTGAACAAAATAGTAAAAACACACACAAAAAACACACACAAAAAACACACAAACAATGAAAAACATGAAATTCATGAGCCTCATGCTGGCTCTCGTAAGCTATACAACGATTGCCCTTACCTCTTGCGGCAATGACGACGACCCCGCCAAGCCCACCATCAACCTGACAGAAGTGGGACACAACAACTCTAAGCACGTCCATCCCGGACATGACCTGCACGTAGAGGCTAAGGCCGTGGCCGAAGGGCTCGTCAAGCGTATCGACATCGAGATACAGCAGGAAGGCGGCGGTACGTTCAAGATTGCGAAAGCATACACCGAAGGGAAATATATCGGCGTACGCAATATAGAGTTCCACGAACACATCGACATTCCCGCCAACGCCCCCCTTGGTAAGTACCACATGCATTTCGTCGTCACCGACCAGCGGGGTCAGCAGGCCAAAGCCGAAAGCCACCTTGAAGTCATCGAGGACGATGGGCATGAAGAAGAAGAGCATGAACATCAACACGAATAATCTCCTATTCTGAGCGAAATCAAAATGAAACAGACTATTCTGTCATTCACACTGCTGTGCGCACTCTGTGCGTGCAGCAGTGCCGAAGAAAACGAATCGCGCGACATGACACTGCCCGTCATCTCGGAAGAGGGCATCGTCGCCAATCCCATTGAGTGCCAGGAATACCATCCCGGCGATGTCCTCCCTGTACAGTATGTATTCACGGACAATGTAGAGTTGGGCAACTACAACATTGAGGTGCACAACAACTTCGACCATCACACACACTCCGGTTCGGCGGTCGAATGCGAACTGGAGCCCTCGAAGGAAGCGGGTGCCCATGCGTGGGTATTCAATCAGGACTATGCTATCCCCGCCGGACAGCGAAGCTACACGGCCCGCGTTGACATCCCGATACCGGCCGATGCTGAGACAGGGGACTACCACTTTATGATCCGCCTCACCGACCGCGCCGGCTGGCAGCAGCTCAAGGCTGTGGCCATCAAGATCAAATAGCCGAAGCGTTACGACACAGGCGTAAATGCCCCGTTGCCGCTACTTGTGCCAATGCTCCTGTAGCGTCACAGTTGAAAGCTGGCGCAGCACCAGCGGTTTTCCTCCGTGGCGCGTACGAAACGTAGGCCGCAAGCTTCGGCCGCCGTGCGCAGGCGGGGAAGGTCGTCGGCATAGAAGCCACTGGTCAGCAACAAACCGCCTGGGCGCATGGCGCGTACATAGGCGGGAAGGTCGGCCGTGATGATGTTGAGGTGGATGTTGGCAAGCACGACATCGAAAGTAGGTGTGTCGGGAAGCTGCGAGGCATCGCCCAAATGCACCTCCACATTGTCAACACCGTTGAGGGCGATGTTCTCTCGGCTGTTTGCCACACACCATTCGTCGATATCAATGGCCGTGACGTGGTGCGCGCCTCGCTTGGCAGCCAGGATGGCCAAAATGCTCGTGCCACACCCCATGTCAAGGACATCGCGTCCTTCCAAGTCGGCATGGAGTATGGCACGCAGCATTTGCCGAGTGGTCTCATGGTGCCCCGTGCCGAAGCTCATGCGCGGATTGATCACGATATTGTATTCCGCCTGCGGTACGTCGCGATGGAACGTCGCACTGACCACGCAGCGACCATCCACGTCAAGGGGCGTGAAATAGTTTTGCTCCCATTCAGCATTCCAGTCGCGGTCCTCGGCCTCGTTCATCGTGTAGGTGATGCTCACGCCAGGCACAGGAAATGCAGCGAGTGCAGCCTGGAAGGTATCCTCGTCGAAGGCCGATGCCGGGACGTAGGCCGTGAGCGCGTGCAGGGCAAGCGCTGTCGTGGCGGTGGGAGCTTGCATATCGCCGCGCTCGGTGAAGACGACGTCGCCCGTCAAGCCTCTCGCATCGGAGGGCGAAACGATGGCATCGTCGCTTTTTACGAAAGAGTCAAAACCCACATCGGCAAGTACGCCTTCAAGCACATCCACGAAGTCGGACGAAGCGGGGGTCAGATTGAAATGGAATTCGAGGTATTTCATGGGGGGATTTAGTTGTTTTGTCTTTTAGTTTTCACTTGTCAAAGTCTCCGTATTCGCCATTCGGCGGGATAGAGGTTGTTGGCGCGGGTGCCGAGGTTATTGACAAAACCGAGGGGATGGCCGTTGTAGCATACGAGGACGTATCCGCGCGGGATGTCTGCGGAAAGGGTGATAGCCTCGCGGCGCAGATAGTCCAGAGCCTCGGCGAGTGACAGTTCAGCACGCGGAAATGCTTCGGGGTCAAGGGCCGTGGAGAGTGCCAGAGCGGCCGCCGGTTGCCATTTATTCCCCTTGCGGCGGGCAAGCATGACACCCGCTTTCCAGACGTGCGTCCGAAGCGGACTGGCCAAAATCTGACGCACACCGTCGACCACGGGCTGACGAAGTGCATAAAGGCATTCGTCGTCGGACATATAGAGCGTGTAGTCTTGCGGCGCATCCAGCCATTTCTGCAAAGAGACAGCATCAGAAGGCACTTGTGGCACACCCTTGGCCTGTTTCTGCTTTTTTCTGTGGAATGCAGGAAGTGCTGCAGCATCTTTCTGCAAGAGTGCAAGGAAAAAACCTTCCCCGCGCGTGCGATGCGGAAAGAAATGTGTGCCCCAAGCGCTTCCTTCCATGCCGAGCGATTCGGAAAGGTCAATGGGGGTAGCACCAAGTTCGGAGCAGATATAGCGCACGTTGTCCTCATTCTCCTGAAGGTTGAAGGTGCACGTACTGTAAACCAGGAATCCCCCTGGACGCAGGGCGGGCCACACGTCGGCGACGATACTGCGCTGACGCTCGGCACAGTCTTTCACATTGTCGGCACTCCACTCGCTACGTGCTCCTTCATCTTTGCGGAACATGCCTTCACCTGAGCAGGGTACGTCGGCGGCTATGACGTCAAAGAAATTGACCAAAGGGGAAAAATCTTTGGGGTAGGCATTGGTGACAACCACGTCGGGCGCTCCCCACTTGGTCATGTTCTCTGCCAGGATTTGTGCGCGTTCGCGGACGGGCTCGTTGCATACGAGAAGGGCATCCTCGAGCAGCGAGGCCCAGAGGGTGCTCTTCCCACCCGGCGCAGCACAGAGGTCGAGGACACGGCGGGGAGCCTCGCCCGTTTCCTCCATGCGCCTTTTGAGTACACGGTATGCCTGCTCCACTGCCATCGATGAAGCTTCCTGAACATAGTAGCAACCGGCATGGAGCAGAGGGTCGAGGGTGAACTGAGGGCGCCGAGGCAGATAGCGTCCCGTGGCGCACCAAGGCACAGGGTCGCCCTCCCCACCCTGTCCTTTGCGGGCATTGACGCGAATGCTGACGGGAGGTTCGGCATCGAGCGCTTCAAAGAGAGCCTCGGCTTCAGCCGTCCCCAGCTGGTGGAGCATTTGCTTGCGGAAGTCTTCGGGGAGCTGCATCATAGTTGGATTCATACTTTCACCCTGCAAAAATACGGCTTTTGCCCCATAGCACCAAATGCCTGCGGAAAACTCTCCAAGCACACCCGCCAAAAGGCACATTTGTCGCAAAACAGGCAGATTTTTGCACAACTTGTACTTTTTCCCGCATTTTCTTTGTCATTTTGGCAGAACAAT
>JAFSQD010000067.1 GCA_017446765.1 Alloprevotella sp.
GTAGGTGCCGTATAAGATGCTCCCATGAGGCAACGAGGGATGGTTTGAGGCACTCAAAATGGCGTTCGCGCCAGCTCAAGTGCATGGTGGCGACGCGCTAAGCGTAGTTTTCTTGATGAACTACTGCTACCTACTGCTACCTCGCAGAAGTCCGTAATGTGTTGGCTATGTGTATGCTACGAGGATCAGGTAGCAGTGGTAGCAGTTTTCTCCGCAAAAAAAGTGATTGATAATATGCCATAGATTGCCCTCATTTCGCGTCCATACTACTCAATTCAGTTCGCCTTTTCCCTCGGAAATATCATGGTACCCAATTAAACAGAATCGGGATTATGTTTAATTGGGGGGGGCGGCATGAGGAGAATGGATTATAATGTGGACTGTGAGAGTGAAGATGGTAGCAATATCTTTTACTTGATTAGTCTAATAGAGAAGAAAAAAGGCAGACGAGAAAATGCCTCGTCTGCCTTCCTTGTGGTGGTTCGGATATTTCTTGAAGAGTTACAATGTTCTTGGCAAATTCAAAAAATCTTACAGTCAAGTTTTGGCTTTAGTACAGGTGAATCCTTGAGCGTCTATTTCACGACAAGCGTGCGCTCAATGATGTCGGCAAGCGATGCGTAGCCGTTTTCTGCATCGTCGCCAGTTGTTGTCTCCAGCATTTTTTGCAGTTTGCGCAACGTGCCAAGCACAGCTGGACGCTCCTTGTCCGTGGCGGAACAGTTCTTGAAATAATCCGTGAGGCTTGCCACAAAAGTGCGCTGTAGAGCCTGGCGAAACGGACTTGGCGTGTTGCCGCTTGAGAGTTCGCTGAAAATCTTGTCACAGAGGTCGTTGAGGTATTCTGGGGCCTTGTATTGTGAGTTCATGTTGCCCAGGATATTACGCGTCAGCAGGGAACGTAGCACCTGTTCCCCTACCCTTATCGTAACGTCTTGATAATTAGGTGATAACGTGCGCACGTAGGAAGGTTCGACGAGCCATGTGGGCTCTTGAAACACTTGTTGTTCAATGAATGCCAGGCATTCGCGCTGCCTTTCACGTGAAACTTCCTGATAGACAGAGCCTCCGTCGTCTATGGTGCGATAGTCATGGTAGACGGCGGCTATGTTACCACGTACGTGACCTATGTAGCGCATAAACTGATTGATGATCTGCTGATATACACCACTAAGATTGCGATTGTAGATGTCATTCTTCTGGTAGGTCCATTCGGGAAGCTGCGGCAACATGCGCTGTAGGTTGAGTATGCCGTAGTGGGAAGCTTTGATGGCATCGTCGCCAAGGTCCTCGGTCTGACAACGTCCGTCTCGGGTTTGGTTGGTCTCGCCATCGCCAAACCATAGGCGGCGGTTTGTCTGCACTTCTGGTGTAAAGAGTTTTTCAATTTCATAGTGGTCGCTGACATCATCGAAGGCTTTGGGCATGGGTGTATATCCCCAACGGATAGCCCATACGTCATAGTCACCGATGCGTGGGAATATGCCATCGTGGCCGATGCTGTCCTCGGGTTGGGCCACGTAGTTGAAGCGTGCGTAGTCCATGATGCTGGGTGTGTGACCGTGCGTTTCAGTAAAAGATTTTGAGCGCAGAGAGTCGACAGGCACTGTGCTCGAACTTCCGAAATTGTGGCGTAGTCCTAACGTGTGACCCACCTCATGAGAAGATACAAAGCGTATCAACTGCCCCATGAGTTCTTCGCCGTACTTCATCTGGCGTGCGGCCTCGTCGATGTTTCCTGCTTGTATCATGTACCAGTCGTGCACGAGTGTCATCACATTGTGGTACCAGCATATGTGGCTTTCAAGTATCTCGCCACTGCGCGGGTCGTGCACTTGCGGTCCATAGGCGTTTTCGATGGGTGATGCAAGGTATCGGATGACGCTGTAGCGGGCATCTTCGAGCGACATGGTTTTGTCGTCGGGCCATTCCTTCGCCATGATTGCATTCTTGAAGCCTGCGGCCTCGAAAGCTTTCTGCCAGTCATTGACACCTTGAATGAGATAGGGACGCCACTGCTTTGGGGTGGCAGGGTCTATGTAGTAGACAATGGACTTCTTGGGCTCCACCAACTCTCCGCGTGCCATACGTTCGGCATCGGCACTGTCCTTGGGCTCAAGGCGCCAACGTGTGATGAAGCGACGTGGCTCTACGCGCTGCTGATAGTCGCTGTAGTAGGTAAAGCTGTCGGTGAAATACCCCACGCGAGGGTCGAACCAACGGCGGCGCATCGGTGTCTTGGGCAAAAGGACAAAGGACACGTTCAGGCCTATGGTCACCTTACCCGTGCTGCGCCCTGCGGCCGTTGTGGGCTGTGCGGCGGATGCCCACGTCTTCACCGTGCGTACTTCCGTGTTGAGGGGAAAGCTTTTGATGCTCTCAATGTAGGACATAGCAGGCAGCATATTGGCAAGACCAAACTGGCGCTTCAAACCCTGTGAGAGACCGATGGCGGCGTTGTCCTCGTTAAAGAAGTCGGACACTTTCACCTTCAGCCTTCCGCCCGAGCGGCTTTCCACCTTGAAGGAGGCGATAATGGGGTTGCTGTTGCTGATTTCCACGGCCCGGTTGATGGCGCTCAACGTATCGGCCACGTTCAGCAGGAGTTCGGAACGCATCAGCAGGCGGTCTTCCACCTTTTCAAAATAGACGGTCTGCTGGTTTACCATCTCGCCACCATATTTTCCCGTATTGGCTGGAGCGGAGGTGAAACGCACGGTAACAAGGAAACGGCGTCCCACGAGGCTGTCGGGGATGAGGAAGAAGTAGTCCTTTCCAGTGTGGTGTACACCAAAGAGTGACTGCTCGGGTTTAGCGGCAGTAAGATGCTGAGGCAGTATGCCCAGGAGGGTGCAACATGCAATTAGAAAGGGAAGAAATGTTTTCATAATGCTAAGCGTTGAGTTTAGTTTTTGAGAATTTTACAAAAGGATTCGTAGGAAGTCTCCAATCGCGAGAGCTGGAAGGGTTCAAGTTGAAGGGAAAATGTGCCAGGAAGGTCGGAGAGGCCAAAGTATGCCTTCAGGATGGAGGCCAAGGCAAAGGCGCGGTGGTCGCCCCGTTTCATGAGCGAGATGCATACGCTGCGCAGTGTTTCCGGCTGGTGGTCGATGTGGCGCATGCCTTGGAAAAGTAAGTAGCTGGCCACGTCGGTCGCTATGGGCAGAAGGTAGCTGATGCGAGCACGCGGTGTGTTGTCTGTGAAGAGTTCAAAAAGCCTTTCAGCATCCCCCACCCTGCGCACATGAGGAAGGAAGGCCAGCATCACCTTCTGGCGGTCGACGGCAGAAGCCTGAGCTGCAAAAGTGTCAAGGGCGGGTGAAGCAAGCGAGATGCTGTCGTATTCATAGAGCACGGCAGCTGCCTTCAGGAATGTGCCAAGATAGGCGCGAGAGTTTGTGGGTACGATGGTCAGGAAGAATTTCCAGAAGTCTTCTCCCTGCAACTCTGTCAGCAGGCACTCGCGCAGCAGTATGCCCGAAGTGCGGAAGTCGGCATTTGAGAGTTCTTTGAGACATCCCGACAACCCTTCTGCATCGCGGCGTACAATGAAATTGCGCAGCCTTTGCTCAAGGACGGGATTGTGCGTTCTGTGCGTGTTCATTTCGTTTAGTTTCGGCGCTTCTCGAGGAGGGCGACGTTCTCTACGTGATGAGTCTGGGGGAACATGTCGACCGGTTGGATGCGCAGGATGTCGTAATCCTCGGCAAGCACTTGAAGGTCGCGGGCTTGCGTGGCGGGGTTGCAACTTACATATACAATGCGCTCGGGGGAAGCCGCCATGATGGTCTTCACCACGTCGGGATGCATGCCTGCCCGTGGTGGATCGGTGATGATGACGTCAGGCTGACCATTCTCAAGGATAAAGTCGGGCGTGAGGATATCTTTCATGTCGCCGGCGTAGAAGCGTGTGTTGCCGATGCCGTTCAGCTGGGCGTTTTCCTTTGCGTCACCGATGGCTTCGGGTACATACTCGATGCCCACGACCATTGCAGCCTTGCGTGCCACAAAGTTGGCAATGGTGCCCGTACCTGTGTATAGGTCGTAGACGTGTTCCTTCCCTGTCAGCGCGGCAAATTCGCGTACGACCTTGTAGAGTTCGTAGGCCTGCTCCGTATTTGTCTGGTAAAAGCTTTTCGGCCCAACCTTAAAGCGCAGGTCTTCCATCGTCTCATATATAAAAGGAGTGCCGCTAAATGTTTTCACTTCAAGGTCGCCTATGGTATCGTTGGCTTTCGTGTTGATAACGTAAAGGAGTGATGACACCTCGGGGAATGCCTCATGCACGTAGGTCATCAAGGCTTGTGCCTGCGCCTCGGAAAGCGTATCGCCTTCGTGATAGCAGAATTGCAGCACGAGCATTACCTCACCCGTGGCAGAGGTGCGCAGCATCATGTTGCGAAGCAAACCCTCCTGACGGCGCAGGTCAAAGAAAGTGAGATGGTGGGAAAGCGCATAATCACGGATGCCGTTGCGCAGTCTGTTGTTGACATCATCCATCAAGCTACATTCCTTTATATCAAGGATTTTGTCGAAGGCACCGGGGATGTGGAAGCCCAGGGCATCCATCGTCGTGAAGTTCTCTCCGCTCTCCACCTCCTCGCGCGTCAGCCATCGCTTGTTGGAAAAACCGAACTCCAGTTTGTTGCGATAGCGTCGGTCTTCCCGACTACCCAGGATGGGCAACCACTCGCGGGCGTCCACATGGCCTATGCGCACAAGGGCGTCGCGCACTTGCTGCTCCTTGTAGTGTAATTGCTCGCTGTAGGGCAGGCATTGCCATTTGCATCCGCCACATACGCCAAAGTGGGGACAGAAAGGCTCCGTGCGCATTTCGGAATGCTTGTGGAAACGCACGGCTGTTGCCTCCATGAAACTCTGCTTCTTGCGCGTCACTTGAAGATCCACAACATCGCCGGGGACGCAATAGGGTACAAACACGACGCGCCCGTCCACGCGGGCTATAGCTTTTCCTTCGGCGGCCACGCCCGTTATTTCGATTTGCTCCAAGAGAGGGAGCGGTTTTTTCTTTCTGCTCATTCTATTGCTGATTCTGACACGCCGGCTCCTCGTCCAGCACGCCGTCAATAATATTATAGATGTTTTCCACAAGACGCGACACACCATAGTCGCTCCGGACGCTTTCGTCAATCCAGATGCCATCAATGCCTCCTGGTTTATCCGTAAGCTTCACAACGTAGGCATCGGCCACGAGGAGCTGATGGGTCAGCTGATGGCGCAAGCCTTTGGCTACCAAGCGATAGATGCATCCTTCGGGAAGATGAGCGCTTGCGGAAATCTCTGCAAACGTGGGTGCGTGGCCGAACTCGATGAGCATAGGCTCGTATAGTCCTTGCCAGATGTCTCCCCTACCCCTTCGATGCAGAAAAACTTCGCTGCCGCAGCGCAGGTACAGATACACAAAGTGGCGAGTGCGCACAATCTTGCGCCGTGCGTGTTTGGGAAACTCTTCCTGTCGTCCCTCGGCGTGCGCCATGCAGGCATCTCCCAGGGGGCAACACTCGCAACGGGGTGAGCGTGGCAGGCAGATGGTGGCACCGAGATCCATCATGGCTTGATTGTGGAGGCCGGGAGCCTCGGCTGGGAGCCACTCCTGTGCAAGGGAGGCATACGTGCGCTTGCCTTCCGTCGTGTCTATGGGAACGGCGAGTGTATAGAAGCGGGAGAGAATGCGGTAAACGTTGCCATCAACTACGGCAAAGGGCTTACCGAAAGCAATGCTGGCGATAGCTGCTGCTGTGTAGTCACCCACACCGGGGAGTCGGCGCAGTTGCTCGTATTCGTTGGGGAAACCTCCAAGCCCAGCCACGATGCGTGCCGCTTTAAGCAAGTTGCGGGCACGTGAATAGTATCCCAGTCCTTGCCATAGGTGCAGCACTTCGTCCTCGTCGGCAGCGGCAAGGGATCGGACGTCGGGATAGGTGTGAAGGAAGCGATAGTAGTACTCCGTACCCTGTGCCACGCGTGTCTGCTGCAGAATCACTTCCGAGAGCCAAACGCTGTAGGCGTCGTGCGTATGCCGCCAAGGGAGGTCACGCTTGTTTTCGTCGTACCAGGCGAGCAATATGCTTTGTCCGGTCATTGAGGGGTGAAAAGGAGCTTTAGTGGAACAGTTTGATGCGCTGTTCCTCGGAGAGTTGGCAGATGAGAAGTACGCCGTCGCGCTCAGCCACGACATATCCGTCAAGCCCCTGCACGACAACCTGTCTAAGGCCTTCGGTGTGGATGATATTATTGCGACTTTCAAAGACTTTGACGTCATTACCCACTACTGCGTTGCCATAGCTGTCGCGTTGAAGGTTTTCCTGCAGCGAGCCCCACGTGCCGAGGTCGCTCCATCCGAAGTCAGCAGGATAAACGAAGATTTCCTCCGCCTTCTCCAGAATGGCATAATCCACAGAAATGCTTTCGCAAAGAGGGAATTGCTCGTCAATAGCTTCCCGTTCCCTTGGCGTGCCGTAGGTGGGAAGAAGTTTTTCAAAAATACGCGAAATCTCGGGCTGGTATACTCGGAACGCATTGACAATGGTACTCACAGTCCAGACGAAGATGCCCGCATTCCAAAAGTAGCTGCTGTCTTGCAGGTACTGCTCGGCCACTTCGCGAGTGGGTTTTTCCTTGAAAGCGTCGACACGATATAGATTTTTCTTACGCGAAGAAGCAAAAGTGAGGTCGGCTTTGATGTAGCCGTAGCCCGTTTCGGGGCGAGTGGGCTTCATGCCGAGTGTCACTATGGCGTCTGTCTCGGATGCAAAGTCCACGGCGTCGCGGATGGAGTCAGCAAAGCGTTGATTGTCCATGACGATATGGTCGCTTGGTGTCACCACGATGGTTGCGCGGGGATTTTTCTTCTTGATACACCATGAGGCATAGCAGATGCAGGGAGCCGTATTGCGCCGGCAGGGTTCAAGGAGTATGTTTTCACGCGGCACGTCTGGCAGTTGCTCTTGGACGAGGTCGGCATAGTGCCTGTTTGTGACTACCCAGATGTTCTCTGTTGGTACGATGTCATGGAAGCGTTCGGCGGTGAGCTGTATCAGTGTGCGGCCGACGCCCAACACATCAAGAAACTGCTTAGGAAGGTCATCGTTGCTAAGCGGCCAAAAACGGCTACCCACGCCTCCAGCCATTATGATGAGGTGGTAGTTGGTATTCATTGGTGGTGAGGAATAATATATCCGAATGTGAGAAGAGACGCGGGATTATTGTTTTTTCATCTTTCCCCGTATGTAGATGCGTACGAGGCTGTTGGAGGCATTAGAGCGTACGGAGATGGGCTTCGTGAAATCACCTTCGGGCTTACCTTTTCCGTTGTAGGTCACGCTGATGCGTCCTTTCTGTCCAGGAGCCACAGGCTCTTCGGTGAACTTCGGCACTGTACAGCCGCAGGAGGCGAAGGCTTGGTGAATGACGAGGGGCTTGTCGCCCGTGTTGGTAAACTCGAAGATGCAAGTCTGTGGCTTGCTTTCGGAAAAAGTACCCAGGTCAATTGTGGTCTTCTCGAAGGTAATGACGGCCTGAGCATTCGCCTTCATGGAAAGGAGCGGCAGGATGACTGCCATGAGCAGTAGAATCTTTTTCATCGCGTTGTGTGTGCTTTAATATACCTATTATATAGGCTGCAAAAGTAGGTTTTTCTACGAAAATAATAATCTTTCACACAAAAAAACTCTCAAAAATGGCCGCAATTCTGTACTTTTGCACGCAAAGAACAGCCGCTTTTCGCCATTTTGAAGTCATCAGAAGAAAATATACTATGCCCCCAACTCCCGTAGACAAAGTGATTCTTGGCATTGACCCTGGTACGAACATGCTGGGCTATGGCATACTGCACGTTCGTGGGCGTAAGACGGAGATGGAAGCGATGGGTATCATCGACCTTCGGAAGGTGAGCGACGGCTACCTGAAACTGGGGCGCATCCATGAGCGAGTATTAGGCATCATCGAAGCCTACCATCCCGACGAGATGGCCATCGAAGCTCCTTTCTTCGGTAAGAACATCCAAAGCATGCTGAAACTGGGACGTGCGCAGGGCGTTGCCATAGCAGCAGCCATCAGTCGCGACATTCCCATCCACGAGTATGCACCGATGAAGATCAAGATGGCCATCACAGGCAACGGCTCGGCCTCGAAGGAACAAGTGGCCGACATGCTGCGCCGCATGCTCCACCTTCGCGACGAGCAGATGCTGCCCTACATGGATGCTACGGATGCCCTGGCCGCTGCCTACTGCCACTTCCTGCAGGGGTGGCGCGACATGCACACTTCAGATGCACCCCACTCGTGGGCAGCTTTGGCGCGCAAGCAGGGCAAGATGTCGGCCACACAGGCTACCAACCCACAGCAGAAACTCATTCAACTCCTGAAGAAATGAAACGCATTCCGCTATTTTTGTTGCTTCTCCTCCCGTTGTTCTCTCCTGCCCTGCGTGCCCAGGAGGTCTTCCGTCTCGTGCGTCAGACTGCCGAGCGTGCAGCCACGGCACCAGGCAGCAGTTTTCTACAGCGCGAGGTGGCACGCTTTCAGATTGATGCTTTAGACCTATTGGAGAACGAAGGGGCAAAACACTTTCAGGAACAGGAATATACGGTATTTCTCGACACGCAGGCATATTCACTCTCTCAGTTTATGACAGCTCTCTCCGAACAGGTATTGTTTAAGCGTCGCATCACGCCCGAGAAGGCAGAGGAGCAAATGTGGCGATTTCGCACCTGTACCGAGAGGCATCCTCTGTTTCCCACGTCGGAGATGCCTGATGCTGACGCTTACCTTCAGGACGAAAACTCTCCCACGCCATTCAGTCTCAACACCGATTGGGAAGCTGCATTTGATGCGCTCAAAAGGTGATATTCCTTTAATTTCTTGTCTCTTTAAGAAATGACGACGTCCCCCAAATGCAATGTCGCTGCATTATGACTTAGATGTTGAGATACAGGGCTAAAGTGTCATAATGTAGCTGCGGCATGGGACGCAAGGGGGGCTGTAGGCAAGTTATTCAGTTTTGATAGTATCTTCAAGATAAAAGTCTCCCCCTATCCATGAAGTAAAGGCCTCTTCCTTTGTCAGCGGATAGTAGGCTGCCAGTTTGCCGTTGCGAAAGATGAGGATTTGATTTCGCAAGATGTGCCCATCAAGCAGGTGTAGCCGTGATACGCCGATATGTTTTTCCATGCTCATTGTTGTCCGTCAAAATGTCCGCCACGGGCTGTGTCCATGCGAACAAGGCTGTCGCGTATGGCGTGTTCTCGGCTGAGCGTTGTGTCGCGGCGTGTGGTGTCGGGGGTGGTTGTTGCAGGTTGAGGGGAAGTCTGGCGGCGTACGCGTAGCAGCCGCGGCGATAGGAGTGCCACCATGCGCGGACGCACATCCCATGGGGCGTTCTGATAGACCAGGAGTGCTACGCGCTTCACGGTTTTCGGTCCCACCGTGAGCGTGAGCGTATGTCGCCCCGAGGTCTCAAAGTCACGCTTCTGCAGCACGACGCTGTCTCCTTCGTAGACGATGGCAAGCAGGGTGTTCAGGCGCTTTTGCCCTTCGTGGTAGTACCATGCCGCAGAAAAATCAAAGATAAGGTGGTCGCCCCGTCGTAAAGTCGTGTCGCCTTCAAGGGTCTGTTGCATACGGTTTTGCCCGTTGGCGTTCAGCAGGCAGAAGGGGGAGCTCCAAAGACTCAATGTGTCGCCGGAGATGTCGCCTGCCATGCTACGGTCGCTCATTTGGCCCGTAAGAGCGTCAAAGCGAGTAGAAAGTTTGTCGTAGACTTCATAGAGTTCGTCTGTGTGGCGGCAGTAGTACTCCATGCTGTGGTCAAAGTCGGCCTGAGTGATGCCATGTTTTTTCAGCACGAAGTCTGTGTAGGCCAGTCCCTTTATCTCGCTACTGTCGGCATCGGCCTCGGCGAGGGAAAGGGCGAGGTGGTAGTCGAAGAGTATCGCCTCCATCTTGGCCTTAGGGAGGACGTCGTCAGGATGCCGGTTCTTGCATGACAACAGCATGCCCGCTATGAGCACGGCTGCCATGAGAAGGCATACAACCAGGTGGCTATTCTTTTCCAGAAAAGACATATCGAGAGTAGAAGAGAAGGATGGCTATGGTGGCACAGCTGATGGCAGCATCGGCAAAGTTGAAGATGGCATTGAAAAATACTTCCCCACCCAGCAGGGGCACCCAGTCTGGCCAGGTGAAGAGCGGGAAGTAGAACATGTCCACCACGTGCCCGCCGAGGAATGAGCCGTAGCCGTCGCCGAAGGGCACGATGCTGGCTTCGGCGAATGGAGTACTCTCGGAGAAGACAAGACCGTAGAAGCAATTGTCGATGATGTTGCCGAGGGCGCCCGCGATGATGAGCGCAATGCATACTACGAGGCCGCGAGGCACGGCACGCACGATGGCTTTGTGTAGAATCCAAATGAACAATCCGATGGTCAGCACGCGAAAGAGCGTGAGCCACACCGTACCCAGCGGGCTCATGCCCCACGCCATGCCCTCGTTTTCCGTGAAGTTCAGGTGGAACCACGATGTCACCTCCAGGCTTTCATGAAGGCAGAAGGTGGTCTTGACGGAAAACTTGATGGCTTGGTCGATGATGATGATGCCGAAGACGATACATGCCGCCAACAGGTAGTCGCTGCGGCGCATCGTGCGGGGTGTGCCAGGGGGTGGGTCCTGTATGGTTTCCAAGGTGTCGTCCTTCTTGGTTTCTTCCATGTGTCGATATGTGTTTTTTGTCTGTCCGGCTTTCTTGCGTCCCTAACGGCGCGACTGTTCCATGAGTTTGCCCTCAATGCTCGTTGTGGCGTGGGGTACGGCGCGAAGTCTCTCCTTTGGAATGAGCTTTCCTGTCACACGACATATGCCGTATGTCTTGTTTTCTATGCGCGTAAGGGCTTCCTGCAGTCCTTTGATGAATTTTGTCTGTCGGGCTGCCATGTTGATAATTTCCTCCTTTGAGTGCACGGGCGAGCCTTCCTCTAAAGCTTTGTAGGTAGGCGAGGTGTCCTCCACGCCGCTTCCGTCGCGATTGGTCAGGCTGTCCATGAGTTCGTCGTACTCAAGTTTTGCTTTTGTGAGCTTCTGGTTGATAATTTCGCGGAACTCCTGGAGCTCTTCGTCGCTGTAGCGTTCTTTGGTTGCCATAGTTTTGTGTTTAGTTTTTGGTGATTATCGCTTTTAGTTTAAAGTCTTCAAAATCAAACACTGTATTCTCATCGATGCCATCGGCGAAGGTGATGCTGTCGGCTAGTACCTGTGAGGAAATATAGGTGTGGAAAGTTTCCACGGCCTTGCGCACCTCGGCACGATTCTCAAGCGTGATGTGTATGTGGTCCACGATGTCAAATCCTGCCTCCTTGCGATAGGTTTGTATGCGCTTTACTACTTCGCGCGCGATACCTTCCTCCACGAGTTCCGGCGTCAGGGCGATGTCAAGAGCTACGGTGATGTTGCCTTCACTGACAACGCTCCATCCCGACAGGTCGCGGCTGAGTATGTCTACGTCGTCGCGTTCAATGCATGCTTCTCCGTCAGCCAGCTGAAGGCAGAGCTTTCCGTCTGCTTCGAGTACAGCTATCTGCGCCTGGTCGAGTGCTTCCACGGCGGTGGCCACATTCTTCATACGCTTGCCGAACTTTTTGCCCATGACGCGGAAGTTACACTTTACGGATTTCTCAATCATTTCGCCGTCCACAAATTCCAGGTTTTTTACGTTTACCTCGGAGAGTATGAGTGATTTGACGGCATCAATGGCCTCGCGCTGACGCGCATCGGGGGCGGGGATGCAGATGCGGCTGAGGGGCTGGCGCACGATGATGTGTTCTTTCTTGCGCAGCGAAAGTGTCATCGAACAGATTTTCTGTGCCAGTTCCATGCGCTCCTCCAGTGCGCGGTCCATCTTTTCAGTGTCGGCTGTCGGGAAGGAGGCCAGATGCACGCTGTCAAGTCCGTCACTGCATGGAGCGTGGAGGTCACGATAGAGGCGGTCGGCAAAGAAAGGTGCGATGGGTGCCATCAGTCGGCTTACGGTCTCAAGGCAGGTGTATAGCGTTTTGTAGGCCGAGAGCTTGTCTGCGTCTGGTTCGCCCGCCCAGAAACGTTTGCGGTTCAGGCGCACGTACCAGTTGGAGAGATTATCCGTCACAAAAGTGGCAATGTGTCGTCCTGCCCGTGTGGGGTCGTAGTCGTCAAGGGCTTCGGTGACGTTGGCGGTCAGCGTGTTGAGCACGGAGATGATCCATCGGTCTATTTCGGGTACGTCCTCAGGTGCCACGTGGGCTTCGGGATTGCTGAATCCGTCCACGTTGGCATACATGGCGAAGAACGAATAGGTCTGGTGTAGCTTGGCAAAGAATGTGCGCGCCGTCTCCTTGACGCCCTCGTCGTCATACTTCAGGTTGTCCCAGGGCTGCGAGTTCGTGATCATGTACCAGCGCAGGGGGTCGCTGCCGTGACGCTCGATGGCCTCAAAGGGGTCTACGGTGTTGCCCAGTCGCTTCGACATCTTCGCGCCGTCCATTGCCAGCACGAGTCCGTTGGAAATGACGTTCTTGAAGGCTACGCTGTCAAACACCATTGTCGCGATAGCGTGGAGCGTGAAAAACCATCCGCGCGTCTGGTCGACGCCTTCGGCGATGAAGTCGGCGGGAAATATCTTGTGTTCGTCAAGGGCTTCGCGGTTTTCGAAGGGGTAGTGAACCTGTGCGTAGGGCATGGCTCCGCTGTCAAACCACACGTCGATGAGGTCGGCCTCGCGGTGTAGGGGCTGTCCTGTGGGGCTGACCAGTATGATGTCGTCCACATAGGGGCGGTGGAGGTCTATCTTCTCATAGTTTTCCTTCGAGTAGTCGCCCGGTACAAAGCCCTTTGTGCGGAGTGGATTTTCCTTCATGAGGCCAGCCTCCACGCTACGGTCTATCTCGGCATAGAGTTGCTCGATGGAGCCGATGCATATCTCCTCGCGGGTGCGGCGGTTGCGCCAGATGGGCAGCGGCGTGCCCCAGTATCGGCTGCGCGAAAGGTTCCAGTCATTCAGGTTTTCCAACCATTTGCCGAAACGCCCCGAACCCGTGGAAGCTGGTTTCCACTTGATGGTCTCGTTGAGCTCAGACATGCGCTCCTTGAGAGCCGTCGAGCGAATGAACCAAGAATCGAGGGGATAGTAGAGGATGGGCGTGTCGGTGCGCCAGCAGTGAGGGTAGTTGTGCAGGTGTTTCTCGGTGCGGAAAGCTTTGCCCTGTTGCTTAAGTTCGACACAGAGCGTCACGTTGAGGTCGGCTTCGCGGGCAGCGCGGTCGGCCTGCAGCTTCTTGTTCTCGTCGTAGAAGGCGGGGTCATAGTGATTCTTGACGTAGGCGCCCGCATGGCGCACGTCGTCTGCGGCCACCACACAGTGCTCCACGAAGGCCGGCGCAAGTTCCTCGCCGAGAAAGAACTTACCCGTAAAGTCCACCATCGGGCGTGTCTCGCCCAAGCGGTTGACCATGTAGAGGGCAGGCACCTCGGCGTCGCGTGCCACCTTGGCGTCGTCTGCACCAAAGGTGGGGGCGATGTGCACGATGCCCGTACCGTCGTCCGTGGTCACGTAGTCGCCGGGGATGACGCGGAACGCCTCGGAGGCCATCTCCACGAAGGTGTCTCCGGCATGTATGAAGGTTTTGTCGGGGTGAGCTTCCGCGTAGCGTTTCACGTAGGCAGGGGAAGCTTCCTCCACCTTCTCGCAGGGCTTCACCCACGGCATGAGCTGTTCAAAGTGCATGCCCACCAGCTCCTCGCCGCTGTAGCTGCCCACCTGGCGGAAGGGGATCACCTTCTGGCCAGCTTCATAGGGCGGCAGTTCGCCTTCCGTGCGTCCCTCCTCGGGGAAATAGGCCGCAAGTCGACTTTCGGCCAGCACGGCCGTGATGGGTTTGGCGCTGTAGGGGTTGTATGTCTGTATGGCCACGTAGCGAATCTTCGGTCCCACGCAGAGTGCAGTGTTCGAGGGCAAGGTCCAGGGAGTCGTAGTCCAGGCCAGGAAGACGGGCGTCCCCCACCCTTTCATCTCCTCCTTTGGGTCGGTGATGCGGAATTGCACGGTGGCTGTCAGGTCCCGCACGTCGCGGTAGCAGCCCGGGAGGTTGAGTTCGTGGCTCGAAAGTCCCGTACCAGCCATGGGGCTGTAGGGCTGGATGGTATATCCCTTGTAGAGCAAGCCCTTGTCGTAGAGCTGGCGCAGCAGCCACCAGAGGGTCTCGATGTAGCTGTTGTCGAATGTCACGTACGGATGTTCCATGTCGGCCCAGTAGCCCATCTTCTCGGTGAGGTCTTCCCACTCGGCCGTGTAGCGCATCACGCTCTTGCGGCACGCCTCGTTATAGTCGGCCACGGAGATCTTTTCTCCCACGTCCTGCTTGGTGATGCCCAGTTCGCTCTCCACGCCCAGCTCCACTGGCAGTCCGTGGGTGTCCCATCCCGCCTTGCGCTCCACGCGGAATCCCTGCATCGTCTTGTATCGGCAGAAGAGGTCCTTGATGGTTCGCGCCATCACATGGTGAATGCCCGGATGGCCGTTGGCCGAGGGAGGCCCGTCGAAAAACACATATTCGGGGCAGCCCTCGCGCTCAGCTATGCTGCGGTGGAAGAGGTCGAGCTTTTCCCACTCGCCCAGTACCTGCTTGTTGACATCGGGGAGGTTAAGCTCCCTGCGCTCTGTAAACTTCATATGTAGCCTTGTTTTTATGCTGAAATTTGTGAGTACAACTTTTATAATGGGTGCAAAGGTAGACATAATCCATTGAACGGCAAAGAGCATGGGGAGCATTTTTGGGGAGAAGTGAGGAGAGCGATTTGACACTTGTCCACTTTAACTCCCACTTTATCTCCCATTTTATACTTCCGAAACTTGAGTAAGCACAAAAAACTCAAAAACTTAGCCATCCATATAAACTATTCTTCCTACATTTGCAGGCAGAAATATACAACAACACCGCACATGAATACCATGACCACAATGAAAGCCCTCGCGCTGTCCATACTCATCATCTCCACAGCGACGCTTTCCGCACAGAAAGACATCACATACTCGAAGGCACTCGCCACAAAAGCCACGGAAGGCGATGCAGACGCGCAGTATAAACTCGCAAAGTGCTACCTTTACGGATGGGGTGTTGAGAAAAGCGAGAGAGCCGCCGGGCAACTCATCAATCAGGCCATAAAAAACGGCAGTGCAGATGCCGCACTGTGGATAGCCACTCTCTTTGAAAACGGAGCAGAAGGCATAGAGAAAGACTATTCCGAGGCATACAAATACTACATGAGGGCCTACGAGATGGGGAACGAAGAAGGACTGAAGGCCGCCCTTCGCCTCGAAACAACGGGGGTGCTCCCAATGGGCGAAGCCTATGCCGACAGTGCCATGTATGCCGAAGACGAAATAGCAGATTCGATAGCAGCCGCCGGGTATCTGTCGGACTCATTGGATTACGACCCCGACACCTACAGCATCCTGCTGGAGGAGTCGGCAAAAGCCGGCTCCATCGATGCCATATATTGGCTGGCCCTGTGTCATCGCGACGGAAAGGGCACGCCCGTCAACATGGCGCTGGCCGGAGAATGGTTTGAGCGATACGCCATCGCCCAGCAGGACCCATACTCGTTCTGGGACGCAGCCCTATGCTATGCCGAAGCCCTCAAATACAACGATGCGCTGCGCTGTATCCTCCATGCCTCTGACATTGAAGATGCCTGGAACGACATCGGCTTCATCTACGACCGCCTCAACAACCGCACCGAGGCCCGCAAGTGGTTTATGAAAGCCGCCGCTCGCGGAAACCAGACGGCAAAGGACAACATCGCCCTCTACGACCGACAGGACAAGGAAGCAGCCGAAAAGCGCCTCCAAGCCCGGCAGATGGAGGAAAAGCGAAAACGAGAAGAAGAAGAAAAAGAGCGTCAACGCCGCCAAAAAGCCATGCAGCCCGAAAGTGTGCTCATCTATGCCGGCCCCTACACGCAAACCGGCAAAAGCATCAACAACCGAGGCGAGTACAGCGACACCGGCGCGCCCGCCTTGCACCAGGTGAAAATCTTCACCGACAAAATCATTGTCAACACCACTGAGATTGCGAAATGGAAACAAGAAGGCGACTGGTACTACTATGGGCAAAATGAAGGAGAGCCCAGGTATTTGTTCAACCCCAAGACCTTTGACCTGCGATGGCGCTTCGTCTTCAACTTCATGGGGAAACAAATCAGCGACAACTTCTGGGTACCCGGCAATCAGATGGCACTCCACCAGGCAGGAGGCTACGGAAGGCTGCCCGGCACTTCCGGGAACAATACGTCCGTCCCGGCCGGCCGCCATCGGTGCGGACGCTGCGGCGGAACAGGCGACTACCCCACAGACGAAGGCATCCCACACTTTGCGGGCGAGCGTAAAGAATACTGTGCAAAATGCGGGACGATGAAAAACGCCCACTGGCATAAGCCCTGCGAAAGCTGCAAGGGACAGGGATGGTGGTAGGGGGAGAGACTATCCTCACCCACCGTTTCATTCACTTTTATTCTGAAAACACTGCTACCTCTGCTACCCGTATCCTGTATATAATTAAACTACAGCTAAACTACAGCACGTTGCAAGCACCTCCCGGGTAGCAGTAGGTAGCAGTAGGCCATCTCGAAAAGGCGCCAAGCGTGCCGCCAAGTGGCATGCGTGGTGTGAAAAAGTACCCTTTTTTGTCAATAATAGTGTGCACATGGGTGCTATTTAGAACACTTTTACCCTTTTACCCTGTCGCTTTCTGCATCGATTTCGCGCTTATCCTGTCGCCAAGCATAGAGCCGGGCCTCCGAACGACCGCAACCGAACACCTCCGATAGCCGCCAAAGATATAGGACATCTTCGTCCAAGACATAGGAGATAAAGGTGAAGACAAAACGGGAGATAGAGACTTGAAATTGGATTCACAAGCCTTGGGAATTAATCCGTAAGCCTTACTAATCAATCCGTAAGCCTTGTAAATCAATCCGTAAGCCTTACGAATGAATCTGTATGCGCTTACGGATGCCCGTTCTCTCGTCTCGTTCCTGTCCCGAAATGGGATCCGACATGCCGACTATGCCCATGCCCGCTACGTTTGCGTATACTTTTGTGCTTCAATGAGCACATTTACGACATCATAACCCATATTTCGCGTATAGTATAGGCTTTTGAACCCAAAAAAGTTGAAACTTTCGCTTCGGGAGTTTTAGTCCCAATTTATGTGTTTTCAATATACAGGCGACACGCTTAGCGCATTTTTGATGTCAAAAAGGCGTTACGATTCCCTTTTGAGCCCTTAAAAGTGTCGCTTTAGGCGCAGAGAAGTGCCATTTGTGGGGCATAAAGCGGCTCAAAACGAAGTAAAGCGGCCTGTGGCGACACGCTTAGTGACTTTCTGGCATGGTCTACTGCTACCTACTGCTACCCGCAAGACACCCGCAACACGCTAAATATTAATCACATACAAATATCGGGTAGCAGTAGTAGCATTATTTCTGGCAAAAAACAATTTCCAGAAACCACTTTTCATGCACAACTACGGCCGAATGCATGACCAAAAATCTCAGCAGTTTTGCCATTTTAGCGAGTCATTATAATTCAAGTTTCGGAAGTTCCGCATGGCACGTCCCGAAGGGGTAATAAGCGGCCTGCTCAGGACATCGTCCTGGACTATTTGCTCACCCTGCTTTCAGACCGTTTATGTACAGACTATTCATAACTTGCGGCACATGAGTTACAAATTAGTATCTTTGCCTCGTGAGAGACAACCTGGAGGCAATACACCTGCAGTTGGCTTGCAGGAGAGGCAAGACGTTTCTGGAGTTTGACATTGTGGGAAGCAGCACAAACCACAACCACGAGGAGATTATTGAGAACATAGAAACCTACCAGTGCGTGGCGATAAAAAGTCTGTAACGTAAGAAAAAAGACCTTAGAATAAAAAAAACCGGTACTTTTGATTGAGTAACGGATTTTTTTGTACCTTTGCAACATCCAATTTGCCAGGTCGGGGAGCCTTCGTGTCCGACGTGGCTTTTTTATTGGAAATTAAAC
>JAFSQD010000068.1 GCA_017446765.1 Alloprevotella sp.
CACGCGGTCGAAGCCCGTCACTTCAAACCCATTCTCCGTCTGCCGCACGTGTATCAGTCCGGGGTGGTTGCCGCCAGAAACGCATTGAAGCGTATCGCCTGAAAGACTATAGTTGTAAACCCAAAAGTCGCCCCACACGCGAATGTCCTCGGCATTGCTTTCGTCCACGGCCACGATTTGGCAAAGGGGCACGCAATAGTCCGCCTCAGCATATTGCAAACCAATTTCCGATGTGAGATAACGGCGAATGGCGCCCAAATAGGTAGGCACAACTTGCTCTACGTCGTAGCCCTCTCTGCGCAAAAGTTCTACCATTCCGTCCGTCCCTACCAAGTGGCCGCAGCCTACGACAAACATAGTAGGTGCTGTGTGCATGGCCGTGACCATCTGAGAGAGCCAACGCACGTTACGCTTTTTGAACATGACGCTGTCGCGCTGCAACACTGAAAGGAGTTCTGCATCGGAAGAATAGCCTGCGAAGTCGCGCTGCTGCCAGTAATTGAGCATTTTTACAGTCAGCTGTGTTTCTTTTACTAATCGCTGCCTGTGGATTTCAAGATGATTAAGAAAGGTCATCAGCGAATCAACGCCTGCTTCTAAGTTCTGCGTCAGTTTGTCATTGATAGAATCTACTTCTTCGTCAGAAGCAACCTTGTCTAAATATCCTATCCGCATGCCCCGCTCCTTAGCCCGTGCTATACAGGTCATGTCGATGGTTGTGCCTGGAGCCACATTTCTGAGGAGCTCGGGATATTTCTTCATTTCCTTCATACTTAGCATGATACTGAAGAAAGAAATAAAAGCATTGGGATGAAAATGCCACATTGAACTCATAACGGTATCTTTAAATTCTATGCTGAATTCGTCCTTAAGGCATCGGCCCAGCTGCTCGCTCTGCTCCGTACTCAAAACATCGGAAATTGTTTTCTCATCTGGGAGCTCAATCATTCTCAGCCCTGTCGTTTGAGCCTGCTCTATTTTCAATGTATCAAGTAGGTCGAATTCGGGATACAGCTGCAGGCACTGCGCTTCGGCCTCTGCGTATTCTGGTATGCTGTCGAGCACGGAGCCAGGTTGGGTATGGATTGTCCCAAGGATGTACGATGCTTTTTGCAGCCCGCCACCACTTATGCGTAATAAGAATTGGGCTTGGGCGGGTATGACAGATAATACAATAAAGAGTAGGGAGAGAACGAAGGATTTGCTCATGCTGAAGCTGTGGTAGAAGTTTTTATGATTTCATTGCAAAAGTAGCGTTTCTTATCAATCACACGAAGCCTTAACCCACTTATTCCGTTTTTATACTGAAAAGTTAGTTTGACCTTTGGCTACATTCAGTACCGCTTATTTCCCCAATGCTTCAATCACGGCGGCGCGTACGGCAGAGGGATTGTACGGGCGTGGTTTCTCGTCGGGCGGCGTGGCGCGCGTGCCGTCTGGACGGAAGAGGATGTAGGTGGGATAGCCGTCCACTTGCAGGAACTTCTCGAGGGCTGCCTGCTGCTCGGCGGGGAGGTTGTAGTGGAGGCTATGGGGCTGAAGGAGGTCGTACTCGGCGATGCACGAGCGCCAAGCTTCGTCTGTGCTGCGGTTGCAGAGAAAAACGTAGCTTACGGGGAGGTCGGAGAGTGCCTTGTGGAGCGGGGCGGTGCTGTGCTTGAGGTCGAAGCGACAGGGTCCGCACCACGTGCCCCAGATATCTACGTAGATAACGCGACCACGTAGCGGCTCGGCTATCTTTGCCCATATCTCTGCGCCGTTGGTCATGCCCTCGAAAGGAGTATTGTCTTTCAGGCAGCCGAACTCTGTATTTCCCGCAAGACCAGCGGCGAGATGGGCAAGTTCGGTGCTGCGTCCCAGTATCTGCTGCCTATAATAAGCGTTGTTGACATACCTATGCGCAAGGGTTTGCATAGCAGGCGAGAGCGGGTCGTGCGTCTGTTGCATCAGGCCGTAGAGTTCGGCGGCGATGGCAGGCTCGCGCAGGTCGGCGGGCAGTTGGGGCATCGCGACTATCTGTTCGAGGTGTTTGCCCATTTGCCGCTCCTGAACGGCAGAGCCCCTGACAACGTTTGCCAACACGGGGTCACCTGCCTCTTCAAATAGCTCCTCCACCAGTTGCATAGCTGGATGCACCTGCAAGGCGGAGTCACTGGCCGTAGGCAGGATGCGCTCGTAGTCGTTGAGCTGCGTTCGCAATTCGTTAATCCGCTGCAACCGTTCATGCGCCTCCATGTCGGAACGCGGGGCGTATTGCTCCTCGGCTATGTCGAGTGCGGTGCGTATGTAGGACAGGGTGATGCCGCGCCGATGAGGGGAATCAAGCAGGCCGCTAACGTAGTTAGTGAGAATGTAGCCCGTGTTCGGCCAGAGCGTATAGGGGCGCGGCAACTCCTCGAGGAGGCTGTGGACGTAGACCCAGAGCGTGCCGTCGTCCTGCCGCACGTCGGGACGAAGAAAGCGTCGCTGCACGAGGTAGTCGGCAGCTTGTGCGCGAACCATGCCGTGGCGCAAAGTGCGGTAGGCAGGGGAAAGTGCGGGATGCTCGGCATACAGCGTGGCTTCGAGACTGTCGAGGCGGGCTATTTCAGCGCGGGCAGCAAGTAGCGCATCGGCATCGGACTTGCCATCCCTCAGTTCATCGTCCCATTTGAACCCAGCGAGTGGGTGAGCGGCCAATTCGCTGCCCAGCTGCGCATCATCACCCTTGAAGGTGTAGGCGCCTGTAGCGGCATCGATATCAACCTCGTAGGTGCGCCCTGGCTCCAGCACTATGGTTTGCGACAGGAGCCGAGCCACAGTGGTATTGGCCAGTTCAACGCTTATCTCGTAGCGTCCTGTGCTGTCGGGACGGAGCGGTATGCTCGTACCCTCATAGTTGTCGAATGGTGCAGAGAAGCGCAGGGAAAGGAGTTGGTCGTAGTATTCGGCGGGGTGATTGAGCGAGGCGATATTCGCAATGCGCCCCTTTATCGTGGCCGTGCCACCGGAGTAGCCGTTGTTGGGGAACACTTGGGCGGAGAGAGGAAATAATTGAGACGCCACAAACAGTGCGGCGAGGAAGATGTGCTTAATTCTTTCTTTCATTATATTTTTGAATGTGTATGTTGGTTTTTTGTAGGTAGAGCTTTTAGGGAGATTTGCGCTTATTTCGCACTTGCTTCTCCCATTACTTCCGCGAGTTTCGCGTTGAGCTGCGCGGGCGTGGCGAGGTCTTTGTCGAGCGCGATGACGGTGCCTTCTGGTGCGATGAGGACGTAGGCGGGGATGGTGACGATGCCGTAGAGGTCGGCAGCGTCCTGCCCTTCCGTGCCTGTGCTGCTGGGGCTGTGGAGCTGCGGCCAGGGATTGCGGTGGCTGCGGAGGGCGGCGAGCCACGCGTCGCGGTCTTTGTCGAGCGAGATGCTGATGAGGCGCAGGCCTTTGTCTTTATAAGTTTCGCTGAGTTCACGCAAATGAGGAAAACTGCCGATGCAGGGGCCGCACCATGATGCCCAGAAGTCGAGCAGTACATAGTGCGAGCCGTCAATGAAGTCTGCGAGGCGGAGCGTCTGTCCGAGGCTGTCGGTGGCGTTGAAGTCGCGGAAGGGCACACCCGTCATCGTGCGCTGCAGCTCTTCGCCCTGGTAGCGTTGCCACGGACGCTGCATGGCGGGATGGCGGGCGTAGGGGGCATCCTCGCGCATGAATTCCTGCTTCTCCGAGGGAGTGAGTGCGCCGTAGTGGACGTGGAGGTAGTAGGCGGGGATTAAGTTGTCGAGGTTGCGGCGTATGTTCTGACGACCACAAGCGTTCATATCCGCCATCGCACTGCTAAATTTTTCCGAATCAGCCGAGTCTTGCGGCGTGGCGGGGTTGATGTCGCCTTCGGCCATTAGGCGGAGACTGTCTTGCCTGTCTTCGCTGAGACTGTCCCACCACGGCTCAATACTGCGGGCGATGGCGCGTTGGCGCAGCTGTCCCTCGATGAATCGACGTTGCAGTGGGCTGCCCGTCATCTCGCCCGTGGCAAGGTTGATGTCGGTAGGCACGTCATCGACGATGAACTGCAGGTCGTTGTCTTCGTAGTCGCCTATTTGCAGGAAGGTATGGCGCGGCAGTCGGCCTGCTATGCGGAAACGACCGTCCACCACTGGCACGCGCGGCACGAGACATTGGCGATGAGGGGCAACGAGGAACCACGCTACGCTGTCGGTCTTAGCCGGTGTGGTGCCCGTGATGACGAAGTCGATACTATCTTCCACGACGGGCGTGAAGGTTTGGGCGGGAGCTGGCCAAGACGCAGTCCCAACAGACAGGACGGCGAGGAGCCTCGCCATTCCCATGAACGTTTTCTTAAAGGAACGTTTCTTCTTTACGTTGATACTTGCTTTCATTATATGGCCTTTTGTTATGGACTTCACGTTTGCTGTGCAAAGGTACTGTTTTATATTGTTTTGCAAAAAAACATTTTGTTGTATTGCCAAATATGTAACTTTGAAGCGGATACAAAAAAGATAAAGAGACTATGACTGCCTTAGAACTTAATGCCGAACTTGTCAAACATCTTCTGTAGAATTATCTGAAATTATTCCCTCCCCCGCCTCTCTCATATTAAGACATGCGGGGGAGTTTTTTTATACGTCTGCTCACTCTCACTTTCCCTTTCGGCTTGAAATTATAGGTAAAGCTAAGGGCGACGTAGCGGTGGAACTGTGTCCAATGGACTTCGTTGTGCTGGTTAGCGTTGACCACGGCGTACATTGGTACGTTTTGGTTAAGGATATCCTGCGCACTGAGCTTCAGCCGCCCTTGTCCTTTCAGGCATTTCCACACGACGGAAGCGTTCCACAACAAGCGGTCGCCGTTATACCCGCCCCCATAGCCTCGGTGGGCTTCGTCCCTGAAATCGGTCTTTACTTCGAAGTCGCCGAGCTTCAACAGCAAGCGCACACCGAGCGAGTAGTCCCAAAGGCGGTAGTCGTCGGTAACGGCATTGCGAAGCCCTTGATGCTCGACGTTCGCAAAGGCAGTTGCTTCCCATCGTTCGCGTTCGTAGGATAGTTCCGTACCACCGCCGAGGCTGAGCGTGCGCTGTTGGTTGAGGGCATGACCCGTCCCCGTATCGGTAAGGTACGCATAGTTTGTACCAAAGGCCACGCGCACATTGTTAAACCGCAGTCGCCAGCGTTCGCCCAACCCTTGGTCGAAACCAAACCCGAGTGTCCACGCCCAGCCGCCGCGCCCGTTTGTGGGCATCGAACTGTACACCGCCGTCTGAGGGTCGTAGGAAAAGAGTTGTTGCACGGGACGGAAACTTCGGTTGAACGATAGCTTTGCCGTAATGACGCGCTGCCGCTTCACGACGTTGGCGGTGTAGGCAAGCGAGCCGCTCAGCGCATGGCTGTTCTTCAGCTGTGGGTTGCCATAGCGCAGGTTGAGCGGATCGCTCGTGTCGGCATAGCCGATAGTGCCCAGCAGGTCGGGCAACGACGTTGAGTATGATGCGCGCAGTTCGAGCTTGTTTTGATTGTCAATCTTCACATTGGTCGTCAGCGAAGGCGTGACGAACCAGACGGCGCGTGTAGCGATTGTGTCAACAGCTCCGCGTTGGAAGTCTAACCATTCCGTCTGGCGATGCAGCGTGATGTCTGGCATGATCTGAAACGGCTTAAAGTTGAGCGTTCCGTAAAGCGATAGCTTGTGCTTGTGTAACCTGTCGTGGCTGCGATAGGAATTGGCCATGTCGGGAAGTCCGTCTGCAAGCATATCCTGACGCGAGTGTACATTCTCGTAGCGATATTGGTAGTGGGCATTGAGCTGTACGTTCTCGCCTACCCACCGCGAGTAGGCGGCAGCAGCTTCAAGGTGTAGCTGGTGGTGGGGACGGCTGTAAGTCTGCACGTTATATGTTTCCGTTGTCACTTTACCATAGTCGATGGTGCGCTGTGTGGTGCCGTCGCTATCATAGTTATCGTAGTAGGCCGACGCGGAGAGGTTAACGTGGCTTTTGTCAGGGAAGTAGTGAGTATATTGCGCTCTCAGCGTGCCGCTGCCCCCTTTATCGCTTTTGCTGGAATACGTATGCTCTTGCGTGACGAGCGCACCGTTTTCGTCGTATCGTTCCCCTTCCTTGTTGTTCTTTCCTCGCCCGCGTCGCAGGTGTGTCTCGAAGTTTAGCGTAAACGTGTTGGCACTATCGGGTCGCAACATGAAACGTCCTGAGATATTAGGATGGAATGAGTGGGAGTAGTTGTGCGTCCGCTCTACCGAACGGGTAAAGGCTTCGCCTGGCAAGAAGGTCTCGGTCCACGAACGGCTATCTTGGCTTTGGTCAAAGTGGTCGAGGTCGCCGCTGACTGTGAAGTGGCTGTCGTCCTCACCCTTGGCGCGCGGCATCATCCAGCTTCCGTACCATCCGCCCGCGCCGTAGGTCTGCTTTCCCGTACCATAGATCGAGCGGCTTTCACTCTGCACCTTCTTTCCGAAGCGGTTTCCGACGTTGTTCCAGTCGGCAAAGACCATCGTTTGTCGTTGCGTGCCAAGGCGCGTGGCATTCAGCTTCGCCAAGGCATGAACGGGTAGAAACCCACCAGCTTCCACTTCGCCATACCACTTATCGAGCCATCCCTCCTTCACCTGCAAGTCCAGCACGATGTCTTCGCCACCGTCGTCGTGACCCTCCTTGCGCGCGGCTTCGCTCTGCTTGTTGTAGCCTTTTATCTTGTCGATGGCCTCGGCAGGCAGGAGTGTCAGCAGGTCTGCGGAGAGGCTCTCTTTGCCTTGTACGAGGATGCGCACGGGCTTGCCGTTCCACCTCAGTTCGCCGTCTATCAACGTCACGCCCGGCAACTTCTTCAACAGATCTTCAAGGCGTGCTCCTTCCTCTAACTTAAAGGCTTCGGGGTTGAACACGACGGTATCGCCGCGCATCGTGAAGCGTTTGGCTCGGGCGGTGACGACGGCTTCGTTAAGTAGAACCTCAGAAGGTTTTAGGGCAATGTCGCCCAAGGCGAGTGTGTCCGTGCCGTCCGAAATGGCGAAGACGCGCTTGGCGCTATAGTAACCCGGACACTCCACCTTGAGCGTGACGCGCGGACAGTCCGTCCCGAAGTGCATCTCGCCTCGACCAAGCGAATCCGTTTCGTAGCCCCACTGCCGGCCAACACCGTAGTCCCAACGCAGTTCACACTCGTACATTGCGCCCTCGACAGGCTCGCCGGATTGCGCATCTATGACGCGGAAAGTGATGACGTCGGCATACAAGGGAAACATAAGCATAAAAGATAAGAGAAGAAGCCCTACTCTCCCCCACTCTCTCAAATCAGTTGAGGCTAATGATACAAGCGGAAAGTTTTTGTGTTGAAGTTTCATGGTGCTACATTTTCTATTTGACAAAGCGTCTCTATACTCTTAACGCACAAAATAGGAAAACATAACGCGCTATGGAAGGGTATTATTCCACAAAGTAAGAAACGACACGCCCGCAAGAGTGGGAGAAAGGGGTCAAATAGCCCTAACGAACAAAAGCGTACACCATCTGAATTTCAACGAGATACATGTTCCAAGAAATTTTCAAATCTTGGAACAGTCTGTTCCAAGCCTTGGAACAGCTTGTTCCAAGCCTTGGAACTCTTTGTTTCAAGCCTTGGAACTCTTTGTGCCAGGCCTTGGAACTCTTTGTTTCAAGCCGCGGAACTCTTTGTGCCGGGCCTTGGAACTCTTTGTGCCAGGCCTTGGAACTCTTTGTTCCGGGCCTTGGAACTCTTTGTGCCAGGCCTTGGAACTCTTTGTGCCAGGCCTTGGAACTCTTTATTCCAAGAATAGAGAGCTGCTATGAGGGGGCAAGTCAGATTCCAGACGAAGGCTCAGTCGGCATTGTAGTCAATGATTTCGCGGTAGTGGGAGAAGGCGAGGCCGGAGGTGTCGTATCCCATCTTGGCAAACAGCTGGAAGATATGTTCCTGCTGTTCGGGCGTAAGGGTAAGTTCGCCATGATGGTGTCTGTAGAAGCTGGAGTGGGAACCAAGATAGGCCTCTATCTTCAGGCGCAGGGCGTGGATGTCGCGAGCCTTCACTTCGTCAAAGAGCCCGTCGAAGCCCCATGCCTCGCGGATGACTCTCAGCTGGTAGAAGTAGGGGCAGCTCCCGTCACGACCGAGGCTTTGGGGATAGACGCTGTGGCCAATCTGCGGCCTTGCAGGTTGCACCTGCCCTACGCTATAGCGTACGCACTGCTCGCAGCGCGGACACTGCGCGTTGAAACAAGGGACAAAGTCGAGGGGAACATCGCGGAGGTCGACATGGAAGCCGTCGATTGTTGTCATGATAAAGTAAGAGTTAAGAGGTGATTGATGAGATGGAGGAAAAGATTATTTCAAGAAGGCTAGCCACACGGCCATGATGAGGCAGGCGAAGGCCGCGAGGTGGTTCCAGTGGAGGGACTCGCCACGGAAGAGGACGATGACGAAGAGCGTGAAGACGCTCAGCGAGATGACTTCCTGGACCACCTTGAGCTGCATGAGCGTGAACGCACCGCCGTTTCCCACGTAGCCAAAGCGGTTGGCAGGCACCTGGCATGCGTACTCGGCCAGGGCCAGGAGCCAGGAGATGAGGACGACGGCGTAGAGGGGCGTGTGGCTCGTGATGGTACCCATCTGCTGTAGCTTGACGTGGCCGTACCATGCGAAGGTCATGAAGACGTTTGAGACGAGCAGGAGCAGGAGTGTGTAGGTAGCGTTCATTGTTGGCTTGGGGATTGTGCGTTGAAGCGGCGGCTGTCAAGGCGCCGCCGCAGGTTGAGTTTCTTTTCGGAGAGCCGACGGCGAGCGGCGGCGATGTTGTTGCGGTAGACGAGGAGCGTCGTACCGAGATAGAAAGCGGCCTGAGCCCACAGGCTGATGACTTCGACGCGCACGTCGGCAAGGGTCGCACCCATCGTATTCACCTTCACAAAGGCATTGATGCCGAAGGTGGAAGGGAAGGCCCAGGAGACAACTTTCCAGAACTTAGGCATCGACCATCCTGGCCACGAGACGCCGCTGAGGAACAGCAACGGAACGGAGCAGAAGACGATGATCATGAACACCGTCTCGCGCTGGCGGATAAGTACCGAGCAGGTCATGGCGAAGGCCACCGTGGCCACGAGGAACGGCAGGGCGATGAGCCACACGTCTGTGGGCGAGCCTATCTGAGGCAGCGAGAACATGCGGGGCACGACGAAAAGGCAGTAGAAGGCGTTCCATAGGAACACCAGTAAATAGACGGCTCCCTTTCCCAGTACGATACGTGCCAGACCGTTATAGTGACGGCTGAGGGGCAAGAGCTCGGCGTAGCTGTTTCGCTCGCGCGCCGTACCGGCTGAAAGTCCCACGCCGAGGACAAGTGTCTGCTGGAGAAGCAGGATGAGGAAGGCCGGAATGAGGAAAGAGGCAAATCCTGCGGTCGGGTTGAAGATGTCCACCTGGCGATACTCGATGGGATACTGCGTCACAAGATCCTGCTCCTCGGTTGTCCCCGGCGCACGCATCACCTTCAGCTCGGCCCCCATGTCAAGCGAGGTGTTGGTACAGGCCAGCAGGATGGCCTTGTAGTAGAGCATGCCGCTCATGTCCACGTAGATGCGCACGCTGGTCTGCTTCATGCGGGAAAGGTCGGCGCTGAAGCTGCGCGGCAGGCGGACGATGCCGTAGGCACGGCGCTGGCGGATGAGTTTCTTGGCCTCCTCCATATTGGCACAGTGGGCCACCACGCGCACGTCGGCGGTAGCGTCCACACGGCGCACGAAGTCGCGGCTCAGCTGGCTGCGTCCTTCGTCCACCACGACGGCCGGCACTTCGCGCACCGTCTCATTATTATATATATAGGCATACAGCAAGGGATAGGCCAAGGGCACAAGGATGAAGAAGATGAGTACGCCCTGGTCGCGAAACACCGTGCGCAGCTCGTCCATGAAGATGGCAGCAAAGTCGGAGAGGGATTCGCGGAATCTATATTGGGACATGGGGGGAATGGGTTTCTAGGGTTTTAGGTGGTTACTTGACTATCCCACCTCCCTCCCATTCGGGGAGGGTCGGGGTAGGGCTTTCCTTAAGGCACATACCTCACCGTGAGCAGCTGCCGCTTGAGCCACCATCCGCAAAGCAGGGGCAGGAGCATGAAGCCCAGGAGGGCAAGGACATGCAGGCCGGCATTCATGAGGGGATAGCCGTCGAGTGCACAGTTGACGTAGAGCAGGAAATAGTGACGCAGCGGGAAGAGCATGGCCGCTCCCTGAAGCGGAGCGTCCATGGCCATCGTGGGATAGCTCATGCCGCATATGCTGAACGACACCACGCCCCAAAGCGAGGCAAACGAAAGCCCGAGCCGCAGCGTGGGCAGCATGCTGATCATGAAGACGCCCATACCCTGGCAGGCCAGCACGTAGAGCGACATCACCCCCATCATCGTCCACGGGCTGCACTGGCAGGGAAAGTGCATGTAGCCGTAGAGCCAGATGACGATAAGGGCACCCACGAGCAGAAACAGCACCGTCTGGGGCAGCAACTTGCCCACAAGGGCACGGTGTATGTTGCCATGGGCCTGCCCAAGCCATTCGCTGGCAGTGCCGCGCTTGGTTTCGCTGCCGATGCTGTATACCGTCATCATGAAGATGAAGATACCCAGGATGCCGGGAATGAGCATATTGGAGAGATACACGTTGTAGTTGAGCGTTGGATTACCTATGGGGTGCGTCTCGATGACGATGGGTTGCAGGAATGCCATGGCCTGCTGTTCCGTCAGGCCTCGCGCATAGAGTACCTTGCGAGCGGCAGCACCGCTGGCCAGCTCCGACATCATGCGCATGTCACGCATCGAGAGCGAACCCGCCACAAGGTAGCTGTAGTTGGTATAGAAGGAGATAGTGGGGCGCTTCTGCTGATTGGCAAGGCTGGTCGTGCCGCGAGGAATGTAGAAGAAGGCATAAATCTCGCCGCGCTGCATGGCACGTCGGGCCTCGGTGATATCGGCAAAGTTTGCGGTGATGCGCGTCTGTTGCATGGCGTCCAGGTTGCGCGCAATCTGACGCGTCGTCGGAGTGTTGTCCTCGTCCACGAGGCCGATAGGCATATTCGTGGGCAGGCCCTGCCACATGAACGTGGTGAAGAACAGTGCCGTCAGCAACGGAGCCACCACGATGCAGAACCACACCAACGGGTCGGGAGCCAGTCGGCGAAGTTCGCGAATGATTACTTGAAAGAGGGATTTCATCTCAGGTTTGTTCTCCTGGGGCTATTTCTTGATCAGCACACTCATGCCGGGGCGCAGGCCGTCGGGCATCGACGTGGGACGCACACGCACCTCAAAGGTTTTCATGTCAAACTGTCCCGTCGTCTTCGTAGCCTTCCAGGCGGCATAGCTTCCGAGGTCCTTCATGAAGTACACAACGCCCTCCACCTCTTTGCCGCCAAGGGCAGGGATGGTGAGCTTCACCTTCTGCTTCATGGGCAGTCGGCTGAGATGGTCTTCGCGGACGTTGAACGTCATCCAGAGGTCGCTCGTCACAGCCACGTTCATCACCGGTGCCCCCGTGCCGACGAGTTCTCCCACCTGCGGGAAAATCTCAGTCACCTCGCCGTCTGCCGAGGCCACGAGCTTCGTTTCGCGCTTGTAGGCATTCACCTCGGTGATGGCACCTTGTGCGCGTTTCACCTGTGCGGCGGCGGCCCGCTTGTCCTCCTGGCGTGCACCGCTGAGGGCCTTGTCGTACTGCGACTTGGCGGCACGCTCGGTGGCTATGGCGGCATCGCGTTGGGCCGTAATCTCGTCCAGCTTCTGCTGCGGCATCACGCCCTCGTCGGTCAGGCGCTTGATGCGCACATACGACTTTTCCATCACGTCCTTGGCTGCAATCGCTTTCTGCCAAAGTTCGTAGGCACCCTGGATGTCCTCCTTCTGGGCTCCGTTCTGCGCCTTGTCGCTCAGGGCTGATGCGGCAGCCTCTGCCGCCTGTGCCTGAAGGAGCTTGGCATCCACTTCGGGAGCCTCGATGACGGCAAGGATATCGCCCTTGTGGACGAAGTCGCCCTCGTGGACAAGTATTTCGAGGACACGTCCGGGCACCTTGCCCGAAACGCGGTATTCGGTCACTTCCACCTGCCCCTGCAGGGTTTCGTCTTCGCCTTCAAATGCGTACATGCTGCCCAGGACGACGGCCACGATGACGCCTGCCAATATGAGCAGTGCGGGGATGATGTTGAGGTTGCTATTCTTTTTCATGATTGTTCCATTGGGATGGGAAATCCTACATATGCAGGACTCTCCTATATATATATATTATTGTATGATTTTCTTTAGGAATGCGGGAACGATGGTCTTATCCTCCTCGGCTTCGAGGGGGGCGGAGGTAAGTCCCAAGGCTTTGTTGAGGGCTGCACGCGTCAGCATGACATCCACCTGAGCGTCAATCTTGTCGCTGTGAGCCTGCAGCCATGCCGTCTGGGCCTGAAGCACGTCGGAGAGCACAATGACACCCTCCTGATAACCCAGGTTGGCGATGCGCACATTCTCGTCAGCCTGCTCGAGGTTTTTCTGCGTCAGGCGCAGTTTCTTGACAGCTTCGTTCACGCGGAACGTCTCTTGCGACACCTGGAGGCCAATTTTCTCGCGCACGTCATCTGCTCGGTAGGTAGCCATGGCAGCCTCTGCCTCCGTGGCGCGCACCTTGTAGCGCCCCTCGTGCCACGACCACACGGGCATGCTGAACGTCACGCCAACACTCCATGTGGCAGCAAACTTGTTCTGAAAGCCATTAAATCCATTGGGATTGGAAACCATCGCACCCGCCACGAATGCCACTTGCGGCAGGTAGGCTGCCTTTTCTATCCTTGCCTTCTCATGATAGATGTCGGCAGCGATTTCCAGCTGTCCCAACTCGGGGCGGCGCGAGAAAGCATCGTTCTTGTCCGATACGACATAGCTTGTGTCCACGGCAATGTCGAAGAGGTTTTCATCCTGAAGCTTAAAGGAAGGCACCGCGAGGCTGTCCTGCAAGCCGCAAACTTGCGAGAGAAGCATGCGCGAAAGGGTCAGTCCGTCCTCCACCTTCGTGACGAGCATCTCGGCCTCGTTGAGTTTCACGGCCACCTGAAGTTCGTTGGCACGCGTGGCTACGCCCTCGGCAATCATCTTCTGCACGTCGTCGTCCAACTTCTGCAAGGTAGCATGGAACTTCTTTGCCAACGTCAGCTTGTTGGCCAGTGACACGACCTGCCAATAGGCGCGGTCGACCTCAAGCACGACTTCCGCCTCGTCAGAGGCCAGCTGCAAGTCGGCAAGGCGTTCGGAGTAGTGAGTGATGCGGTCGTAGGCCCGAATCTTGCCTCCCATGTAGATGGGTTGCGTCAAGAGGATGGCTCCCGCTGCAATGTTTCGCGTGTCGGTACGGAAGGCATCGACGATGTCGCCGCCAAAGCCATTGAGTGCCGTCCCAACGGTGCCGAGCCGCCCCTGCATCTGCTGAACGAGGGGCATGAGATCGGGATATTGCGCCAAAATGGCTTGAGCCTCGGGTGACTGCAAAGGCGACATAATGCCGTTTACTGCGTTTGTGCCAAGATTGTTGAGCTTCGACTTCTGGTCGTCGTTCAGAATGCTGATTTCACGGCCGACGTGTACATAGCCAGCCATGGCCTTCACTTTCGGCAAATAGTTTGTCTCCGCCGCCATGCGTGTATACATGGCCTTGTCCTTTGCTGCACGGCTATGCGAGAGAGACTTGTTGTTCCGCAAAGCCATTTGCCTGCAATCATCAAGCGAAAGGACACCATTCTGTCCCCGTGCAGCAGGCATCATAATCGTGCCAAAAGCCAGCATGAAGCAGAGACGTTTCAACTGAATACGGATGGGACTCATGTCATAATTATTTAAATTTCGCGCAAAATTACGACTTTCAATCGACAATGGCATTTCCACAAAAGTAAAAAAAGATAAAACTGTAGCCCTGATGGTCAGAAAGGCCATATTTACGCACGGAACCTTTTATTTTGTGCAAATATCCATGAAAAGTTTGTGTGGGTTGCAGGAAATGCTTACTTTTGCACAGATTTTTCAAAATTGTGCCAAATCTAAGGCTAAAATAAGACATGAACCAATACCAAGACTTCGTAGCGCGCTTCGAAAAGAGTATCAAGGACAACTGGGACCGCGACGCGCTGACGGACTATCAGGGCATCACGCTTCAGTATCACGACGTTGCCCGCAAAATCGAGAAACTCCACATCCTCTTTGAACATGCCGGACTGCAACCCGGTGACAAAGTCGCCCTCTGCGGTCGTAACTGTGCGGCTTGGGCCTCGGCCTTCTTCGCCATACTGGGTTATGGCGCCGTAGCCGTCCCCATCCTCCACGAGTTTAAGGCTCCGCAGATTCATGACATCGTGAACCATTCCGACGCTCGCCTGCTCCTTGTGGGCGACCAGATATGGCCCTCGCTGACAGCAGACGAAATGCCCCACCTTGAGGGTATCGTCAAGTTGCAGGACTACGAACTGCTCGTCTCGCGCTCGGAACGCTTGACGGATGCACGCGAGAATCTCAACCGCTTCTTTGGCGAGAAATATCCCAAGTACTTCCGCGCCGAACACGTTCACTATCGACCTGCCACCGATCCCGAGGAACTGGCTGTGCTCAACTACACCAGCGGCACCACCTCCAAGTCGAAGGGCGTACTTATCCCCTACCGCGCACTATGGTCGAACATGTTCTTTGCCGACCAAGTGTTAGGCCACTTCCTGAGTCCAGGGAAAAAAGTCATCAGCATTCTGCCCCTTGCCCACATGTACGGCATGGCCTTCGAACTCCTCTACGAGTTCATGTGCGGCATGCACATCTTCTTCCTTACGCGTATACCGAGCCCCAACATCATCTTCAAGGCTTTCGGCGAAGTGAAGCCCGATCTCATCATCTCTGTTCCCTTAATCATCGAGAAAATCATCAAGAAGGCTGTGCTCCCCAAATTGCAGACCCCCTCAATGCGAGTACTGCTTCGCCTGCCTGTCATCAGCGACAAGGTGTGCGAACGCATACGCGAGCAACTGGTGGAAGCCTTCGGAGGAAACTTCTACGAAATCATCATCGGCGGCGCAGCCTTCAACCGCGACATAGACGCCCTGCTCCACCGCATCGGCTTCAACTACACGGTGGGATATGGTGCTACCGAATGTGCCCCAATCATTGCCTACAACGACTGGAAAGACCAGGTGCCCGGCTCGTGCGGAAAGATTGTGCCGAACATGGAACTTCGCATCGACAGCCCCGATCCGGAAAACGTTGTGGGCGAAATCCTCGTGCGCGGTGCCAACGTGATGCTGGGCTACTACAAGAATCCCGAAGCCACAGCACAGACCATCGATGCCGACGGCTGGTACCACACGGGCGACCTCGGCCTCGTCGACGCCGAAGGCAACCTCTTCATCCGCGGACGTTCTAAAAACATGCTTCTCGGGTCGAGCGGACAGAACATCTATCCCGAAGAAATTGAAGAAAAACTCAACACGCTGCCCTACGTGGCTGAAAGCGTGGTCATCCAGAAAGGCGACCGACTCTATGCACTCGTATATCCCGACATGGACGAAGCCCAGAAGGACGGTCTCGACGAAATGGGAGTGCTCGCCCAGATGGACCAAAACCGTAAAGATCTCAACGCAATGGTCAACAACTACGAGCAGCTCTCGGGCATCCGCCTTGTAAGCGAAGAATTTGAGAAAACTCCGAAGAAGAGCATCAAGCGCTACCTCTACGCAGACGCTGAAATATAGAGAGGGAGACAAATGGACGCCATACAGAAAGACCTTGAGCGACTGGCTGCGGAGGACAAGCTCGTCCTCCGCAGCGAAGGCCTTGTGAAGCGATACGGCAAGCGTACCGTTGTCAGCGGCGTAAGCTTTGATGTGCATCAAGGCGAAATTGTGGGACTGCTCGGGCCCAACGGCGCCGGCAAGACAACATCCTTCTACATGACGACGGGACTTGTCGTGCCCAATGGGGGCAAGATATTCCTGAACGACTACGAGATTACCGACTTCCCCGTATACAAGCGTGCCCGCTATGGCATCGGCTACCTTGCACAGGAGGCCAGCGTATTCCGTACGATGAGTGTGGAAGACAACATCATGAGCGTGCTGGAGATGACCGACAAGACACCGGCACAGCGGCGCGAGAAGATGGAAGAACTCATCGCTGAGTTTCGCCTCCAGAAGGTGAGAAAGAACAAGGGCAACCAGCTGAGCGGTGGTGAACGGCGACGCACGGAGATTGCACGCTGCCTGGCCATCGACCCTAAGTTAATCATGCTGGACGAGCCCTTTGCCGGTGTCGACCCCATCGCGGTGGAAGACATACAGTACATCGTGTGGAAACTGAAGGACCGCCACATCGGCATCCTCATCACCGACCACAACGTAGAGGAAACACTCTGCATCACGGATCGTGCTTACTTGCTCTTTGAAGGGAAAATCCTGTTCAAAGGTAGCCCCGAGGAACTTGCCGGCAACCAGACCGTTCGCGACAAGTATCTCACCAATTCCTTCGTCCTGCGAAAGAAAGATTTCCAGCTCATGAAGCAGCAGCGAGAAATCATGGAATAGGAAAACCGGAAGCACACACATTATTATATATAGAAACGTCCGAATGAGAAAAAGACTCATCGCACTGGTTGCCTGTGCCCTCTGTCTTGCAGCCAGTCATGCAGCCGACACGCTTCGCGTCATGTCGGCTCGACTTATTGGCCCCTACCCCATGGCCGCCCCCTACACCACATCAGAAAAGAACATGAAGGCAGTGGCCTTCAGCGACAAAGAATACCTTACGGAGAACCGTGCCCTCGCCTTCCGCCATACAACCGACGGCAACATCGCACGAGGTGAAGCCATCTGCGCAGTCGATTCCCTCCCCACCCTCCGCGTCCTGCGATTCACGCTCCGCACGCGCTCCTTTGCCCGTCCGAAACTCGACTTAGGGAAGCTTCACGATGCCAAAGCCTACTTAGACGAGACGGAACTTACAGCCGGCAAGGAGTTCTCGCTCAGGCCTGGAGAATCTACCCTCAACATTCTCTGCCTCACACGGCCTACGGACACGGACACCTTCCTGGTCAACATCATCGGAAAGAACCTTGACGGCGTAGAGGTGAATGCCACCGGCGACCGCTTCTATATGCAGCGCGACATGCTGTTAGGCCGCCACTATTCCTCGCCCAAGCTTTCCCCAACAGGAAAATACCTCTCCTACTCCATCTACGACACGAAAGCCGACGGTAGCAGCACCTACGAAACGTTCCTCAAAGAGACAAAAAGCGGCAAGGTGCTTGCTCACTACAATGTCAGCACCAACATCTCGTGGATGCCACAATGCGACCTCCTCTACACGACGCGCAAAGACAGCCGCGGACGCATCCTCGTGACCACCGACCCCGCAACGATGCAGGAGAAGGAACTCGCCGTGGGTATACCCGAAGGAAACTTCCACATGGCTCCTGCCGGCGACTACCTCCTCTACCTCCGCACCGAAGAAGGTCGCAAGGAACCCGACGGCACACAGCGCATCATCGACCCCGACGACCGCATTCCCGGCTGGCGCTCGCGCACGGCCATCTTCCGATACGACATTGCCACGGGCCAGATGCGCCGCCTCACCTTCGGCGACCGCAGCATGCAACTGATGGATATCTCGGAAGACGGGAAAAAACTCCTCCTGGCCTTCAGTATGATGGAACCCTCAAGGCGTCCCTTCTCACGAACAACCTATCTGAAGATGGACGCCTACACTGGAAAGGTCGACACCCTTCTGAGCGATGCTGAATTCGTCTCCGGAGCGCTCTTTTCCCCCGACTGTCGCGAGCTGCTCGTCATAGGTTCCCCCAACGCCTTTGGCGGCATCGGTTCGGAGCTTGCTGAGGGACAGATTGGCAATGCATACGACCTCCGTCTGTTCCTCTACAACATAGCCTCTGGGCAGGCAAAGCCGCTACTTCCCAAGTTCAAGCCTTCGGTCGACCGCGTCTTCTGGGCCGCAGGCGACGGCAACATTTACTTCTCCGCCGAGGACGGCTACGACAAGATGTTGTTCCGGCTCAACCCCAATAACCTTGACGTAACGCGCATTGAGACGCCCATCACCTACGTGACGTCATTCGGCATATCCACCGAAGAAAAGCATCCGCGCATCCTCATTGTGGGACAAAGCGCCCTTCGTGCCCGCGACATGTATCTGGTGAATGCTGGAGAGAAGAAACTTGAAGCAAGGAAGGTAGGTGAGATTGACTTCGACAGCCTCGTCGCAGGCGTGCGCCTGCCTATCCACTCCGAGTGGAGTTTCCGAGCCAGCCGAGGCGACACCATCAAAGGGTTCTACTACCTACCTGCCAACTTTGAGGCCACGCGGAAGTACCCCATGCTGGTGTATTACTACGGCGGTTGCTCGCCTACCGGCCGCTATCTTGAGAGCTACTATCCGCATGCAGCCTTCGCCAACATGGGATATGTCGTACTCATCCTTGAACCCAGTGGCGCTACAGGCTTCGGGCAGGAATTCGCAGCACGGCACGTGGGCACGTGGGGCGACGAGTCGAGCGACGACATCATCGAGGGGGTTAAGGCATTCTGCAGCGAACACCCATTCGTCAACGCAAAACGCATCGGATGCATGGGGGCCAGCTACGGCGGCTTCATGACGCAATACCTGCAGACGAAGACGGACATCTTTGCCTGCGCCATCAGCCACGCAGGCATCAGCGATATCACAGCCTACTGGGGCGGAGGCTATTGGGGCTATACCTACGGCGAAGCTGCTGAATACGGCAGCTTCCCCTGGAACAATCCCGACCTCTTCGTGAAGCACTCCCCGCTCTACAACGCCGACAAGATACATACGCCGCTTCTCCTGTTGCACGGCACGGTGGACACCAACGTGCCCACCCACCAAAGCCAAGCCATGTATACGGCACTGCGCATCCTTGACCGCCCCGTCGCCTATGTCACCTTTGCCGACCAGGACCACCACGTCACCGACTGGAAAAAGCGCCTTGCATGGCAGGAGATCATCAACGCATGGCTTGCCATGTGGCTCAAGGACGAACCACTCTGGTGGAATACCCTCTACCCCGGCGATTGCTTCGACAAATCCAACGACAAGTAAATGCACCTATACATACGACATATCATCGCCCTCACCCTCGGCTTGTGCATGACGATGCCGACACTCGCCGAGGACAGCCACGACAAGCGCAAACGCAAGGGACACACGACGGCGGGAAACTCCGTCATCGTGGAACCCGACCGTCCTGCCCTGCAGGCACGCATGCAGTACACACTCGAGCCCCAAGCCGACTTCCATGTCAACGTAAGCGAAGCCACACGCGGACACGGCCACATCAACGTCAACCACCGTCAAGGCATAGACGTATCCCACTACCAGTACACCATCGACTGGGAACGATTGGCACAAAACGAAAACATCTCCTACGCCTACATTAAAGCCACTGAGGGCAACTCACTGCTTGATGACTACTACCGACAGAACCTTGAAGGAGCCCACCGAGTGGGCATCAGCGTGGGTAGCTACCATTTCTATCGTCCAAACGTGAACTGGCGGGAACAGTTTGAATTCATGAAGCGCATCGTGCGCGTCGAGGAGCAGGACCTCGTGCCCCTGATCGACATCGAGAAGTACGGCGGCGGCTCCCGCTTCGTCCCCGACCTGCGCGAATTCATACTCGCCGTCGAACGCCACTACGGACGCAAACCCCTGCTCTACACCTACCAGAATTTCTACAACAAGCACCTGCGCGGCCAATTCCCCGACTATCCCTGGATGATAGCGTGCTACAGCGACAAGCAACCCGTACTCTCTGACGGCCAGCCCTACATCATGTGGCAATACTCCTGCAAAGGACGTCTCTCAGGCATTCGCGGAGACGTGGACCGCAGCTGCCTCATGGAGTCATACTCCCTCCGACAACTGAAAATGTGACAAGTTACGAGTGACAAGTAACAAGAACTGTTTCACATATAATTTCCACCTATTCACCATTAATTTAAATTTGTTTGGCCGACAAGTACAATTCATGGTTAATTCGCGGTAATTCGTGTTTAATACTCTCACACGGTAATTCTCAGACGAGCCGAGCGCGTAGCGAAACTTGGACAAGCCAAGCGCGTAGCGAAACGTGTTTAAAAACCTCTACAAACCTAAATAATCAAAAAACATATATGTCACAATGGTACCAATGCACCGTAAAGTATGAAAAGACAATGGAGAATGGTGCACTCAAGAAAGTATCCGAACCCTATCTCGTCGATGCACTGAGCTTCACCGAAGCCGAAAAGCGCATCATCGAGGAAATCACCCCCTTCATGACGGGCATCTTCGAGGTCAGCGACATCAAGAAACCCCGCATCGCCGAGATTTTCGAAGCTAAGGACGATGCCGCCGACCGCTACTTCCGCCTAAAACTCAGCTTCATCACCCTTGACGAGAAAAGCGGCAAGGAGAAGAAAAGCTCGCAGAACGTTCTCGTACAAGCCGAAGACCTTCGCGACGCCATACGCCGCCTCGACGAAGGAATGAAAGGCAGCGTCAGCGACTACGACATCGTCGCAGTCACCGACACCCCCATCATGGACATCTTCCACGAAAAGCTCTAAATCTACCTAATTTCTTTACATCACAGAAAGAAAAGAGTTTTTTAGTCAGAATACTGCTACCTCTGCTACCTACCTTCGCCTACCAACCTTGCTTACAAATACTTGCGAAGGAATCCAGAGTAGCAGTAGGTAGCAGTTTCTTGCGTTAGAATGTGCCCTTAGTCGCTCGCTTCTACAGTATTCATGCTGGCATAAAGGCACGTCAGTATATGGCAAATCTTTACAAAACCCACGCACGAAGTGTCGCAACACCCCTACGCAAAAGCCAGCATCAATCCCAAGGCATAGGAATACATTCCCAAAGCACGGGAAATCATTCCCATTGCCTTCCTTGTAATCCGTGGCATCCATTTTATCCTAAAACTGCGGGCATAGCGACGCTGGAAACCAGTAACAATGAGATTAGCGACATGCTAAGTCCCACCTCCTCATACCTCTACTGCTACCTACTGCTACCCCGCCCTCATCGACAACACACTGACAATGTGTCTCATACACAAACCAGGTAGCAGAGTAGCAGTTTTCTTTTGAAAAACATTCGTTCATTTTCTATAGACTCAAATAGTCAAACTTTCGCAGGATATGCGTATCCTTTGTTTGAATATACGAACATTATTACTATAATTGCACTTGCAAAAATCAAGCATAAAGAAAAAGAAGCAGAATAATATGACTATTGAGGAGAACCTGAAACACGTGAAGGCTACCCTACCCGAAACGGTTGAACTGGTGGCGGTATCGAAGTACCATACGGTGGAGGACATCAGGCTGTGCTACGAAGCAGGACAGCGGGTGTTTGGTGAAAGCCGTGAACAGGAACTGCGGGTGAAGCGGGAGGCATTGCCCGAGGACATAGAGTGGCACTTCATCGGTCACCTTCAAACAAACAAGGTGAAGTATATCGCTCCCTACATCAGCCTCATCCACGCGGTGGATACGCCACAGCTGCTGCGTGAAATCCAACGGCAGGGAGAGCGATGCGGGCGTACTATAAGATGTCTGCTGCAAATCCATGTGGCAGCGGAGGAGACGAAATATGGATTTCTGCCTGACGAATGCCTTGAATACCTTGACACAGGAGAATTTCGCGAACTGACAAACGCACAAATCTGCGGCGTGATGTGCATGGCAACAAATACGGATGATGAAGAACGAATACGAAGCGACTTCCGGCGTGCGCACGAATTTTTCGATACACTCAAACAGGACTTCTTCCCTTCATCGCCGGACTTCCGTCTCCGTTCCTACGGTATGAGCCACGATTACCGCATGGCCGTTGAGGAAGGAGCCAACATCGTGCGCATCGGCTCGGCCATATTTGAATAGGGACTGTTAGTACACGTATAATATGAAAGAAGCGACACTCCCAAATGGGAATGACGCTTCTTTCGTGAGGTACCTAGCAGATTCGAACTGCTGTACACGGTTTTGCAGACCGCTACCTAGCCACTCGGTCAAGGTACCATTTGCTGTTTTGCGGCGCAAAGATACGGCAAAGTGTGGAAAGAAAAAAACAAAACGTCGACTTTTTTATCCTTACCCCCTCACAACTCAAAAAACAGCGAAGGTTGGAGACGGCTGAAAACAACGATTTCGGGAGAAAGCCCTGCACGCCGTAGTGCCTGATGCGTAGATTCGTAAGCAAGTTCGGGCGTGTTGTTGTTGCCACTGAGATGGCATAGGAAAACACGGCGCGTACGTAACGTGAGATGTTGCTCCAGGACAGAAGCCGTGGTGGCATTACTGCTATGCCCCACACCCGAAAGGATGCGACGCTTGAGCAGAAAGTGATAGCTTCCCGTCTCAAGCATGTGCTGGTCGAAGTTTGATTCAACTACGAGATTATCGGCCTTAGCGATGTATGCTTTCATCTCGGGCGTAAACTCTCCCACGTCGGTCATAAGGCACAGGTTTGTGCCTCCGGCTTCGATGAAATAGCCCACGTTGTCGTGTGAGTCATGCGGCACATGAAAGGCTGTCACCTTCATACCCGCCACCTCGAAGGGTACGCCGCACGTAATGTTGCGACAAAGTGTAGGATCGGGTTTATGATGTATTGTAGGATTGGCTATAATGCCCTGATAGGTCTCGGGGAGAGCATAGAGAGGCAGGGGGTTCTTGCGGCAGAATGCGCTGATGCCACGCACGTGGTCGGAGTGGCTGTGGGTGATGAGAATGGCTTGCACGAAGTGTAGGGGTACACCATGGTCGTTACATTTCCTTGCAAGTTGGCTCTTATTGATACCAAGATCAATGAGGAATGCTGCGCCCTCATGCTCGACATAGTAGCAATTGCCGTTGCTGCCGGAAGCTATACTCTTGAATCGCATACAAGACGGCTGCTATATAAAATTGACTTCCGGCTGCAGGACAATACCAAAGGACTTCTCTACGTCGGTACATATGGCATCGGACAGCGCCAAGATATCCTTTCCTGTGGCTCCGCCAAGATTGGTGAGCACAAGTGCCTGCTTCGGCCAAACACCCGCCCTTCCGACTTGACGGCCACGCCACCCTGCCTGCTGGATAAGCCATCCTGCGGGTATTTTAACATTGCCGTCGGGCAGGAGGTAGTGGGGCATCTCAGGATAGGCTGCCAAGAGGCGTTCGAAGTGCTCGCGGTTGACTACAGGATTGACGAAAAAAGAGCCGGCACTACCTGTCTCAGAAGGTTCTGGAAGCTTCTCGCGACGCACATCGATGATGACGCGACGCAAATCGTCTGCCGTAAGAACGTCTTCACTCAGTCCACGGGCCTCAAGCTCGCGGCGCAGAGCTGCATAGTCCAACCGGGGCACAAAACGGCGTGAAAGTTTATAGGTCACATGTGTGACAAAACGCTTTCCGCGTAGTGAGTTCTTGAAGATACTCGTACGATAGCCGTACTGACACTCTTCTGCACGCATACTCTCAATTTCGCCTGTTGTCACATCTATGGTCTCTACGAGGGTCAGAAGGTCAGCGGCTTCAACACCGTAAGCACCGATATTCTGCACGGCACTGGCCCCCACTTCTCCAGGGATGAGGGAGAGGTTCTCAAGGCCGTAAAGGCCGTGTTGTATGCAGTATTCCACAAATTGATCCCAATCAAGACCAGCTCCGACACGCACCCATACGTCGTCGCCGTCGGACTTCACGATGTCGACGCTACGAATGGCTGAATGGAGGATAGTCCCAGGAAAGTCTTGGAGGAAAAGAAGGTTACTACCACCACCTATGTGGAGGAATCGCTCATGCGTGAGTGAAGGGAGGATTTTCCGTAGTTCGTCTTCAGAATCATATTCCACGTACCTGCGGCACCGCGCATCAATGTGGAAGGTATTATGTGGAAGGAGAGAATAGTTAAAATGTTCAGTCATATCAATTGTTTTCCAACTTCACAGCCACCCATCGACCACCTTGCTTACGGAAGGTGATGAGGCTGGACATAGCACCATCAAGGCTTGTCAGCTGCAGGATGCGCTCGTTGCCGCCCCTGGCTAATCCTCCGTAGGTGATTAGTGCCAGTTTGTCTGTGGGCAGCTCGGGAGCATAGTCGTCCCACTGTGAGGCATTGGCGATACCCTGCATAGATTCGTAGGTATCGGGGTCGCATACGATAAGGTCAAAGGATGATGCCACGTGAGAACGACGAAATGAGGCGTCGGAGGAAAACTTAGTCAGAAAGCTCATGAAATCAGCCCCTTCCTCTTCGCGCACACTCTTCGTATCAAGTGCCGTAAGCATCCACGCACCATTGCTTTTGTTAAAAATATAGTGCTTCACATTGACATCCTGGGCATTGAGCACACTGATGACGACGCTGTCTTTCTTGATATATGCTTTTTTCTTCATCGCTCTCGGACTGTCAAAGAGAAGTCCATAGATGTCTTCATGGGGGAAGACACGGTCATGGCGCCATTCGGAGGCCTGCATCATCCTCCGTTCACCTCCTGAGGTGACAGGCAGAGGAAATCGCACACGCTGTCGCTGAAACTTCCGGTTGCGTATGAAGTTGAAAACAAAATCATCAAATACGCCATCAGCGGCAGGCGGCGGAGCTGGCTCGTTGACAGTAGCAGTATCGGCTACTGTGTCAGGAACGGCGGGTAACGACAAAGTATCGGCTGCAGCAGGAGACGGAGCATCGCTCTTTTGCCCGCGGCAGCCCACAAGTATCGCCATCAACGCGAGAATAAGGAAGAACAATAGACGTGACATGAAAAATCGCGTTTGAATCGTTGAGAATTATCGGTGGAAACGAATTTGGTGGCAAATATACTACGCGATAGCGAGAGCACAAAACAAAAACGCTGCTTTCTACTTTGTTCTTCCATGCTTTTAGCGTAAATTTGCGCCCGTTGTTATCAAAAATCACATTTGCGACATGCTAAATAAGATAGAACAGCTACTTGATGAAGTGCGCACATTAACAGCCAGCAACGCTCAGGAACTGGAAGCACTTCGCATCAAATACCTCAGCAAGAAGGGCTGTATTTCCGACTTGATGAACGATTTCCGCAACGTCCCCAGCGAGCAAAAGCGCGAATTGGGTATGCGCATTAACGCCCTGAAGCAGGAGGCCACCGAGCACATCAACGCCCTAAGGGCTAAACTCGCCACAAAGGAGGACACAGAGACCGTCTACGACCTGACGCGAACGCCCTACCCTGCTGAGATTGGCACGCGCCACCCGCTGACCATCGTACGAAATCGCATCATTGACATATTCTCCCGCATGGGCTTCACGCTTGCCGACGGTCCTGAGGTTGAAGACGATTGGCACGTATACGGTTCAATGAACTTCGCCGACGACCATCCTGCCCGCGACATGCAAGATACGTTCTATGTGCAAGGAGCCCCAAGCATGCTGCTGCGCTCGCACACCAGTTCCGTTCAGAGCCGCGTAATGGAAACCACACAGCCTCCCATACGTGTCATCTGCCCAGGACGTGTCTACCGAAACGAGGCCGTATCTGCGCGTGCGCATTGCTTTTTCCATCAAGTAGAAGGCCTCTATGTGGACGAACAGGTTTCGTTCACTGACTTGAAGCAAGTGTTGCTGACTTTCGCACGCGAGCTCTTCGGCACGGAGACACAGATACGGCTCCGTCCCAGCTACTTCCCCTTCACGGAGCCCAGCGCTGAGATGGATGTGAGCTGCCAAATCTGCCACGGCGAGGGATGCTCGCTCTGTAAGGGTACGGGATGGCTGGAGATACTGGGTTGCGGCATGGTACATCCACGCGTGCTGGAACTCAATGGTATTGACTCAGAAAAATACAAGGGCTTTGCCTTTGGTATGGGCATAGAGCGTATTGCCAACCTGCTCTACCGCGTGAAGGATCTACGCCTGTTCTCAGAAAACGACGTACGCTTCCTTGACGAATTTAAGGCGGCATACTAAGAGAACTCGAGTTTGGCGTAAGAGTTAGGCAACAACTTTCTTACGCCAAACTCACGTTAAGAGAACACACATTCTAAGTCGCACAATACCTCAACTGGAATGGAACTCAGATTAAGTTCCGTCCCCGTTGAAGTATCTATATGCATGAAGCATCATTGATGCCGCTGAAGAAAATCGGCGGCCGAGGCAAGAGCTTCAATCTTGCCCACGTCAAGGATTTCAAGATCTGGCTGCACGTAGCCGGATATGTCTACCTTGTCGCATACAGAGAGATAGAAATCGATGATGGAGAATACTAGCGGAAAACTTGCCATCATCGGAAACAGATGGGGGGAATATGCGTGAATACCGCTAAAGGCCAGCCTCTTGCATTCCTCCACATGGAGGTTGACATAGGGACTTTTCACTTCGCCCGTCTTTAGGTTTGTCCACCCCACAAGGCGCATATCATCGTCAAAGAGGAGGTAGCGCGAGGTCTCGCGTTGGCTGACGAGAAGGGTTGCCGCATGAGGAAGTGCGATACGATGAAAAGCTGCAAGGTCGGCATTAGAAAAGATGTCCACGTTGTGAAGCAATATGGGAGTATCCACACCTTCAAAGAGTTTCTGCGCGTGCATTAACCCGCCGCCAGTATTGAGGAGAAGCTCCGATTCGTCGCTTATCTTAACGGGGATGGGCAATGTATGTGTTTGGATGAACCGTGTCAGTACCTCAGCATGATGGTGAACGTTGACCACGGCTTCATCAGCACCCGCATCAGCAAGGCGATGAAGCACGTGTTCCAAAAGCGTCCTTCCAGACACCTTAACAAGGGCTTTGGGACGCTTGTCAGTGAGCGGCCGCAAACGTGTGCCTAACCCGGCTGCAAATACCATGCTCTTCATCACAAAACAAAGGAAAAGCGATTACGATTAGCTAAATGCTTCTATACCGCAAGTCAGTCGAATCGGCTGTAAGTGATGTC
>JAFSQD010000069.1 GCA_017446765.1 Alloprevotella sp.
CACTAGTACGAGAGGACCGTGTTGGACCGACCTCCGGCACGCCGGTTGTCCCGCCCGGGGCACGGCCGGGTAGCCGCGTCGGGTACGGATAAGTGCTGAAAGCATCTAAGCACGAAGCCAGCCACAAGATAAGATCTCCTTGAGGGTCGTTGCAGACGACGACGTAGATAGGCGGCAGGCGCACGGGCGGCGACGTCCTCACCCGAGCCGTACTAATTACCCGAAAGCTTTTCTTCGGGGCTTAGCCACCGTGATTTTGGTTCAAGACGATGTGTGAAAGCTATGGGCAGTGAAGAATGACACTGTCGCGTTCCCCGGTCAGATGATCTCTAGACTTCACGGCGACGCTTGACGCGTCAGCCGAAGGCAACAAAGGTGGTGATAGCGTGAGGGTTCCACCTCTTCCCATTCCGAACAGAGAAGTTAAGCCTCACCACGCCGATGGTACTGCGAATGTGGGAGAGTAGGTAACCGACCCCTGAGAGCCCTGGACATGACAATGTCCGGGGCTCTTTTCGTTATGGCACCACGCGAGATGGTAAGATTTAGCAGACAAGCTACCTCGCTGAAAACGAGTACATAGTCAAACAATGAGAACAACCATAAACAATTTGTTTTGGGAACTATATACCAGTTGTCCCAAGGGTGTGTTTTGTCGCTGAAAGCGACTGGTTTGAGTAACCGGGGGTGGAGCTTGCGACACCCTCGGACAGAACGCAAGCTATCATCCTCGCTGAAGGCGAGCATTTAGTTTTCGAGGCAAGGTGCTCGATTTCAGCGAGATTTTAAGTGTGGCCTCATACCGGGTCAGCGGATATTTCCGGTTGGTGAGTCTTGTCAAGTTCACGAATATAGTGTAGCTTTGCATTATGAAATCAGAGGAATTACTGCGAGCGATATTGCCCGATGTGTTGATAGACAACTTTGAAGTTGTGAAATATGAGAAGACCGATGTCCGTTTTGACATTTGGCTTGATGAGAAGAAAGTGCAGTTGCGAGAGGACAAGTACAACAGTTCGGTCATATCCCATGGTTTTGGCGACTACCGCGTCATTCAAGACTTTCCGCTCCGTGGGCGAGCCACATACCTTCATGTGCGCAAGCGCAAATGGCTGGACAAGGACACGGGTGAGATATTCACCTATGAATGGGACTTGTCCGAGTATGACCAGACTCGCCTTAACGCCGAGTTCGTCGCTTTTTTAAAAGAGGGAGATTGAGTCAGCGCCAGTGAGCATATCAGTGCTTGCGAAGCGTAACGGTCTCAATGGTCAAACTCTGCGCAGGCAGTACAAGGAGAAGATTAGCGACTACCGCAACTGGGAGCAGTTGGAGCATGCGTTTGAATACATGCTTTTCCCTGACAATGTGGGCAAGGACATGAGCCTTGACGAGACGTGCCTGTCCAACGGCGAGGTCTATACCGTGCTGACCAACAAGGCCGCTCATGGAGGCAAAGGGGCATTGGCGGCGATGGTGCGCGGTGTAGCCTCGGACATCGTCTGCGGCATCTTCAGGAAAATCCCTTACGAGATCCGCAGCACGGTTGAGACTGTCACGACAGACTTGTCATCGGCCATGATGCTCACGGCAAGGACGGCGTTTCCGGCGGCCACGCTCATTAACGACCGCTTCCATGTGCAGAAGCTGGTCTCAGACGCCATAGACCAGATGAGGATACGCTACCGCTGGGAAGTGCTCGATGCCGAGAACAAGGCCATCAGGGAGCACCGTGCCAGACGCAAGGCCGCACACACCAGGGTTGAGAAACTTCTCATCGGTGAATGGGAACCGGAACGGATGGACAACGGAGAGACCAAACCGCAGATTATGGCACGAAGCAGGCACATAATACTGATGCACAAGTCGAAATGGAACCAGCAGCAGAATGCCAGAGCCCAAATCCTGTTCCGGATGTTTCCACGGCTGGAGCAGGCCTACAGCATCTACCTGGAACTCGTGGACATCTTCAACAGGAAATCAGAACCAGCGGCAGCAAGGTTGAACCTGGCCAGATGGTACAACAAGGTCGAGCAATTCGGTGATGATGCCTTCAGCAAAGTGGTAGAAACCTTCGAGAACCACAATGCTACAATCATCAACTACTTCCAGGACAGGTTGACAAACGCTTCCGCAGAATCCTTCAATGCAAAAATCAAGGCTTTCAGAACACAGTTTAG
>JAFSQD010000006.1 GCA_017446765.1 Alloprevotella sp.
AACGTACACGTCTCGGGCAGCGACTATGTGAGCATTGCCACGGGCATCAACTGGTACCTGCAACACTACGCTGGCGTAGACATCTCGTGGAACTCGCCCACCGGCCGTCTGCCAGAAGCCTTGCCCACATGCTCCAGGGAACAGCACACGGCCAGCGTGCCCTGGCGCTACTACCTGAACTTCTGCACGCACAGTTACTCTATGGCCTTCTGGGGCTGGGAACGCTGGCAGCAAGAGATAGACTGGATGGCACTGCACGGCATCAACATGCCACTGGCTATCGTGGGCATGGAAAGCGTGTGGCGCGACGTGCTCCAGACGGGCTATGGCTACGACGGTCTTGCGGGTGTCAACGAGTTTGTCTCGGGTGCGTCCTACTACGGATGGTTTTTCATGAACAACCTGACGGCTTGGGGAGGCCCACAACCCGCATCGTGGTACGAACAGCGTACGGCGCTGGCACGTCAGATCTTCCAGCGCATGTCGGCCTTCGGCATGCAACCCGTCGTACCAGGCTACGTGGGCATGGTGCCCAAGAACTTCCTCAGCCGTGCCGCCTCCTCAAAGGTGCAGCAGTGGAAGGCGAGCGACATCGTGGACGGAGGGACGTGGTGCTCCTTCACGCGCCCTGCCTTTGTCAACAACACCGCGCGCCTTGAGGAATTTGCCGCCCAGTACTACGAAGCCTTCGAGCGGCTCTATGGTGACGTATGCACCACACACCTCTACGCCATCGACCCCTTCCACGAGGGTGGCGTTCCCAGCGGCGTGACAAGCGCGAAGAATAGCGTACAGTCCATGTGGAACGCGCTGAAGGCCTACGACGAGGATGCCATCTGGGTATGCCAGCACTGGCAGGACAACCCGACGACCATCGTCACCCACACCATACCGCGCGGACGCCTCATCATCCTGGACCTCCACGGCGACAACCAGGGTGACACGTCATGCAGCGGACAGCACACGACGGCCGCAGGCCAGAACCATGACTGGGTGTGGGGACAGGTCAGCAACTTCGGCGGCAACGTAGGCCTCTTCGGACGTATGGACCGCCTCATCAACTGCTACTATGCCGCTCGCGACAAGGCATCCACCAACAAGTTGGTGGGCATCGGAGCACTGCCTGAAGGCATTGAAAACAATGCCATGATCTACGACCTGCTCTACGACTTGCCGTGGACAGCGGAAAACCTGACCCGCGAGACGTGGCTGCAGAAATATGTCTTCATGCGCTACGGAGCCGCCCCTGGCACGGAGGCCTACGAGTCCTTGCTCTCCGCTTGGCGCATCCTCGGGGCCGGTGTCTACAACTGCCCCACCGATCGCCAACAGGGTACTACGGAGAGTGTGTTCCTCATGCGTCCGGCTCTCAAACCCGGCACCGTCAGCAGCTGGGCCAACTCCACGTGGTACTGGGACATGACGGAACTGCGCACGGCCCTCTACGCCATGCTGTCGGTAAGCGACGTAATGCAGACGAACGTAAACTTCCGCTATGACCTTGTGGACCTCATGCGCCAGGCCTTGGCCGACCTGGGCAAACAGACACTCGACTCCATCAACGCAGCATCGGGCACTGAGCGCGACGCCATCGCCCAACGTTTCCTACAGCTCATCCTCGACCAGGACCGCCTGCTGGGCACACGCACAGAGTTCCGCCTCGGACGATGGACGGAAATGGCACGAGCCTTGGGCACGACTGCCGACGAGAAAACCCTGTACGAGAAAAACGCACGCATGCTGCTCACTACATGGGGCGACCGCGCACAATGCGAGACTGGCGGCCTACATGACTATGCCAACCGTGAATGGAACGGGTTGCTCTCCAGCTACTACTATCCACGTTGGAAAGCATTCTTCAAGAATGGCTATCGAGCACAAAGCTGGTTCCAAGCCTACGAGTGGCCTTTTGCCTGTGGCACAAACGGGCAGAACACGAACTATCTGCCCGAAGGGGCACCCTACGCCTATGGTAGTTTCAAGGCCGAAGGCGAGGGCGACGAGGTGGCAACCGTCAAAGCGCTCTACGAAAAGTATTTTTCGGATTTTACGCCCGAGGTCTGGGTACAGTGTGTCCCTGACTTCGGAACTACCTACACACTGACCAATGCCGAGCAATGGTACGGAGCAGCCGACACGGAGGGACTTTGCCTCACGCCACCCAATGCGGACTTCAACGCCTACCGTCTGAAGCGTGCAGCCCTGCCCACTGACCTCTCCGCCGACCATACCTACCATTGGCGCTTCGTGCCAGCCCAGAGCGTGGACGGTGCCGTGCGCCTGCAAAATGTGCAGCTCCACGAAATGGACCGCGCAGCCCTGCTCTGCTCCAAGACCTCATCGGCGTCTTACCCCGCATTTACTTTCAGTTCCAAGGGCACAGACTTCTTCCTCTTCCGCAGCGGCGACCGCTACTACCTGCAGGAGGCTGGCAAGGATGTATTCATGGCACCCGACTGCGCATGGGCTGAGGCCTGCGTCCTCGTATCAAAGACGCGCGGAGCCGCATCGCTGCTCCACCTGCGCCCCCTGACGACAGGTATCAGCACCATCGCACAATCTGGCCGCACGCCCTCCGCCTGCGCCTACGACCTGCAAGGCCGCAAACTGACAGCCGACCAGCCGAGAGGCGTGTACATACAGTCCTTCTCCGACGGAACTACAAGAAAAGTGGTCAGATGAACAATACCTAAGAAACCAAAACAAATGGCTGCACACAACACGACTGGGAAATGGGGCGAAGAGAAGGCCGCAGCATTTCTCCGCGCGATGGGGTATGACATCCTTGAGCGCAATTGGCGTTGCGGGCATCTGGAACTTGACATCATCGCAAGGCGCAAGGACGTCCTCGCCTTTGTAGAGGTGAAGACGCGAAGTCAGGAGGGAGAGTATGCCGCCATCGCCTCTGTCACGCCGGCGAAACGCCTTGCCTGCGCCTATGCCGCCGATGCGTACTTGCAGGAACACCCTTGCACCTGCTCCTTAAGCTTTGATGTCGTCACCGTAGTAGGCAGTACGCCGGAAACGGCCAGCGTAAGCCACTACGAAAATGCCTTCAGTCCCCGCCAACTCTTGCGCAAGGACCAGAAACGAAGAAGCAGAGCCTACTGACCAGCAGGCTCTGCCATAAATACCTGTCTACGGATTACGACTCACCTCAACTGCTTACCATCGGAGAAAGCATGGCCGACGGTCTTGCCCAGCTGGAGGTAGGTATGGTGCACGGGGTCGTAGGTGATAAGCCCCATCTTCTCTACGGCAGGCTTGCCGTCCTCGGCGAGGAAACGCTCGTCGCAGAGCACGCCCACGATTTCGGCGATGAGGAAGCAACCCGTCTCGGACTCGTCAAGCTTCTGCTTCACACGACATTCCAGGGTCATGGGAAGTTCCTTGAACACGGGAGCATCCACGTCGGGGGCTTTCTCCACGGTCCATCCGGCACGCTCCACCTTGTCGGGCACATTACGTCCGCTGACGATGCCCACATAGTCGGCAGCCACCATCGTGTCGGTCGTAGCAAATCCCAGGGTGAACGTAGGATTCTGCATGAGGTTGTCGGTCGTAGCGTGCGAACCGAGAGAGATGAACACTTCGTGCGCATCCCACTGTCCGCCCCAGGCGGCATTCATGGCGTTGGGGCGTCCGTCCTTGTCGTAGGTACCAATGATGAGCACAGGTTGTGGGAGTACCCACGCATTTGGCTTGAAACTTTTCATATTCTCTTCTTGATTAATGAAGTTAAAATGGGAGTTAAAGAGGGAGATCTGCGCATTGAGGTCACAAATGTAGTCATTTTCCACCATATTGCCGCCACTTTTCCCTAAATTTGCAACGCCTTGGTAGGAGTCGCCGAGATAGTCTTGCAGCCCTCAGACAGGCAGCTAACGGAGATATGAACTGGATTATCCTGATCCTGGCAGGTCTGTGCGAAGTGGCTTTCACCTTCTGCCTCGGACGTGCAAAAGGCATTGAGGGACATGCCTGGTGGGCATGGATTGCGGGCTTTGCATTTTTCTATGTGCTGAGCGCTGTATTGCTGGCAAAGGCCACGCAGACGCTACCCATCGGAACAGCCTACCCCGTGTGGACAGGCATCGGGGCAGTAGGAGCCGTGGTTGTCGGCATATTCGTGTTTCATGAGCCGGCCTCCTTCTGGCGTCTGTTTTTTCTCACGATGCTCATCGCTTCCATCATTGGCCTTAAGACAATTTCATAGCCAAACAAGCCAACAGCAAGATGACAGGAACGGGCAATCCTACCCTCACATCCATTACGACTTTTATTCACCCAGAACAGCCCCACGTATTTGGGCGAAGAAGGAACGCGGAGTCAACAAATGCGAGCATTTTGAGGGTCATGGCTGCGTTATTTCTGCGTCGTGCGAAAAAAGAGTGGCCCTGCGCTAAGGAGCGCATTTTTACGCAAACGTCTGCCTGTCAGCACTATAGGCACCTCTCCCTACACAACAGTGCCCCGCAAGGCATGAGACATGCGCATAGGTAGAGTCAAGGCATGCGCATGTCTTGCTTAAAGATGTCCCTTGTCTGAAGGCAAGAGATGGTATCTCCTCATGCAAGGCATGCGCATGCCTCTGGCGAAGAGTAGGGATCCCAATGAAAAACCTCCCCAAAACCGACTTTTTCGCCTCCCAGAACGCGCTGATTCGCCCTCCTACGTTGTAAAAAATATACACCAACTACGCAGAAAGGGCTTCGCAGGTTGATAAGAAAAATTCCTTTATTTAACTTTCTGAAGTTCCTGACCCTGAAGTTTTGAGGCCGAAGGCCGACCTAAGGCAACATCCGAAACTTGAATTAC
>JAFSQD010000070.1 GCA_017446765.1 Alloprevotella sp.
CATGGGCGCACTCATCATGACCCACTCCGACGACAATGGCCTTGTCCTCCCGCCCCATTTGGCCCCGATACAGGTGGTGATCGTTCCCATCTACAAGAACGACGACGACCTCGGCCGCCTCAACGAACGCCTCGGACAGATTGAGGCGGAACTGCGCCGCCGCGGTATACGCGTGAAGTACGACAATGCCGACAACAAGCGTCCCGGCTTCAAGTTTGCCGACTACGAACTGAAGGGCGTGCCCGTGCGCCTTGTCATGGGAGGTCGCGACCTTGAGCAGGGTACCATCGAGCTGATGCGCCGCGACACGTTGGAGAAAGAAACGCTTGCAGTGGAAGGCATTGAGGACCACGTTGAGAAACTGCTGGAGGAAATCCAACAGAACATCTACCGTAAGGCGAAGACTTTCCTTGATGAGCACATCTACGAATGTTCCGACTACGAGGAGTTTAAGCAGCGTGTGAAGGACGGCGGTTTCTTCCTCTGTCCATGGGACGGCACCGCCGAGACCGAAGCCCGCATTAAGGAGGAGACACAGGCCACCATACGTTGCGTCCCCTTCGGCGTAAGTCAGGAGAACCCCGGTACGGACATGGTGAGCGGCAAGCCCGCGAAGTATCGCGTGCTCATAGCCCGAGCCTATTGACAAACAGCATTCAGACAGAGCTAAGCCTTTCCTATGCTTTCCGTAAACAGTCTGAAGATGGAGTTTAGTGCGCGTCCGCTTTTTGCGGACGCCTCTTTCGTCATCAACGCCCGCGACAGAATTGCCCTTGTGGGAAAGAACGGGGCGGGAAAGTCCACGTTGCTGAAGATTCTGGCCGGCGAACAGGAACCCACGGGTGGGACAGTCGCCAAGGAAAAGGATGCCACCGTGGGTTATCTTCCGCAGGTGATGGCCCTGGCCGATGAAACGACAGTCATCGAGGAAACAGAGAAAGCCTTTGCCGACATCAGTAAGCTGCAGGAACGTATCAGTCGCGAAGAAGAAGAGCTTTCTGTGCGTACGGACTACGAAAGCGAAAGCTACATGCAGCTTGTCGAGCGTCTTTCGCTCGACACGGAGCACTTCCAGCTCGTCGGCGGTCAGAACTATCGCGCCACGATGGAGCGTACCCTTCAGGGACTTGGCTTCAGGCGCGAGGATTTCCAGCGTTCCACTCGCGAGTTCAGTGGCGGATGGCGTATGCGCATTGAACTGGCAAAGCTCCTCCTGCGCCAGCCCGACCTCATCCTTCTTGACGAGCCTACGAACCACCTTGACATTGAGAGCATACGTTGGTTGGAACAGTTTCTGGCAAAGAGTCCCAGTGCCGTTGTCCTCGTCAGCCACGACCGCGCTTTCATCAACAACGTGACAAACCGTACTATGGAAATCTCGTGTGGCCGCATCACCGACTATCGCGTACGCTATGACGACTATGTCACCTTGCGAGCCGAACGTCGCGAGCAGCAGTTGAGGGCTTACGAGAACCAACAAAAGGAAATTGCTGACATCAAGGATTTTATTGAGCGCTTCCGCTATAAGCCCACGAAGGCTGTGCAGGTGCAGAGCCGCATCAAGCAACTGGAGAAAATTGTCCCCATCGAGGTTGATGAAGTGGACAACGCATCACTCCACCTGAAGTTTCCCCCCTGCCAGCGGAGTGGTGATTTCCCGCTTATCTGCGAGGATGTCCGCAAGGAATATGGTGCCCATTGCGTCTTCAGTGGTGTCAGCCTTGCCCTGCGGCGCGGCGAGAAGGTGGCCTTTGTGGGGCGCAACGGCGAGGGCAAGAGTACGCTCGTGAAGTGTATCATGGGCGAGATACCCTTTGACGGGAAGTTGAAGATAGGCCACAACGTCCGCATTGGTTATTATGCACAGAACCAAGCTCAGTTGCTGGATGGGGAACTGACCGTCTTTGAGACCATCGATCGCGTGGCAACGGGCGATGTCAGGCTGAAGATACGCGACATCCTCGGTGCCTTCATGTTTGGCGGCGAAGCCTCCGATAAGAAGGTGAAGGTCCTCAGCGGTGGCGAGCGCAGCCGGCTGGCAATGATTAAGCTCTTGCTCGAACCCGTGAACTTCCTCATCCTTGACGAGCCCACCAATCACCTTGACATGCAGACGAAGGATGTGCTTAAGGAAGCACTTCTGGCCTTCGACGGCACCATCGTCCTCGTCAGTCACGACCGCTATTTCCTGGATGGGCTTGCCGAGCGCGTCTACGCCTTCGCCGACGGTAAGGTGCGCGAGCACATTGGGGGTATCTACGATTATCTGAAGCAGGACGAACAGCAGCACATGGTGGCAACAATGCCAACCAGGGAGGCGGGAGAGCATTCCGCTCCTTCCAAGGGCAGTATGGAGCGTGCCGCCATGAAAGAGCGTGCCCGCCAGTTGCGCAAAGCCGAGAAGGCCTTGACCGAGGCGGAAACTCTCATAGAAAAACTGGAAGCCGAGATAGCTTCCCTCGAACAGAAACTCAGTACTCCGGAAGGTGCCGCCGACGCCGCACTTGCCACAGCCTATGCAGCCCTTCAGCGCGAACTTGATGCTGCCATGGCACATTGGGAGCATGCTGGTGAAGCACTTGCCAGCCTGCAAGGCTGAATTCCTTAAGGAATGGAAGTATTTCTATTTTTTTTCTTGGTATTTATAGTATTCTTAGATTCTAAACGTTTTGATATGAAAAATCTCTTTCTCGGCCTTTCCCTTGTAGCTTTCAACGCCATGGGGCAGACTATAGGCACAGGCATTGACCGTGCAAACATGAACACGAAGGTGAAACCCGGCAACGATTTCTACGAGTATGCAGATGGTGGCTGGATGAAGGCTCATCCCCTCTCGCCTGAGTACACCCGTTTCGGACAGTTCAACGTGCTCAACGAGAACAGCCGCGAACAGATACGTGAGCTCATTGAGGAACTTGCCTCAAAGCCGCAGCCCGTAGGTTCGCTCGGTCAGAAGATAGGTGGGCTCTATCGTCTTGCCATGGACAGCGTGCGCCGCAACGCCGAGGGGTACGAACCCATACGCCCTCTGCTGGATTGCGTGCGCGGCATTAGCAGCCGTCAGGAATACCAGCTCCGTGCAGCCGAATTGGAAGTGAAGGGCATCTCGGCCATGATGTTTGACGTGTCGTGTGATGCCGACCTGCGCATAGCTTCCCAGAATCTGCTGCAAATAGGGCAGGGCGGACTCTCCATGGGCGAGCGCAGCTATTACCTAAGCGATGAGGAAAACACCGTACGTGTGCGAGAGGCGTATAAGGAATTTGTTTGCAAGCTGTTCGCCATGGTGGGCAACGATGCCCTTACCGCAGCTCGCAAGCGTGATGCCGTGATGGAAATCGAGACACGCATCGCACGCGCCAGCCGTAGTGCTACGGAACTGCGCGACGTGGAGGCAAACTACAATAAAATGACCTATGCCACGCTCCTCTCCGACTATCCCGGCATTGATTGGAGCACGACGCTGCTCGCACAGGGCATTCCTGCCGTGAAGGAGGTCAGCGTAGGTCAGCCCGATGCCCTGCACGAGGTGGAGAAAGTGCTTGCCGAGGCCGACCTTGAAGATTTGAAGGCGTATCTGGAATTCAAACTTGTCAATAGTGCAGCCAATGCCTTGAGCGATGACTTCCGAAACGAGATATTTCATTTCTACAGTCACGTCATGAGTGGCGCCGAACAGGATCGTCCACGCTGGAAACGCGCCGTAGGCGACGTGGAAGACGTCATGGGGTGGGCAGTAGGCCAGCTCTATGTGGAGAAGTATTTCCCCGAAAGCAGCAAGCAGCGCATGACAGAGCTTGTCGAGAATCTACGCATCGCCCTCGGGCAGCGCATACAGGGGCTGACGTGGATGGGAGACGAGACCAAGGCGAAGGCTCTGGAAAAACTTGATGCCTTCTACGTCAAGATTGGCTATCCCGACAAGTGGCGTAGCTACGATGGGCTCACCATCGACGAGAACCGCTCCTACTACGACAATCTTTCCGCAGCCCATGAATTCCTGCACCACGACTTCATCCGTCGCCGTGTCAATAAGCCGGTCGACAGAGACGAATGGTACATGACGCCGCAGACCATCAATGCATACTACAATCCGACGACCAACGAGATTTGCTTCCCCGCAGGCATCCTCCAACCTCCCTTTTTCAATCCCGAGGCCGATGATGCAGCAAATTACGGTGCCATCGGTGTGGTAATTGGTCACGAGATGACGCACGGTTTCGACGACCAGGGCGCACAGTTCGACAAGGACGGCAACCTCAAGAACTGGTGGACCGACGAGGACAAGAAGAACTTCGAAGCGCGCACCGAGGTGATGCGGAACTTCTTTGACGGCATAGAAGTGCTTCCCGGCATGCATGCTAACGGCAAACTGACCCTCGGCGAGAACATTGCCGACAATGGCGGCCTCAACGTGGCCTATCAGGCCTTGCAGAACGCCATGAAGAAGAATCCATTGGAGAAACGCGATGGCTTTACGCCCGAGCAGCGCTTTTTCCTCTCCTATGCCTTCGTGTGGGCAGAGAATATCCGAGAGGCACAGTTGCGTCTATACAACAAGACCGACCCTCACAGCCCCGGACGCTGGCGCGTGAATGGTGCCCTGCCGCAGATAGATGCCTGGTATGAGGCTTTCGGCATCAAGAAGGGTAGCCGTCTCTTTGTCCCCAAGGCGCAACGTGTCGACGTGTGGTAAGGTAACAGTTTTTATCGTTATGCTACTCCGTTCGCTCAACATACTCAACTATAAGAATATCGAGGAGGCCCACCTTACGTTCTCCCCACGCCTGAATGCCCTCGTGGGGCAGAACGGCATGGGAAAGACCAATGTGCTGGATGCCATCTACTACCTGGCATTCTGTCGCAGTACGACAAGTACGCAGGATGCTCACAACGTGCGCCATGAGGCTGCCGACTTTATGCTCGATGCAGCCTTTGAAACCGATGTCGGGGGTGAGGAACAGGTGGTCTGTGCCTATCGTGTGGGTGGACAAAAACGTGTCAGCAAGAACGGAAAGTCCCTGCGCCGTCTCAGCGACCACGTAGGCAGTGTACCCCTCGTACTCGTCTCGCCCTATGATGTCAGTCTGGCCGAGGGTGGAAGCGAGGTGCGCCGTGCCTTTATGGATGCTGCCGTCTCGCAGTACGACAAGGCCTACCTCGAAGCCCTCATCCGTTACGACCGTGCCCTGAAGCAACGCAATGCCCTGCTTAGAAATGCAGAGGAAAAAGGCATCGACTGGACAGTCGTGGATACGCTGGATGAACTCATGTCGGCCGAGGCCGAGGTTATCTACGGTGCGCGTCGTGATTTCGTGACCGCATTTGTTCCCGTCTTCCGCGATATGTATCAGCGCCTCTGTGACAACCCTTCAGAGCCCACCCTTGTTGACATCACGCTGCAAAGCCATGCCGAGCGAGGCTCTTTGTGCGACCTCCTGCGTGAAGGCAGGCAGAAGGAGGCCATCGTGGGCCATACACTCTATGGCCCTCATCGCGACGATCTCCTGCTGACGCTCGGCGGCTATCCCGTGCGGCGTGAAGCCTCCCAAGGACAGACCAAGACCTACGCGCTGGCTATGAAATTGGCGCAGTATCTGCTCCTCAAGCAGCGGCAAGGCGGACGCATGCCCCTGCTGCTTCTTGACGACATCTTTGATAAACTTGACCGCGGCCGTGTGACACGCATCGTGGAGTTTGCCGCCCAGTCGCCCGACCTTGGACAGGTCTTCATCACCGATACAAACCGCGAGCACCTCGACCGTCTCCTCGCTGCCACGCAGGGAGACTACAGTCTCTTTACCGTACAGGACGGTGCCGTCTCGCCCGCATCGCATTCTTGATTCCCTATCTCTCAACATGAAACGAAGCCGACCGGAACTCATAGGACAGGTGCTCGGACAATACCTGGCAGAGGAAGGGCTCCTCACGCCTCTCAACCAGTACCGCGTCGTGGAGGCTTGGCCCCGCATAGCCGGTCCCGCTGCGGCCGCTCAGACCACCGAGGCATACGTGCAGGGACAAAGCCTATGTCTGCACATCGTCTCTCCGGCTCTGCGCCATACGCTGACGCTGCAACGCTCGGCTCTTGTGCGTCGCCTCAACGAGGCCGTTGGGGCACAGGTCATCGTGGACATACGCTTCGTCTGACGTATTCCCTTTTTTGGAAAATCTTTTTTTTGCCCCAAAAAGTTTTCCTATTTATAATAAGAGGAGGGCACTTCCCCGTCGGGGAGCACCCTCCTGCATGTGGGGGAGAGAAGGTGCGGGACGAGGCTCGCACCATTTCTGTACTTACTTGTTCAGGACTTTCACGCCCTTGACATTACCGTTGGCATCGCGAACCATCCTGATGACAATGCCCTTGGTGTCCTGCTGGGCGGGACGTCCCTGGAGGTCATAGGTCGTGGTGGCGTTGCCATTGAGGAGTGGTGTGCTTACGCCTGTGGGGGTGCTCCATACAATGGAGGATTCGCGGCGCTCGTCGAGTCCGTAGTAGACACTCTGTATGCCCACCTTCGTCCAACTGTTGAGTTCCTCAAGGCTGTCCTCCAGATAGATGACCTCACCGCCCTTGTAGATGTCGTAACCATCGTACGTATAGGGCACTTCCGTCACGTCTTCGCTGAAGTCCTCTGCGTAGAGTTCTGCACTGAATACGTAGGGCTTCTGTTCGCCGCCCTTTTCAACCCATAGGATGTAGTAGAGCTTGTTCACGTTGAGTGCGTTGCCGTCCACGTCTACCGTCGGGATGCTGGCATAGACAGTGGTGTAGCCTACTTCTTCGCTGAGATTGAACTTTTCGAAGATGGGATCTGCGGGCGTTGCAGCCACTTCGATGAACTTCTCGATGACTACGTCGTTGAAGAGAATGTAGTAGTCAAGCGCTTCGGCGGCTCCATTCAGGGCCAGGGTCTGGTCGGAGGTGAACTTGAAGGCCTCAGCATCGAAGTTGAGGACGGCGTCCACGCAAAGGGTATCGGTGCCGTTGATTTCCACGGCTGTCCAGTAGTAGGGGAACTTGTAGCCCCAGACATCGAGGTTGCCCATGAACTGGTTGGCGGGGATGACGTACTTGCCTTCGCCATTCTTCGTAGCCTTTACCCAGAGTTCGGGAGCATCCTTGGCAAGGCCTTGGATGTAGGCATCGTCACCATCGAAGCCCACTTCCACCTGCATGTCGTAGGGTTCAAATTCGCCTTCTTCCTCACTGCTGTAGACCTTGGCGTCGGCCTTAAACGTGCAGGTGGTCGTCTCAAGTCCTTCGGGGGCTGTCACGGGCAGCACCTTTTCGGGCATGTCAAACCAGAAGATTTCCGACTTGTGTTCCTCGCCGCCGCCGGCATAGGTGCTCTGGATGCCCAGGCGTGTCCACGTGTCGTGCGGCATGTTGAGGTAGATCTGGTCGGCATAGATGTCGTAGTTCTCAGTGAATCCGTAGGGGATGACGGTCATTTCCTCCGTGAGCTTCGTGAAGTACTCGGGAGTGAATGTCAGCGGTGTGCTTTCGTCGTCGACGAAGAACTGGTAGGAAAGCTTGCTTGCCACCATGGCGTCGCCATTCACGTCGACCGTGGGAACGTTGAACAGTACCACGTCGCCATACTGCGATTCTTCCACACCGGTGATGCTGGGCGTGGCAGGCGTAGCAGCCTTTTCAACAACCTTGCTCAGTACGGGGTCGGTGTAGTTGCCGTCGTAGTACCTGTCTCCAAGTACACCATACACTTGGCCGTTCGCACTGTAGGTCTCGGCCTCGGTGTCGTAGGTGAATACGACGGGAGCATTGCCGTAGAAGAAGTAGGAGTCATTGTCGGCATATTTACCCATGTACTGCATGGCTTCGAAGGTGACGTTGCCATCTGCGAGCGTACCCTTCACCCATGCTTCGGGCAGGTAGTTGCTCATGCCTTGGAAGTATACCTCGTTGTCCACAACGGCCACGTTGACGGGCTTTGTGGCTTCGGCGCCTTTATTATCCTTGTAGGCCATGCTGTAGGCCATCACTTCGGCACCATCGGGCAGGACAACCACTTCGGGAATTACGGGCTCACCGGCATAGAGTTTCACGTTGGTCCAGTAGCCATACATGCTCAGCGAGGTCTTGCTGTCGCCGTTCTCGGCAATGTACGGTGTCTGCGACGAGAGCGTCAGCTTCTGTGCCTCGGCATCGTAGTCGAAGACAATGTCGGTGATGGTTTTCCCGTCGTTGGCAACGCCAAGCATGTATTCCTTGCCCTCATCGTCTTCACCTACAAACTGTCCGTTGGCAAACGTGACGGTGGTGCCGTTGATGGTGCCCTTCAGCCAAGCCTCGGGGAAGTAGTTGGCGAAGCCCTGAGCGTAGATGTCGTTACCGACTATGGCTACGCCGACGGCCTTTTGCACGCTCTTGGCGCGTTGCGTATTGTAACTGCCTTCGAACGTCCAGTCTTGGACTTCAGCGCCTTCAGGAAGCGTCACGAGTTCCTCGGCAGGCTCTACATAGCTCAGCACGAGTGAGTCAATCCATTCGTGGGCAATCAGTGCCAACTGTTCGGACGAAGAACTTGCCAGAAGAGCCTCACCTTCTTCAAGATTCAGCGTCAGTGTCATGTTGTCACCATCGAGAGTCATTGTGAACGTGTCGAAGATCTCGCCGGTCTCTGTTACGTTTGCTTTCACGGCAAAGCCGTTGACCTTCTCGCCTTCCACGTCGATCGTACCAAGATACTGACGGCTGGGGAAGGTCACGATGTCGTCCTCCAGCGTACCCTTAATCCAAGCTTCGGGGAAAGCGCTGAAGAGGCCGCTCACGTAGACATCGCCCTCGGCGGTGGAAGCCACCTGAGCCGTTGTGAAGTCTACGCCGGTGCCCCTCACGCCTGCCTGCCAGGTGTCCACCTCAGCATCGGCGGGCGGAACGACGAGCTCGTACTCTGTCCCGGGATCGGGATTGTCGCCTTCCACTTTCTTGTAGAGGGCGATGGCTTGCTGGGCGGCGTAGGTGGCGGACTTGTAGTAGCGGAAGCGCATTTGGTTGCTTGCAGCGTTGAAGCGCAGGTGGGCTTGGCTGCAGACGATGTCGGCTTCGCCCGTCTCGCCAATTGTGATGTCGTTGGCATAGACTTCCTCGCCAGAGGACTGCAAGCCGTTGGCGTCGGAGGTCTGGCCGATATACAGGCCGGAGGCACTCTTGATGCTCTTGTCCGTCGTGTTGATGGTAAAGGTGGCTGCGTTCACGTCTTCTGCAGCTGCGATGGTGCCGTCGGCAATCGACACGGAGATGTTGTTGCCCACAGCATCAAGCTTACCGAGCGCACCGTTGAAGGCCACGTTTGCACTTTCGCATACGATGAGGTATTCGCCATCAGTGAGTTCGTCGGCAGTTGTCACCTTTTTGAAGTAGGAGCCTGCAGGCTGAGGCTCTTCCTCTTTGATGGTGTACCATTGAATCTCGGTTGCATTGGTTTCGCCGCCGCCTGTGTAGATCGACTTGATGCCAAGTTTGTTCCAGGTGTCGGAGTAGAGTCCGTTCAGAAATATCTGGCCTTGATTGAAGTCATAGTTATCCGTGAAACCAAAGGGGAATATACTCGTATCCTCGGTCAGATTCTCATGGGTAGCCGGCGTAAAGACAAGCGGACTTTCCACTCCCTCCACATTCGTGAAGAACTGATAGTAGAGCTTTGAACCTACGAGAGGCTTCTCGTTGACATCCACAATGGGGACGTCAAACAAGATCATCATACCGTAGTCGGATGTTGTCAGCTCCTTAATGGACGGATTGGCGGGCATGGCAGCAACGTCCTTGACGGCTGCAAGCACGGGATTGGTGGTATAGACGTCAATGTACTGCCCGTTCACGAGTGAAAACACATTGCCTGTGGCTGTGTAGGTGTCGGCCTCGGGATCGAAGGTGAAGACAGCATCCGAGCCGCCAGCCTCTGCAGGCATGAAATAACTGTCATAGCCCGAGTAGCTTCCCAGCCATTGGTTTGCGGCGAAAGTGACGGTGTTGCCCTCCTTCGTACCCTTAATGAGTGCATCGGGTAAGTAGGTACTATAGCCCTTCATATAGACATCATCGCCGACAACAGCAACCCATGCCGTGCGTGAAGCTGCACTTTTATTATAGTCGGTGTAGCTCATGGCATACTCCTTGAACTCGGCGCCTTCGGGGGCTACAACCAATTCGAAATCCTCATCACCAGCTTCTGTCAGCACCGTGTTGTACTCGCCATAGACCTGTATCGATTGGTCGTCAGTCCATGCACCTCCCAGCGTCTTGTTGTAGTCTGTGAATCCGTCGAGCGTCAACACCATCTTGCCTTCACTCTCCGTAACGGTGTAGGTGATGTCTTGTGACGTAAAGTCGGCGGTGCTGTAGCTGGTGATGGGAACCATTGCTACACAAGCATCGTAGCTGCTCACGTAGACGAGGTTCTGGGGTACAGGTATCGTCACCTTACCATTCGTGGCGTCGTAGGTGCCGCTGACCCATGAGCCAAAGTTGGTACCCATAAGCGGATCCTTGATGTAGATGGCTCCGTCGGTTCCAAAGACAATGTTCACCCTGCCTCCTTGCGTGCCTACGGAAAGGTTGTTGTTCTGTGCGACAAGGTAGTTGCCTGAACGGGCGAACGTCTTCAACTCGCCTTCGGGTTGCTCCTTGATGATAGGGAAGTCTGACTCTGCCCGTCGCGGTGCCTTCCTCACATTGGCCGGAATGGTCCGCACGGGGTTGGCAACCTTTCCCAGCCGGACAGGCTGGGTGATTGCTGCGCGGTCAAACCTCTTAAGCCCAAGTTCTTGCTTCTGAGCTAATGCTACTGCCGCAAACAATACGGAAATAGCCAAAAGTAATAACTTTTTCATAAGCGGTGGGTTTTGATGAATAATAAATTGAAAATGTAGTGTTAAAGGGATGTCCAATTGTATCGTCTTAGTCAAATCCTTGCAATAGCCTGAACCTTTCTGTTTCCTCTTGCTTGCCGCCTTATTCTTGGCGGGTGTCAGGAGGATTTGAAATGCAAATGTATATTGTTCTGCCAAAATGACAAAGAAAATGCGGGAAAAAGTACAAGTTGTGCGAAAATCTGTCTGTATTGTGACAAATGTGCCTTTTGGCGGGTGTGCTTGGAGAGTTTCCCGCAGGCATTTGGTGCTATGGGGCGAAAGCCGTATTTTTGCAGGGTGAAAGCATGAATCCAACTATGATGCAGCTACCCGAAGACTTCCGCGAGCAAATGCTCCTTCAGCTGGGGACGGCTGAAGCCGAGTCCCTTTTTGCGGCGCTCGATGCCGAACCTCCCGTCAGTATTCGCATCAATGCCCGCAAAGGGCAGGGTGGGGAGGGCGACCCCGTACCCTGGTGCGCCACGGGGCGCTATCTGCCTCGGCGCCCTCAGTTCACCCTCGACCCTCTGCTCCATGCCGGTTGCTACTATGTTCAGGAAGCTTCATCGATGGCAGTGGAGCAGGCATACCGTGTACTCAAAAGGCG
>JAFSQD010000071.1 GCA_017446765.1 Alloprevotella sp.
GCTGGTGCAAAGATAACATTTTGCCCCGAAAGGTAAAATAGAACTCGTACTTTTTTTTAAGCACTTCGCCTTTTGCTCCCCTTTTTTTTCTTATACATTGATTATTAAGCACGTACGTGCGAGCGCGCAAAGCAGGATAACATTCTTGACAACGGGAAATCGTGAAATAGAGTCTTTGCTGAGGAAAAAAGCCGTCCCTCGGGGCATTTCGGCCGCAAAAATCGCAGCGCTTCGGTCGAGGCATGCGCATGCCTGAATGGAAGGGAAGCCTCCTCTTGCCCTTCGGCATGGGATGTCTTGCTTAAAGGCACCCCATGCCTTGACCCTACCTATGCGCATGCCGCATGTTTCGACGGGGACAATAGTGCCGCCGATTTCGCCTATGTTGCTGACTAATAATGTATTGTATGGTTTTTCGCTCCTTGGAGCATAGCTACGCTCTTTCCTTTCCCTGAGTTTTTAAGCCAGCCATGCCCACTAAAAATGCCGCTTTTGTTGACGTTCTTTCTTGTTATCGACATCATCCATGCCTCTGCCTTCCTATCATCTCGCAGTTTATCAAAAGAGGTGAAGATTATCAGGAAGTATTCGTTCTCTGGCGGCACCGGCCTTGACGATGTGTATGTTCATTGGGAATCCCCAATCCAAAACTACTACTATTACTATTTTGGTGGTAATTACAATCGGCTGCATGTTCCGGCGGGCACAAAAGAAGCCTATCAGGGGGCATACCCTTGGGCAAGATTCAAGGAAATCATCGAGGACGCAGACGACTATCCCGTCCGATAACGAGGGACAGCATCCGCCGCGTGGCATGACGGAATTTGCCATGCAAGAAAACAAACTTCCGCCTGTCTCGCGACAGACGGAAGTCTCACAGAACTTATATAGAGATGAAAAAACTATTGCCGTATTTCTACTTTTGCGCTGCAAAGATAGCAAAGCGGGGTATACACGCCAAACTTTTTTGCAAGAAAAAATATGATTCTGCAAAGGGAAGTTTGCAAAGTAAGCATTTAGAGGAAGATACGCGACGAGAAATTTTTCGCCTTGAGGCGGGAGTTGGTACCTATTCTTGCTCCGTGAGCCTTACGCCCTGGGGCATGAGTTCCACTTTCCGCTCACGATAGAGCTGGCCCAATGCGCGCTTGAAGGTCTTCTTGCTCGTGTGGAAGCGGTCGGCAATCTCCTCGGGCGTGCTGAGGTCGCCGTATGGCAGGAAGCCGCCGACCCTGCGGAGCTCCTCCTCCAGTTCCTCGGCGAAGGTACGGAAACGTCCCTTGCCGATGTTGCCTTCGGCCACGTCGAGACGTCCGTCGGGGCGCAGTGTGACGACGGTTGCCTCGAGGCGGTCGCCGGTGTGGTAGGAGCCGTAGGTCTGGTCGTCATAGAGCATGCCCATGTAGCGGTTGTCCACGATGACTTTGAATCCCAAGGGTGTCTTCTGTTGTACGAGGAGCCCCACCTTGCGGCCACGGTAGTAGTCGGCGCGCGGTGCCGTGCGCAGGAAACGCTCCACCTTTGCCGTGGCCACGATGCGCCGTGTCTCGGGGTCGATGTATATATATACGATGTATGAGCTGCCCACCTCCATGCGGCGCTTCTGCTCGGAGAATGGAACGAAGAGGTCCTTCATCAGTCCCCAGTGGAGGAAGGCACCGTGCTCGTTGACCCATGCCACCTCCAGATAGGCGTAGTCGCCCACGCAGGCCAGAGGCGTCTCGGTGGTGCCCACAAGGCGCTCCTGTTGGTCAAGATAGACGAAGACACGCACGCGGTGGCCGGGGCGCATCTCGCGCCTTACGTAGGACTTGGGCATGAGGATTTCGCCCACTTCGCCACCGTCGAGGTAGGCACCATGGTCGGTGAAGCGTACGATTTCGAGTTCGTTAAAGTTTCCCAGTTGTATCATTTTCCTTCGTATTTTACAGACGCTTGCCGGTAGGGCCTTCGCTGATTCTTCCGTCCACGATGTGTATGGTGCGGTCGGTCAGTTTGGCGAGTTCCTCATCGTGGGTGACGATGACAAAGGTCTGTCCCATCTTCTCGCGCAGGTCGAAGAAGAGGCGGTGGAGTTCCTGGCGATTGTGGCTATCGAGGCTTCCCGAGGGTTCGTCGGCCAGTACGACATCGGGTTTGTTCATCAAGGCGCGAGCCACAGCCACGCGCTGCTGTTCGCCGCCCGAGAGTTCCGAGGGCTTATGGGAAGCGCGGTCGGCGAGCCCCATGAACGCAAGCAGTTCCTCGGCGCGCAACCGCGCTTCGCGCTCACCTTTCCGGGCGATGAGGGCTGGTATCATCACGTTTTCGAGGGCTGTGAACTCGGGCAGCAGTTGATGAAACTGGAACACAAACCCGATGTGTTCGCCTCGAAAGCGTGCTAACGCGCGGGCATTCAGGCCAGCGACGTCCTGTGTGTCAAACAGGAGGTGGCCGGCATCGGGACGGTAGAGGGTGCCCATTACTTGCAGCAGCGTAGTCTTGCCGGCTCCGCTGGGTCCCACGATGCTCACCACTTCGCCGCGTTCGATGCGGAGGTCGATGTCGCGCAGCACTTCCAGTGTGCCGAACGATTTGCGTATGCCTTGTAACTCTATCATAGCGACGGCAAAGATAGGATTAAAAAATAAAAAAAGAAAAAAGGCTCTCTCAACAAGGCTACCGCACGTTTTGCTGTTTCTTTATTTGGGATTGAGCAGCCGGTATTGTACTTTTGCGCCTTTGAGGCAATAAACAAGAGACAAACCTAAAAACTCAAACAACCAAATGTCCCTCCTCGAACGTTTCTATCCCGAAGACACCCCTTTGCGCCGCCTCCTGCTTCACCACAGCCGGCAGGTATGCGAGAAAGCCCTCGACGTAGTGCGCCGCCATCCCGAACTTGGCCTTGACGAAGCCCTTGTGCATGACGGTGTCATGGTGCACGACATCGGCATCGTCCGCTGCCATGCCCCCGGCATAGGTTGCCATGGCACTATGCCCTACCTGCTGCACGGCATCGCGGGAGGCGAGATGGTGCGCGAGGCCGCTGCGGAGGGCACGTGGGACGAAGCCTTTGCCCCCGAGGTATTGGCGCGTTTCTGCGAACGTCACACGGGGACAGGGCTTCTGGCCGAGAATTTCAGTTTGCGCGGCATCCCTGTGCCCGCTGTCCTTGCCACCGAGCCACATGCCCTATGTCCGGAGACGGAGGAAGAGCGCGTGGTGTGCTATGCCGACAAGTTTTTCTCGAAAAGCCATCCCGAGCGCACCCGTACCGTGGAGCAGACAGCGCGAAGCCTGGAGGGCTTTGGAATGCGGGGGGTGGAGCTTTTCCTTTCGTGGGCGGAAAGGTACGAGTGACGTGGCGGACTGGCATGAAAATGTTGATAAACCTTAAAGCCGGGGTGGGTGTTTGGCTATTTCGGGGAAAAGATTGTACTTTTGCGCGCCGCATAGTATATATAGGAATATTCACGTGCGCGAAAGAAGAAAGGTAGATGCGTAAAACTCTGTTCATCCTCTTGCTGCTCTGCACAGCCATCTCCGTCCTCTTCTCCCAGAGGGAGCCTGACTGCGGTGCAAGGCTTGTCCGCGCCGGCACGCTAACGGCCGACAGCCTCAGCCCGGACAGCTCGGCCCCTCAGGCGGAGCTCGACTCGGCTCAGCGCGCCATGATGGACAGCCTCTTCATGAGCGACGTGGGCACCATCGTGCCCGACACGATAGCCGTCCACGAAGACACATTACGCAAGAAGCGTGACGGTCTGGAGGATCCTGTGACCTATACGGCTACGGACTCCATGGTGTACGATGCGGAGGCGAAGCGGGCCTACCTTTATGGCAAAGCCGGCGTGAAGTATCAGAACATGACCCTCGATGCAGGCTACATCACGATGAACCTTGACTCGAGTGTAGTGCATGCACTCCCCGCCATGCCCCGTGACACGGTGATGGCGGACAGTCTTGTGACCGACAGTCTCGCGGCACAAGCCGACAAGGACGGCGTGCCCCTCTTCAAGCAAGGCAGCGATGAATACCAGAGCGAACAGATAGACTTCAACTTCAAGACGAAGAAGGGATACATTGCCAACGTCTCCACCACGCAGGGCAACGGTTTCATGAAGAGTTCGCGCGCCAAGCGCACCGACGACGGCACGCTTTACCTCGGCAGTTCCACCTACACCACCTGCGACGCCGAACATCCCCACTTCTATCTGAAGCTCTCGCGGGCAAAGGTGAATCCCGGCAAGGAGACCATTTTCGGCCCGGCACAACTCTACGTGCTTGACGTGCCCCTTCCCCTTGCCATTCCCTATGGCTTCTTTCCCTTCAACAAAAAATACTCCAGCGGCTTCATCATGCCCACCTATGGCGACGAGACGGCACGCGGATTCTACCTGCGCGATGGCGGATACTACTTTGCCCTTAATGACCGCATGGACCTCAAGCTCCTGGGCGAACTATACACGAAAGGTTCGTGGGGACTGAGCCTGGAGACCAACTACAAGCGACGCTATAAGTACTCTGGAAACTTCTTTATCAGCTACCTCAACACGGTAGAGGGAGAAAAGAACATGCCCGACTACATGGTGACGAAGAGCTTGAAGGTGCAATGGACACACACGAAGGACGCCTCGGCCGGAGGAAACACTACATTCTCGGCGCGTGTCAACTTTGCCTCCGAAAACTACGAGCGCAAGAATCTCACGTCGATGTACAATCCCCTGTCATACACTCAGAGCACACGTGCATCCTCCGTCAGTTTCTCCCACACCTTTCCCAGCATAGGCCTGAATCTCAGCGCGAGCGTCAACCTTACACAGAACATGCGCGACTCCACCATTGCGATGACACTGCCTGACATGACATGGTCGCTCAACCGCTTCTATCCCTTCCGCCGAAAGCGGCAGGTGGGAAAAGAACGATGGTATGAGAAAATATCCATGTCCTACACGGGCTCGATGTCCAACAGTATCACTACGAAGGAAGATCGGTTGCTCCATTCCAATCTCCTGCGCGATTGGCGCAATGGCATACAACACCGCATACCCATCGACGCCACCTTCCAGCTCTTCAAGTATATCAACATCTCGCCCAACTTCTCCCTGCGCGACATCATGTACAGCAGCCGTGTCATGCGCTCCTGGGATGAGCGCGAGCAACACGAGGTGGCCGACACGACCTACGGATTCTACAACCTCTACGACTGGAGCATGGGCGTCTCGGCCAATACAACGCTCTATGGTTTCTACAAGCCTTGGAAGAAACTCTTCGGCGACAAAATTGTTGCCATCCGCCATGTCGTGAAGCCCAACGTCAGCCTGAGCTACGCACCAGACTTTACGACGAGCCACTATGGATACTATCGTACCTACGACAAGACCGATGCGTATGGCAACGTCGAGCAAGTGCGCTATTCACCTTATCAGGGCGCACTCTACGGATTCCCCTCGGGCACGAAGCAGGGCATGCTCACCATGAGCCTCTCCAACAATGTGGAGATGAAGGTGAAGAGTGATGCCGACTCGACTGGCGAAAAGAAGATAAGCCTCATTGACGAACTGGCAGGCTCTCTCTCCTATAACCTCGCTGCCAAGACGCGCCCTTGGAGCGACCTCTCAGCACGCCTTCGTCTGAAACTCTCCAAAAGCTACACGCTCTCGCTCAACGCCGTATTCGCCACCTATGCCTATGCCTTTGACCAACGCGGGAACGTCGTTGTTGGCGACCGCACAGAGTGGAGCTACGGGCGCTTCGGACGATTCAACGGAATGAGCCAAAACATTTCCTACACCTTCGACAACAACACGCTCAGCAAGTTGCGCGAGAAGTTCAGCGGACAGCACAACCGGCAGGACGAGGCCGAGAGCAATGCCGAGGAAACCGATGCAGAGGATGCCAACATTGACCCCGACCTAAGGGCTTCCAAGCGGCGTGGGGCAAAGACCATAAAGGCTAAGACCGATGCCGATGGCTACCTCAGTTTTTCCATTCCTTGGTCGCTCACCGTCAGCTATGGCATCACGATGTTTGAGGATCACTCAAAGCCTATCAACGTCAAGAGTATGCGCTATCCCTATGGCTTCACGCAGACGCTGAATGCCAGCGGATACGTACGCCTCGCCGAGGGATGGAACATTTCCTTCAACACGGGCTACGACTTCAAGATGCACCAACTCTCCATGACGACGGCTTCCCTATCTCGCGACCTCCACTGCTTCGAGATGTCGTGCAACGTCGTGCTGAAGCCCTACAGCTCCTTCAACTTCTCCTTCCGTGCCCGCGCCAACGAGCTCATGGATGCCCTGAAGTGGGACAAGCGAAGTTCCTATTCCAGCAACATCGAGTGGTACTAATACTTGAGTGACAAGTGAGCCGCTAAAAAACATTAATAACTAAGATAAAAAGAATATTATGAAAAAGACCTCTGCATTGCTTGCCGCCGCTGTCATGCTTGCTGCTTGCGGCGAATCAAAAGACGAATTCCACCAGTATTTCTTCTATCCTCAGAATCCGGGAGGCATTGAACTCTATGCTGACCAGACAGCCGACACCATCAACTTTGTCTCCACCGACTCGTGGGAGGCACGCTCAACGGGTGAATGGCTCACCATCACGCCTACGTCATACGTCATTCCCTCTGCCTATCTGCAGACCAGCCAGCCCATCGTGCTCACAATGTCCACAAATGCAACGGGCAACATTCGCAAGGCTGGTATTGAGGTGGACGTGGACGGCAATACGCTCGGCATGAATGTATCCCAGTGCCCCTGGCTTAACATCCAGTATCCCGCGCCCACGCGGAAACAGGGTAGCGATTTTGCCACCGATGCCGAAGCCGTACAGTTTGCTCTCACGCTGCGCGACACTTCCACCGCCCTGCCGCTGCTCTTTGTCACCTATCAGCCCGGAGCTACCCTCACCTCCGATGCCGAATGGCTTGCACTCCCCGATACGGTGTTTGCCCCTGGCGTGCATTCCTATCAGCCCGCTGTTCCCCAGAACACGTCCTCGCAAGAGCGTAAAGCCACGCTGACACTCACCAGCGGCGGTATCTCCACACAAATCCATGTGTCGCAGGACGGAAAAAAGTAAGAAGGGGGGGGAGTATCGGGTAAAACGAAAAAGAACGAGACGGGCGGGAAAGAGGGAATTATCCCTCAAAGCTGTCCGCTTTCAACCATTCTGACGACGCGTTCCGTCATGCGGTCGTCGCCTTCGGGGTCGTAGTGCTTGTTGAGGCTGTTGCCGAAGAGGAGGCCTATGCCCTGGTAGACGTTTGCGCGGAACGTGCCGATGAATGCCTTGGCAATGGCATATCCTGTCTGGTTGCACTCGCGGTCGATGAGTTTCACCAGAAGGCGCCCCTGCTGGCGCGAAAGGCGCTTCACCATGGGGCCATATTCTCGTTTCAGCTCTTGTTCCACGAGGTCTATGTGTGCCTGACGCGCTTTCTTGTCGGGCAGTGTCTCCATGTATTCGTAGGTCTCAAGTAGCGTGTAGCGCGCCAGCTTAGCGATGGGAAGAAGGCGCTTGACGTTTGCCACGAGACGGTTGTACTCTTCGCGCTGGCGGTCGTTCTTGAACTCCAGGGGGGGGTACTTGTAGAGCGTAGGCAGAATAAACTCGGGGATGCTGTCGCCCCGGTAGAGCGTTTTGCCTTGCTGAATCTGAGCCCTCGCATGCGGCATCCATAAAGCAAAGAAGAGAGCTGATATAAAGAGTTGTCGTTTCATCGCGCTGCAAAAATAGACAATTCTTTTCGCCCACTGTGTTATTATTTGCTAAATTTGCAGCACAAGTAGTTTTGTGCCACTTAACTTCTTCTCCCTATGAAAAGACTTACAAAAAAGCAGCTCTTCATCCATCTCACCTCGCTCTTTGAAAAACGTGCAGATGAGACCCTCAACGTAAAGGAGATATTCCGCATCGTAGGTGCCAACAATCATCCGGCCAAGATGCTCACACTCGATGTACTGGGTGACCTTGTTCTTGACGATTCCCTCACCACAGACGGCCGCGGCAACTACCGTCTCGCCCGTCGTTCGCAGGTGATGGAGGGCACCTTCCGACGCCGACAGAACGGTCGCAACGCCTTCATCCCCGACGACGGAGGAAAGAGCATCCTCGTCTGCGAGCGTAACGCGCTTCACGCCATGGATGGCGACCGCGTGCGTGCCACCTTGCTTGCACGGCGCTATGGGCACACTCGCGAAGCCGAAGTGACAGATATTCTCCAGCGTGCGAAGGATACTTTTGTCGGTACGCTGCAGGTGGAAGGCAGCTACGGTTTCCTCCTGACAGAGAGCCGGGCTCTTGCCGTTGACATTTTTATTCCCAAGAAATATCTTCATGGCGGTCGCACTGGCGACAAGGCTGTAGTGAAAATCGTGGAATGGCCGCAGGAGGCAAAAAGTCCCACTGGGCGCGTGCTTGACATACTGGGTCGCAAGGGCGACAACGATGCCGAGATGCATGCCATCTTGGCCGAGTTTGACCTCCCCTACAGCTATCCCGAGCGCGTAGAGCAGGCTGCCGAGCAAATTCCCGACGGCGTGACGCCTGCGGAACTCGCTCGCCGCGAAGACTTTCGCGACATCCTCACATGCACCATTGACCCAGCCGATGCCAAGGACTTTGACGATGCTCTATCCCTGCGCGAGGTGGGACGTGGCCGCTACGAAGTAGGCATCCACATTGCCGATGTCACCCACTACGTCCATGAAGGTGATACCATCGATCGCGAAGCACGCCAGCGAGCCACCAGTGTCTATCTTGTCGATCGCACCATCCCCATGCTGCCGGAACGTTTGTGCAACTTCCTCTGTTCCCTGCGTCCAGACGAGGAGAAACTTGCCCATTCCGTCATTGTAGACATAGATCTCCAAGGGCGTGTCCTCGGGCATCGCGTGCGCCACACCGTCATACGTTCCGACCGCCGCTTTGCCTACGAGGAGGTGCAGCGCATCCTTGAGGAACCTCTCTCCGCGACCGAAACAGACCGCCGCTTTGTCCAGCCTCTCCTTACGCTCTCTAACATCGCAAAGGCCTTGCGCGAAAACCGCTTCAAGGGTGGTGCCATTGACTTTGATCGGCCCGAGGTGCGTTTTGTCACCGACGAGAAGGGACATCCTGTTTCCACTTATCTCAAACGAGCTACAGACGCTACACGCCTTGTTGAGGAATTCATGCTCCTGGCCAATCGCATCGTGGCCGAAAGCGTGGGCAAGCGCACCTTTGTCTACCGCATACACGATGTCCCCGATCCGGAGAAACTAGAGAAACTCAGCGCCTTCGTGGCACGTCTTGGGCATCGGGTGAGAACCGAAGGCAGCAAGAAGGAGGTATCCCGCAGCCTCAATCGCCTTCTGGCTGACGTCCATGGCACAGCCGAGGAAAAGGTGGTTGAAAACGTAGCTTTGCGTTCCATGCAGAAAGCACGCTACAGCACCAAGAACATCGGTCACTATGGCCTCATGTTCGACCACTACACCCACTTCACCTCTCCCATACGCCGCTACCCCGACATGATGGTTCATCGCCTCCTCGACCGCTACGCCACGCCTGGTGCGCGCAGTGCCAACGCACAAGCCTATGAGGAGCGTTGCGAGCACAGTTCGGCCATGGAGCAGCTTGCCGAATCGGCCGAACGTGCCAGCATCAAGTACAAGCAGGTGGAGTTCATGGCTGACCGTCTCGGAGGGGAGTTTGTGGGCACTATAACAGGTATCACGGAATTTGGATTCTACGTAGAGATTGACGAGAACGGATGCGAAGGGCTTGTGCCCCTCCGCTATCTTGAGGACGACTACTACGAGTTTGACGAGCGCAACATTCAGCTCGTCGGTCGCCGCCAGCACCACCGATATACCCTCGGCCAGCAAGTCCGCGTACGTGTGGAGCGTGCCAACCTCGAACGCCGACAGCTTGACTTCGCCCTCGTCAGCCATAAAGCGTAGGAGCGAATAGCAAACCAACGTAGCACAACATACACAATCAGGGGTGAGTACGTACTTGTGCTCACCCCTGATTGCGTTCAACCTGCCTTAGTAGAGTTTCAGTACGGGGGTGCGGAGAAGTTCGTCGTGGCTGATGCGGTATTTCTTTACCTTCGTGAGCCGGTCATCGCCGTCACTCTCAATGACAAGGGTGCCACGCCCCTCGCCGAGTTCGATGGTGGACTTTGTAAAAACAGGAGCCGTAAGCGTATACATGCCAGATGCTGCGGCTTCAGGGTAGAAACCGAGCATGGTGAAGACGGCCCATGCGGACATTGTACCTGTGTCATCGTTGCCCGGTATGCCGCCCGGCGAGTTGGTGAAGTACTTGTCCAATGCCCAGCGAGTCCACTTCTGCGTCTTGTGCTCGTAGCCCTGGAATTGCGAGAAGTGGTAGGCGTAGTTTATGTCGGGTTCGTTGGCGGGGTCGTAAAGTCCCTCGTTGAAAATCCACTCCAGCTTCTCTACATACTTTTTCTTGCCGCCCATGAGGTGTGCCAGGCCCTGCACGTCGTGACCTACGCAGAAGGTGTAGTTCCATGCCGAACCTTCGTGGAAGCCAGCAGGGGGTTCAAAGTTCTCACCTTGCCGTGGATTGAAGGGAGTGAGGAAGGTGCCGTCGGCTTTGAGCGGACGCAGGGCTCCGCTCTCTGCATCGTAGTATTTTCGATAGTTCAGCGCGCGGGCTGCGAAAAGCTTGGCATCGTCGTTATGGCCCAGGTAGCGTGCCATCTGGCTGAGGGCATAGTCGGCGATGCTATATTCGAGGGCTTCCGAGACGCTGAGGTCAAAGCCCCCGTAGAGGGGAACGAATCCGAGTCGCATATAGTCGTCGTTGAACTTGCGCAGGGGATTTTCCTTGCTGGGGGCAAGGGCCGACTTTCGGAGGTAGGCATAGGCTTCCTCGGCCTCCTCGCGCGCAAGGATACCCTTGCACACGGCATCGGCCACGTAGGGGGTGGCAGGGTCGCCGTCCATGGTGAACGTCTCCTGTCCGTAGAGTTCCCACTTCGGCATCCACCCCGTGCGACGGGCAAAGCGTAGCATAGAGCGTAGCATTGCGCGCTGGCGTTCAGGATAGACGAGCGTGAGAAGTTGGGAGACGTTGCGATAGGTATCCCAAAGGGAGAACACGGTGTAGTCGTCGTCGGTATCGGTTACGTTGGGATGGAGTAGGACGTGGTAGAGGGCGGTGTAGAAGATTGTCCGTTGGTCGTCAGTACCGCCTTCGACGCGTATGCGTCCGAGGGCTTCGTTCCAGGCACGTCGTGCATTAAGGCGCAGCTCGTCAAAGGTTTTGCCGCCTTGTTCTGTGTCAAGATGTCGGCGGGCATCCTCGCAACTGAGCGTTGATACGCCCATCATCACCTCGACCTGCGCGCCTTCCTCCATATCGGGAAAATCAAGCCAGAGCCCGATGTCGTCACCAGCCATCTCGCAGTCATATCGCGTGTAGAGTTTGTAGCGGCCGTTGTCCTTGTCCCATTCGGCCTCTACGCCCTGCATGGGGCGTTGCTTTTTCCAATAGCCCGAGCGCAAAGGTTGGGTGTTGACACGGAATACGAAGTAAAGCGGAAAGACTGCCTGGGGATTATAGCAGAAAGTACCCATCACCTTGCCACCTTCCCATTCCGTCGCTGACACCTTGCGTAGCCATGCCCCGCTTTCGTTTGTCAGTCCTTCGCCCAGATTGAGCAGCACGTGCCCCTCGCCTGCGGGGAAAGTATAACGTTCGCGCGAGGTACGGAGCGTGGCTGTCACCTCGGTGCGGATGCCGTATTTAGTCAGGCAGTTGGTGTAGTAGCCAGGCTCAGCATGCTCGTCGCTGTAGGTTGAGCCATAGTTGTGGTAGTCCACGTCGAGGGTTCCCGCAGTGGGGCAGGTAAGCAGGCCACCCAGTTCTGGACACCCCACGCCACTGAGGTTCACGTGGGCATAGCCCGTGAAGAATACGTTGTTGATCTCGTAGGGTGTACTCCACCATCGTGCGTCTTTGTCGTTCGGGTTGAGGGGCGACCCCATCACGTTGAAGGGCGTACAACTCATCATGCCGTTTGGTGTTACGGCTCCAGGGTTGCACGTGCCATAGTTCGTCGTGCCAATGAAGGGGTTGACGTAGTCAACAGGCTGCTTTTGTGCCAGACACATAAGCGGTAGAAGCAAAAGGAAGGTGGAGAAAAGATTCTTTTTCATGTTGAGGGATGGTATTTTCTGCTGCAAAGATAGGAAAAATGCGTGCGAAAGGCGGATTTATTGTAAAAAGAATGGCAAATACAAAAAAAATCCCGTATCTTCGCCCACGTGAACCGAATACTTAGAAAGCATACGTATTATATAAACTATTGTTCACCTAACTAACATCTTACAATTATGGATAAACAGAAACCGATTCCCCCTCAGGTTCCTCAGCCAGGGGTAGAACAACCTACACAGCCACAGCCCACTCCTCAGCAACCTGTGGATTTTGGCATGCAGTTCCAGAACTTAGCAAATACGCCCGATACCACGGCGCAGTTTGATCCTCAGGACATCGACATGAACAAAGTGATGGCAGTCCTGTCTTATTTAGGCATCCTCGTACTTGTGCCCATTTTTGGTGCCAAGGAGTCGCGCTTTGCTCGCTTCCATGCCAACCAAGGGCTCATCCTCTGCATCTGTAGTGTTGTGCTATGGATTGTGATGTCGGTACTTTCCACCATCATTTTTGCCATTTCCTGGAAGCTATCCATGATATCGTCGCTCCTGTGGTTCCTCGTGAGCGTCTGCATTCTCGTCTTTGCCATCATCGGCATCGTCAATGCAGCGGGCGGAAAGGCGAAGGAACTCCCCATCATCGGCAAATACCGCCTGCTGAAATAGACGCTTTCGAGAATTACTCCATTAGGGAGCATATCATAAGAGTGGAGGGTGCGTCATCTTGAAATGAACCCCAGAAGTTAGACAAAAAACTTCTGGGGTTCACTTCACTTTTGGGATTATAGAAAATAGGCGTTTAGAATACGCTCCAGACGACGGTGAGGCCTGCCATGACGATGCTGACCATCGACATCAGTTTGATGAGGATGTTCAGCGAGGGACCGCTGGTGTCCTTGAAGGGGTCGCCTACGGTGTCGCCCACGATGGTGGCTTTATGGGCAAACGAGCCCTTGCCGCCAAAGTTGCCTTCCTCGACGTTTTTCTTGGCATTGTCCCAAGCTCCGCCAGCGTTGGCCATGAAGACGGCCAGCGTGAAGCCAGCACAGAGACCACCGACAAGCAGTCCCAACACGCCGGCTACGCCAAGCAGCAGGCCAGTGGCAATGGGGATGATGATGGCGAGCACGGAGGGGACAATCATCTCGTGCTGAGCGGCACGTGTGGAGATTTCTACGCAACGGCCATAGTCGGGCGTGCCTGTGCCCTCAAGGATACCGGCAATCTCCTTAAACTGTCGGCGCACCTCGACGACCATCTTCTGCGCAGCGCGACCCACGGCTTCCATCGTCAGACCGCAGAACAGGAAGGCGGCCATTGCACCGATGAAAGCGCCTACGAGGACGCGTGGATTCATCAGGTTCACCTGGAAGTAGTCCATGAAGGAGGGGATGTCCTGGATTTGAGCGAGCATGGCCTGCATGGCCGTGTCACCTTCGGCGGCCATGCGTGCTACGGCTTCCTTGATTTCTTCAATGTAGGAAGCGAGCAAGGCCAGCGCCGTCAGTGCAGCAGAACCAATGGCGAATCCCTTACCCGTAGCGGCGGTCGTGTTGCCCAGTGCGTCGAGGGCGTCGGTGCGGTGGCGCACTTCCTCGCCCAGTTCGCTCATCTCGGCGTTACCACCGGCATTGTCGGCAATCGGGCCGTAGGCATCGGTGGCCAGCGTGATGCCTAATGTAGAGAGCATACCCACGGCAGCAATGCCGATACCATAAAGGCCATGCTGGATGTTCTCAGGGTTCATGTCCATCTGGAAGCCATTGGCGCAAAGGTAGGACAGCATAATAGCCACGCCGATAGTCAGCACGGGAATGCACGTAGAGATCATTCCCGTACCAATACCTTTAATAATCACCGTGGCCGAACCCGTCTGTCCGGCGGCAGAGATATCCTGGGTGGGCTTGTAGCTGTGGGAGGTGTAGTACTCCGTAGCCTGTCCGATGATGACGCCTGCGGCAAGACCGCTGATGACGCTGAACGAAAGGCCCAGCCAGTTTTCGAGACCCAGGAAATACAGTATGCCGAAAGTGGCAACGGCGATGAGCACGGCGCTGACGTTCGTGCCGAGCGAGAGGCTGCCCAGCAGGTCCTTCATCGTAGCGCCCTCTTTCGTGCGAACGAGGAAGATGCCGATAAGGCTCAAGAAAATCCCCACGGCAGCAATGGCCATAGGCGCGATGACGGCGTTCATCTGAAGGTCCGTAGCAGCGAAGGCCACAGCACCCAAGGCGGCTGTGCTGAGGATGGAGCCGCAGTAGCTCTCGTAGAGGTCGGCACCCATACCAGCCACGTCGCCCACGTTATCGCCTACATTATCGGCAATGGTAGCGGGGTTGCGCGGATCGTCCTCAGGGATATCGGCCTCAACCTTAC
>JAFSQD010000072.1 GCA_017446765.1 Alloprevotella sp.
AAAAGAATCACATCATGCTTTGGGGGAGTTGGAAACTGGTTCCCGTGATGGCGGAATAAGAGGAGAGATTGCCGCCCACGAGAAAGCCCTCGGCCCGACCGCAATGGTCATAGGGGCTGTGGCGGACTTCATATTGTGGCAGCGTGCCAAACAGGATGTCGCGAGTGATGCCCGTTGCCAGTCCATGCTCTCCAGCCATCATTATATATATGTATAGAGTCTCTTTGCCATAATTCGTGTGCAAAGGTACTCAATTTCCGCCGAAAAAGAATTATATTATTTTGTAAAATAAGGCATTGGCTAAAATAATATCTTTCGTTCGAAATAGTACACTCTTCCTTAAAATAACGTAACAGCTGTACGGCCTTAGGTGAGTTTTGTATCTCATCTATGAATAAAAGCGTACTGCCATCGGATTTTCTCTTTTGGCAGTGTATGTGTATCTTGTCTATAAGCATTGGAATGTCATCTTCCATAAACAACTTACAATCGCGCTTACGATCAAGATTTAAATAAAGATAATTGTCAAATTCCGTGGAAAACTGGTTGATTAGTGTTGTTTTGCCCACTTGTCGAGCTCCCCGGAGCACCAAAGGCTTATGAACTTTAGACAACTTCCAATGTTCAAGTTATTGTAATGCAGCTCTTTGTATCATACCAGACAAATAAAATTTGTTCTATTTTGTGGGCAAAAATACAAATTTCTTGTAATAAAATGACACCTAACTCCTTTTTAACTTGGCGTATCTTGGGGGAGCGATTTCGTGCAGCAGCAGAACAATATTTGCGACTTTAATTCTTCTGACAGCTGGGTAATTTTATCTCCCATCGAACAGAGTATTAAGCGTAAGATTGAAGCTGTGGGTACGCCATTAAAGGACTGGGATATTCAGATTAACTACGGAATAAAGACAGGCTTCAATGATGCCTTTATCATATCAACGGAGAAGCGCAATGAAATCCTTTCCAATTGCAAGACGGAAGATGAACGCATAAGAACGGCTGAGTTAATACGACCCCTTCTCTATTATAAATGCCCAAAAGCGATAGGCTAAGTGCCATTTCGACGCCGTCTTACTGCTACCCCGCGAATGCTTGTAGAGTATTGGAAATGTGTTGGCTACGACTACTTGGTAGCAGAAGTAGCAGTTTTTCCTCTGAAAAATTGTTATTCAAGTTTCAAGGCTGTCCGATAAGAGTTTACAGCAATCCCCAACTCACGTTTTTTCGTCATGGTTATGATGAATAACAGCACACGTGAGGGCTTACTAAAACCTCAAAGGGGTGACCCCACGAAAACTTTTCCCTTTGAGATTATTTTCGTATTTTTGCAGAAAAATAGAAAAGCAACACGATGAAGACTTTAGGAAACATCATCTGGGTAGTATTTGGCGGTCTGGAGATTGCCATTGAATATTTCATTGGCGGCTTGGTCATGATGCTGACCATTGTTGGCATCCCTTTCGGGCTACAAAGCATGAAATTGGGGGTATTGGCTCTTTGGCCTTTTGGAGCAGAGATACAAAGAAAAGAGCCTCAGCCTGGTTGTCTGAACATGTTCATGAACGTGCTGTGGCTCTGTGTGGGTGGTATTGGCATTTGGCTGACTCACATCGGCTTTGGCCTTCTCTTTTATATCACAATCATCGGCATCCCGTTCGGCCGCATGCATTTCCGCCTGGCACGTCTGGCTCTCACGCCTTTCGGCAAGGAGGTAGTCTAACCTGCTATCTCGGCACTCCCGTAGCAGCGATGGCGGTGGATGTCGTAGAGTGTGGCAAATTGTCCAGGCGCGACACCCTGCACCGGATTTGACGAGCGTATTGCGTAGTGACCGTCCTTCACATGAAGGGTCCCGTGGGTAAACTCGGGCGTATGGCGTATCTTGAAGGTAAGCTCAAAGACGCCATCTGTAGCAAAAGGATTGAGCGTAATAAAGTTGGGGGCGGCGAGCGGTACGTGGGTGCTGTAGGCTGCTAACGTCTGATAGCCATGGCTAACGTAAATGATGTTGCGTGACGTGTCTTTCTTTACTACATACCACGGACCTCCTCCGAAACCGAGCCCCTTCCGCTGACCGATGGTGTAGAACCAATAGCCCTTGTGGCGACCAATGACGTTGCCTGTTTCTTTCTCGACAACGATACCCTCACGCTCGCCTAAGTAGCGACGTGCGAGTTCGGAAAACTGAACTTTCCCCAGGAAACAGATGCCCTGTGAGTCACGACGATGAGCGGGAGCAAGATGATTTTCCTCGGCTATGCGACGTACTTCCTCCTTAGGGAGGCCGCCCACGGGGAAAAGGGATTTTCGGATGATGCTTCCGTCAAGCTGGGCCAAGAAGTCGGTCTGATCCTTCACGGCATCGGGACTTGTGCAGAGCCACATACGCCGCTCCTCGTCCACCTCGGTGGTAGCATAGTGGCCAGTGGCAATGCGGTCATACTGATAGCCCACGCGTTCCTCGAAACACCCGAACTTGATCAGTTTGTTGCACATGACATCGGAGTTTGGCGTGAGGCCGGCACGCAAGCGCTCAATCACGTAGCCGACGACGCGATTCCAGTACTCCGCCTGAAGGTCTACGAGTTCAAGCTTGAGGCCATAGCGACGCGCTATGGCTGACGACATTTCCCAATCTTCCTCTGCCGTACAGTCCCATTCTCCTTGCGGCCCGGAACCTATCTTGATGTAGAACAGGTCGGGGCGTAAGCCTTGCTCGCAGAGCATATGGACGGCAACGGCGCTGTCCACACCGCCCGAGATGAGTGCGGCAACAGTCATAGAGGCCGCACAGAATAGCCTGCGCGGTAGAAGGCGCACAGACGTATTTCGGAAATAAGCGTGGAATGGGCGGGGGTGACACCTGTCACGTTTGTACCAAAGGCCATCCGCGAGGGGATATAGATACGCCAACGGTCGCCAATGCACATATGCTGCAGGGCTGTGGACTCGCCATAGGTGAGTCCCGAAGCGGTAGAGACGGAGGTAATGGCGTTGACACGACGCCCCAATGTGGGAGCATTCTGAGCGGCAAAGATATCCTCGGGCTTTACGGTAAAACCCGAATGGCCTGTGGTGCGCCCTTGCGGATATTGTTCTGTTGGCATAAGACGGCGTAGGTAGTTGATGTCTACGCTGTCCGTGTACTGTGGACTACCGCTTCCCGTACCACGCTCTACAATTTCCACGCAGATGGAATCAACCTTTGCCGGGTCTGTCGCATCGGTGACGGCGAAACTGCGGTAGATGCGATAGTTGCAATGGGCTTCCCAGTCCTCACCATACTGTGCACGTGCCGCAGCCACAGAAGCCTTAGCAATGTCCATCTTCTCGCGGAAAAATGCTTCGTTGCGCTGCTTCCAGTCCTGATACTCCGTATCCTCGTCGTTGACATTCTCCGAGCAGGATGTTAACCCCAGAAGAAGCAGCAGGGGTAGCGTCAGGAAAAACAGGAATCTTTTCATTGTAGTTTCTTTAAGAGAGAAGTGATGCTCACTTTGTCCTCAATGAGGCTGCGGAGCTGCCCGACGGGCACTCGCTGCTGTTCCATCGTGTCGCGGTCGCGCAGGGTAACGCAATTGTCGGTGAGTGTCTCGTGGTCGACCGTTATGCAATAGGGAGTTCCTATGGCGTCCATGCGACGATAGCGCTTGCCAATAGTATCTTTCTCTTCGTATTTGCAGTTGAAGTGGAACTTGAGGTCGTCCATTATCTCACGTGCCTTCTCGGGAAGTCCGTCTTTCTTCACCAATGGCAGCACTGCCAGCTTTACGGGAGCCAAGGCTGCGGGGAGGCGCAGCACTACGCGCGTATCGCCTCCCTCCAGTTGTTCCTCCTGGTAGCTGTGGCACATGACACTAAGGAACATGCGGTCTACGCCGATACTTGTCTCTATGACATACGGCGTATAGCTTTCATTGGCTTCTGGGTCAAAATACTTGATGCTCCGCCCAGAATACTTCTCATGTTGAGAGAGGTCAAAGTTGGTGCGTGAGTGAATGCCTTCGACCTCTTTGAAGCCGAAGGGCATACGGAACTCCACGTCGCTGGCTGCATTGGCATAGTGTGCCAGCTTCTCGTGGTCGTGGAAGCGATAGTTCTCGGCACCGAAGCCGAGGGCCTGATGCCAGGCCATGCGCGTTTCTTTCCACTTTTTGAACCAATCAAGCTCTGTGCCAGGGCGCACGAAGAATTGCATCTCCATCTGCTCAAACTCACGCATGCGGAAGATGAACTGACGAGCCACTATCTCGTTGCGGAAGGCTTTGCCTATCTGGGCTATGCCAAAAGGTACCTTCATTCGGCCGGTCTTTTGGACGTTGAGATAGTTGACGAAGATGCCTTGAGCCGTTTCAGGACGCAGATAGATGGTGGAGGCTCCTTCGGCGGTACTTCCCATCTCGGTCTTGAACATGAGATTAAACTGGCGCACGTCGGTCCAGTTTCGGGTGCCGCTGATGGGGCACACGATTTCCTCGTCAAGAATGATTTGCTTTATCTCTGCAAGGTCATTATCGTTGAGAGCCTTCTCAAAGCGGGCATGGAGAGCATCGCGCTCTTGGGCATGTTCGAGGACACGAGGGTTGGTCTGGCGAAAAAGTGCTTCGTCGAAGCTTTCTCCGAAACGTTTCTTTGCTTTCGCCACTTCCTTCTCAATCTTTTCGTCGTACTTTGCAAGCTGGTCTTCTATCAGTACGTCGGCGCGATAGCGCTTCTTTGAGTCACGGTTGTCAATGAGTGGGTCGTTGAAAGCGTCCACATGGCCGCTGGCCTTCCAGATGGTGGGGTGCATGAAGATGGCCGAGTCAATACCCACGATGTTCTCATGGAGCAGGACCATTGACTGCCACCAGTATTGCTTGATGTTGTTTTTCAGTTCAACACCATTCTGTCCATAGTCGTAGACAGCAGCCAGGCCATCGTAGATGTCGCTTGACGGAAATACAAAACCATATTCCTTGCAATGGGAAACGATTTTTTTAAACGTGTCTTCTTGTGCCATAATCTTTCTCTGTTTCTGTTTTCGGGCGCGAAGATAGGAATTTCCGCTTAAAAAACAAGGAGCCTCGCACGGAGACTCCTTGTTGTTGGTTTGGAAAATGCTTTCTGCCCTTGATCAGCACACTTTTTCAAGGCGCTTCATTACGGCAAACATGAATGCGGCACTGAGCAGGCAGAGCACGATGAATACTGTCCATACGACCCACAGGGGAAGGCTGCCCCAAAGGAAGCCACCCACGCTGACGAGGAAGTTACCGAGAGCTGTTGCAACGAACCATCCGCCCATCATCGTGCCTTTCAGCTTGGCAGGAGCTACCTTGGAAACGAAGGATATTCCCATCGGGCTGAGGAGCAGTTCGCCGAATGTCAGTACGAGGTAGGTACCAATGAGAAGGTTGGGGTCGGCAAAGGTTTTGTCTGCATCGGCCGCAACAGCTTGTGCATCGGGCGTCAACAGCCCAATGGAACCTGCCACCATGATGAGGTAGGCGGCACCTGCCACCAGCATGCCGTATGCAATCTTACGCGGGGCGCTGGGCTCCTTGCCACGAGCCGCAAGCCAGCCAAAGATAGCAAGGCTCACAGGTGTGAGAGCCACGACAAAGCTGGGATTGAACTGTTGGAAGATAGGAGCGGCCAGAGCCACTTCCGTTCCTTGAGATGCTGCGTACTGGTAGCCCAGGGCACCGAGGCAGAGCAGGATGACGGCACCGGCGACACACTTTGTCTTGACGCTCTTCCCTTGGAAGATGGAAAAGAGGGCATAGACGATGACAATGCAAAGTACGAGGTTTATCACATCAAAAGGCATCGAAGCGGAACCCGTCACGCTCGGGGTCACAAACTCATTTGCAAAATAGGTCAGCGTCAAGCCATTCTGATGGAAGGCCATCCAGAAGAAGATGACAACGGCAAATACGAGACAGAGGGCAATGACGCGTTCCTTCGTGTCTTTTGCGTCTTCCTTCTCCGCCGCTACAGCCTCGGTCGCGGCATCCTTTTTCTTATCACTCTCCACGTGGCGGAAAGTTCTGCGGAAACCATAATAGATGGCAATGGAAAGAACCAACGATACACAGGCCACGGCGAAAGCAAAGTGGTAGGCGTCAGCATGAGTGTAGCCGAGTGATGTCTCTGCCCACTCCATAATCTTCACGGCGGCAGTAGGAGCGAAGAGGGCACCAATGTTGATGGCCATGTAGAAAATGGAAAAACCGCTGTCGCGAGACGTGCTGAATCGTGCCTCGTCGTAGAGGTTACCCACCATCACCTGGAGATTTCCCTTGAAGAGTCCCGTTCCAAAGCTAATGAGCAGCAAGGCGGCAATCATGCCCACCATGGCAACTACATCGCCGCCGAGGGGGATGGAGAGTACAAGATAGCCGGCAAACATGATGAGGATGCCGATGGTGACCATCTTCCCATAGCCGAATTTGTCGGCCAACATGCCGCCAAAGAGCGGGAGGAAGTAGACTAAAGCAAGGAAGGTGCTATAGATGGCACCTGCCGTGCCGGGAGCAAGGCCGAAGTTTTCGCGCAGGAAAAGCGCGAATACGGCTAACATCGTGTAGTAGCCGAAGCGCTCGCCTGTGTTGGCCAGCGCAAGGGCATAAAGCCCTTTGGGTTGATTTTCAAACATGTGCTATTTATGGTTTTTGAATTAGAATTGATTCTGACGGTCACAAGAACTGCCCGGTATACCCTTTCTTTGATTTTGCAACTTGCTCTGGCGTACCGGTGACGACAACGGTGCCGCCCCCTCGCCCGCCTTCAGGCCCCATATCGATGAGCCAGTCGGCAGCACGAATGACGTCAAGGTTGTGTTCAATAACTATGACGGTGTTTCCTTTATCCACGAGACGGTTCAAGACGCCAAGCAGCACGCGGATATCCTCAAAATGAAGTCCTGTAGTGGGCTCGTCCAGGATGTAGACGGTGCGTCCGGTGTCGCGCTTGGAGAGTTCGGTGGCCAGCTTGACGCGCTGGCTCTCGCCTCCGCTAAGTGTCGTGCTGCTCTGTCCCAGTTTGATATAGCCCAGCCCCACGTCCTGCAACACCTTAATTTTATGCAGGATATTTGGGACGTTCTCAAAGAATTCGACAGCATTGTTGATGGTCATGTCCAGCACATCGGAAATGCTCTTACCTTTGAAGCGAACCTCCAGCGTTTCGCGGTTGTAGCGCTTTCCGTGACATTCCTCACAGGGCACGTATACATCGGGCAGGAAATTCATTTCTATGGTCTTGTAACCATTGCCCTTGCAGGTTTCGCAGCGCCCTCCTTTCACGTTGAAGGAAAAACGTCCCGGCTTGTACCCGCGCATCTTCGCCTCGGGCAAATTAACGAAAAGTTCGCGAATGTCGGTGAATACTCCTGTATAGGTGGCAGGATTGGAACGAGGCGTGCGGCCGATGGGACTCTGATCCACAGCCACCACCTTGTCCACATTCTCCAGTCCTTCAATCCGCTCGTAGGACAAAGGTTCGCGCAGGGAGTGGAAGAAATGCTGTGAGAGAATGGGGAGTAGCGTGTCGTTGACGAGCGTAGACTTCCCACTCCCCGACACACCCGTCACACAGATAAGTTTGCCAAGAGGAAAGTCCACCGTGATGTGTTGCAGGTTGTTGCCGCCTGCGCCCACAACCCGGAGTCTCTTTCCGTTTCCTTTTCGCCGTTTTTCGGGTATTCCGACCTTTCGCAGCCCGTTCAGGTAGTCCGCTGTCAGCGTATTGGCCTTCAGCATCTCGGCCGGTGTTCCCTGGAAGACGACCTCGCCGCCCAACCTTCCAGCCTTCGGGCCGAGGTCTACGATGTAGTCCGCGGCGCGCATCATATCCTCGTCGTGTTCCACTACAATGACGGTATTCCCAATGTCGCGCAATTCCTTCAGCGAACGGATGAGCCGCTGATTGTCACGCTGATGGAGGCCGATGCTGGGTTCGTCCAGGATATAAAGGACGTTGACAAGCTGAGAACCTATCTGAGTTGCCAAGCGTATGCGCTGGCTTTCGCCGCCGCTGAGAGACATCGTAGAACGGCTTAGGGAGAGATAGTCCAAGCCCACGTCGAGCAAGAACTTCAAGCGCGTGCGTAGTTCTTTCAGTATTTCATGTGCAATGGCAGCATTTTTCTTTTCCACCCGCTCTTCCACACCATCGGTCCATTCATAGAGCTCGCGGATGTCCATTGCCGAGAGCTCGGCTATGTTTTTTCCGTCAAAACGATATGAGAGAGCTTCCTGGTTGAGGCGCTGACCATGACAATGCGGGCACAATGCTTCCTTCGAGAATTGTTCAGCCCAACGCTGGGATGCTGCTGTCATTTCTGCATCGGCCATCTGGCGGACATATTTCACCAGTCCGTCAAACTCCACGTACTGGTCGTCGGTCGTATGCATGATGGCTGCGGGGATATGCAAGCGGTCTGCCTTGCCATTGAAGATAGCATCAAGAGCCTCCTCGGGCAGTTCGCCCACGGGCATGTCAAGGCTACAACCGTATTCTGCCAACACCGCCTCCACCTCCCAGAAGATGAGGCGGCTCTTGTATTTCCCCAGCGGTGCCAGGGCACCATCGCGGATAGAAAGCTTGGGGTCAGGGATGACCTTGTCTTTGTCCATCACGCTGACAAAGCCCAGGCCCTTACACTTAGGGCATGCGCCCTGCGTTGAATTGAATGAAAAATTGTTTGGGGCAGGCTCACGATAGGAAATACCGCTTACGGGATCCATTAGCAGTCGGCTGTAGTAACGAGCCTCATTGGTCTCAACATCCAGCACGAGCATGAGGCCATTACCCTGCGTCAGGGTTTGTGCGACGCTCTTTTTCAGACGCTCCTCGTCCTTGCCTTGCACCCGCAATTTGTCAACGACCACCTCAATGTCGTGATTTTTGTAGCGATCCACCTTCATGCCTGCCTTTACTTCCTGCACCACGCCATCTACACGCACGGTGAGAAAGCCTTTCTTGCGTACACTGTCAAAGAGTTCCTTATAGTGACCCTTTCTGGAACGCACCAAAGGGGCAAGAAGCATCACTTTGCAACCTTCATAGCGGTCGAGTATGAGGGACACGACTTTTTCTTCCGTATACTTTACCATCTTTTCCCCGCTTACGTAGGAGTAGGCAGTACCCGCACGTGCATAGAGGAGGCGCAAGAAATCATATATTTCCGTCACTGTCCCCACGGTGGAACGCGGGTTCTTATTGGTCGTCTTCTGCTCGATGGAAATGACGGGCGAGAGCCCTGTGATCTTGTCCACGTCGGGACGCTCCAGGTTGTCAAGGAAGTTTCGGGCGTAGGCCGAAAAAGTCTCAATATAGCGTCGCTGGCCTTCTGCGTACAAGGTGTCAAAGGCCAACGAGCTCTTTCCCGAGCCGCTCAAGCCCGTGACAACGGCCAACGACCTGCGCGGTATCTGACAGTCCACGTTCTTGAGATTGTGGACACGTGCCCCGTATACTTCTATGTTACTCATCTACTCCCCCCGATAACTGCTGGAAGCCGCGCAGCAGGTTAATGGTTTTCCGTATGTCGTAATGCCGTCCGTCGGCACCCCGCGCCTGAATGTTCAGGTAATAGGCACCGTCGGGACATTCTCTCCCTCCGCTACGCCCATCCCAGAAGCCGTCAATGTCTGTCCATTCGTAGAGCTTCTTTCCACTACGACTGAAGACCATGGCTTTGAACTCTACAATGCTTTGATGATTTTTCACCTTGAACACATCGTTCGAGCCGTCATCGTTGGGCGTGAAGGCGTTGGGCACTTCCAGGAGACTCTCGCTGATACTGATGGCAAAAGGCTCGGACATGGCATAGTCGATGGTGTCTGTGCCAAGAACGAAACTCACTCGCAACTCAACGAAGAATGAACCGCTTTCGGTAAAAGTATAGTCTGTTTGCTCGTCATATCTCACAAGGAAAGGCGTCTCCTCATTCTGTCTCGTGAAACGCCACTCGTAGAGGGGGAGATACTCCCCCACGTCCTCCGGATTTGCCTCAAAGAGAGCCCTCATCGGGGCATTTCCGTCATATTCCGTTGCTTCGGCATCAACCATGTCCCCGCCCGTGACGCGCATCGTCGGACTGCAGGTCTGCGCAGCAAGCGGGACCGCCACGCTCACTGCCATAAGGCTTGCCAATAAGGCCCCTGTCAAGTGGCTCAAAGTCTTTATCATTGCCATATTCTTTATGCTCGTTTTTTCTAATTAACGTAAAAAAGGACGTTATAGCGCACAAATGTACGGATTTTTTTGAAAAAAGGGAGACTTCCACAGCAGAAAGCCTCCCTTAGCACCGTTTCCGGCGGTCAGTTTCAGGTTTGTTTTTTATCCTTAGTTTTTGTGTTGGATCGGCTTTACGCGGAGAGCTGACATCCGCGAAAAGCCGTGCAAAGGTATAAATGAAATACGACTAAGCCAACCCAATGTGAGTTTTTTTTATTTCCAAAAGCACAAATCACGGAAAAGAGTTTCTGCCCATCACGGAAACAAGTGAGTCCACACCTACAGACACTTCACCGTTCCACATCCCCGATAGCGCCGACCTTTCATACAAGGTAAAAAAAACATGTTTTCCCGTTCAGAAAGGACCACGTCTTGACCTCTTGGACTTGTTGCATGATGCATTCTTAACATGCAAAACGGAAAGGCGATCATGCGACAACATTCTCGTGTTGGGTCTCTATTCATATTTTGCCTATTGCCCTGCATCACAGTCGAGGCACTCCCGTTAGGAGCGGAAACCTCCGATGGTTGAGATGCACTTTTGCGCTAAAAGCCGTTTCGGGACATGCAGTATGACGCTATTTTTTGCTACCTTCGCCGCGAAAACGAAATAATTCGATGATAGCGACCGCAAAATACCGCCTCCCGGGCGAAGATCATTACTTTGAACTGGAGCAGGATGCGCCCCCAGAATGCTTGCACACGCCATCCGAACTGAACGGGAAGGAAGGGTTCGTCATCGCTCCCTTTAGGATGGGCGACGAGAAGCACCCGCTTCTCCTGATGCACCCCGACCGCACACGCAGGCTTCCCCTGCCTGAACACATCCCAGACCTCGCCCTGCACCGATGTCCGCGACGAGAGGAACGCGAGGCTTACAGAAAGTCTTTCGCCCAGGCTATGGAGCAATTACGAGATAGGGCATGTCAGAAGGTGGTGCTTGCCCGGACGGCAGAGGTACCCACGGGCAACTATACGCCAGACGAACTTTTCCTGCGAGCCTGCCACATCTATCCAGACAGCTATGTTTGCCTCTTCGACACGCCGCTGACGGGATGCTGGCTGCTGGCTTCGCCGGAACTGTTGCTGACGGGAGACGGAACGGATTGGTACACCATGTCGTTGGCCGGCACCCTTCCCGCTGTGGAAGGCCAGCTTCCTGAGGTGGAGGCCTTCGGGCCTAAGAATCTTCACGAGCAACAACTCGTGACCGACTTCATACTACGTACCATACGCCCCCTTTCCACCCACGCGGAAACAGAGGGACTGGGAGTGCGCCATGCCGGACGCATTGCCCATCTATGCACCCCCATCCGCTTCAGCACCGAGAGAGGAAAAGTGGGCATAGGAACTCTACTGGAACAGCTGCACCCCACACCAGCCGTTTGCGGCGAACCCCGCAAAGTTGCACTTGGCATCATTGAGAATTTGACGGAAAAAGCCGAGAGGCTGTACTATGCTGGATTCACAGGCCTGCTATCCAGGACCGACTCGCACATCTACGTTTCCCTGCGCACCATGCAGCTCTTCCCCGGACGGGCATGCATATATGCTGGGGGCGGGTTGCTCTGCGAGAGCACGGAACAGGCTGAGTGGGACGAAACATGCCGCAAGATGGAAGCCGTCACCCGCATACTCTACGAGAACACCTAAACTTGTCAATTGTCACTCATGATGTTTTCCGACCATATAAGCGTAAACCTCCTAACCGCTGCCCTGCCTGCCCTTGGCGTGAAGGATGTCGTGGTGTGCCCTGGAGCCAGGAACGCCCCGCTTACACATAATATTCATCTCATGCGCCCGCAGTTGCGCGCGCATGAAGTGACCGACGAACGAAGCGCAGCCTTCGTGGCACTGGGCATGGCACTGCGCACGGGAGTGCCCGTAGCCGTATGCGTCACGTCGGGGAGCGCCCTGCTTAACACGCTTCCAGCCGTGGCCGAAGCCTACATGCGCCATATTCCCCTGCTGGTCATCTCCGCCGACCGCCCCAGCTGCCTCATAGGGCAGTTGGAAGGGCAGACCCTGCAACAACAGGGAGCGCTGACCCCTTACGCGGAAACGTTCCATCTGCCGGAAAAAGCGGACGACATTGACGGACAGTGGCATCTTAAGCAGCTATTCTGTCAAGCATATTCCGCCCTCGGCCGACATGGAGGAAGTCCCGTCCACGTTAACTTACCTATCCCCGAACCTCTTTTCGGGTTTTCCTCCCCTTGCCAGCCCAAAGTGATGCTGCCAAAAATAGTGCGCAAAGCTACCTCACGCCCCATACCTCAAGACATCATGCATCTCATTGCGCATGGGGGCATCCCTCTCCTCGTGTTGGGCCAGCGTGACTTCCCAGCATCGGATACCGTGTGCCGCATAGAACAACAAGGCCAGATGCTTGTGCTGCCCGAGCTGATTGCCGGCGAGGCATATTCGTGGCGCACGCTTTTGCTGGAAGAAGAGCCGCTTGCCGAAGGAAAATATGTGATCGTGCATGCCGGAGGAAACCAGATCGGGAAAAAACTCAAGCAAGACTTCCAAAATCGCAGGGATTTACGCGTGGTGCGCATAGAGGAAGGTAACGGCACGCCCGACACCTTCCGCCATCTTTCGGCAATTGTCTATGGTGACACCGAATGCGCACTGCGACAACTGGCCGACGAACTGCCAGAAAATGCTGAAGTGCGACGCCTGCAATCACTCCTGACCCAACAGTGGAATAAGCGCATACAGGACGAATCCGACCTGTCACCTCAGGAGAGAGCTTTTGCAGCCCTTGCCAGAGCTGTTGAAGAAGACGGTCGCACCGGCTCGCTTCACCTCGCCAACAGCACGCCCATACGCATGGCACGTCGATTCTTTGACGGAGGCGGCACCCTCCGAATCGTTTGCAACCGAGGCACAAACGGCATCGAAGGAAGCATTTCGACTGCCGTGGGCTATGCGCTGGCCGAAAGGACAGAAAGCCTCATGCGAGGCTGCCAGCCGAAGAAGACGCTTCTCGTCACAGGCGACCTCAGTTTCTTCTACGATGCGAATGCCCTTTGGAACAAGACACTGGGCGGGGAACTACGCATACTCCTGCTGAATAACGGCGGTGGAGGTATTTTCCACTCACTCCCCGGACTGAAGGAAAGCCCAGCCCTTAAACCCATCGTGGCTGCCAGCCATAAGACCTCAGCCGAGGGACTTTGCCACAGCTTCGGCGTGGCATATTCGTGCACGGATTGTACTTCCCCACGCCTTGAAACAGAAATAAGAGCATTGATCGCAGACGCCAGCAAGTCCCCCAGACTGCTTGAAGTGAATATCCCCCTTTGACAAATACTCACCCTTATAGATTCCTTCATCATGAGAACCTGGACAACAATAGAACACTACAAAGAGATACTCTTCGACTTCTACAACGGCATTGGCCGCATCACCATCAACCGCCCCCGTTGGCGCAATGCTTTCACGCCGTTGACCGTAGCTGAAATCGATAATGCACTGGCCATTTGCCGCGAGCGCAGCGACATCCGGGTGGTCGTGCTGACAGGTGCGGGCGACAAAGCGTTTTGTGCCGGAGGCGACATGCACGTGAAAGGGCGTGGAGGCTACGTGGGCAGTGACGGCGTACCGCGGCTAAACGTCCTCGACGTACAAAAGCACATTCGTTCGCTGCCCAAGCCCGTCATTGCAATGGTGAACGGATACGCCATCGGCGGCGGGCACGTTCTTCATCTCATGTGCGACCTTACCATTGCCAGCCGCACCGCCCGTTTCGGACAAACAGGCCCTCGGGTCGGAAGTTTCGACGCGGGCTTCGGAGCATCCTACCTTGCCCGCATAGTCGGACAGAAAAAAGCACGCGAGATATGGTTCATGTGCCGCCAATACTCGGCAGAAGAAGCAGAAAGAATGGGTATGGTCAACAAGGTTGTGGAACCCGAAGTCCTGGAAGACGAAGTCGTGGCATGGGCCGTGGAAATGATGAAACTCTCACCATTGGCTCTCCGCATGATAAAAGCCGGCCTCAACGCCGAACTGGACGGACAAGCTGGCATACAAGAGTTGGCAGGTGACGCCACCATGCTCTACTACATGCTGGACGAAGCACAAGAAGGCGGACGTGCTTTCCTTGAGAAACGCGACCCCGATTTCAGCCACTTTGCTGGCATGAATCCATAGACCGTCACTTGCCACAGTCATTTGCCACTCACCACTATAAAATGTTTCAAACACGCATATTTCCCCGCACTTTGCGTTTCCTCCAGCCGGCCGGCACGTCACGTGGTGTATATCTGGAAAGAAACATATGGTATGTCGCCGTTCGCTATGACGACGCAGGCCGCACTGCTTTCGGACTTGGTGAGTGTGCTCCGCTCTTCGACCTGAGCCCCGACTTCGACGCACGCTACGAGAAACGCCTCCATCAGGCCTGTAAGGAACTCGAGAAAAACGATGGAGCCCTCGACCGAGAGGCACTACGCCCCTACCCTTCCATCCTCTTCGGCCTCGAAACAGCATTACAATCCGCACGTGCCAGTCTACAAGGCGATATGTTTTGTCTCTACGACACTCCATTCACACAGGGAATAGAGGGCATACGCATTAACGGACTCGTGTGGATGGGGTCAAAACAGAAAATGCTTGAGCGGATGGAGGAAAAGCTTTCTTCGGGTTTTTCTTGCATAAAACTGAAAATCGGTGCCCTCGACTTTGATGCAGAATTAGAACTTATCCGCACATTACGCAGTCGCTACTCGCCCGAGACCGTAGAGCTACGAGTGGATGCCAATGGTGCCTTTTCACCATCGGATGCCCTGGAAAAACTTAAACTTCTTGCACAATTCGGCATCCACAGCATTGAACAGCCAATCCGCAAAGGCCAATGGGCAGCTATGCGTAGCCTTTGCGAGGCATCGCCCCTCCCCATTGCCCTCGATGAAGAACTCATCGGCCTGCACTCACTGGAAGAAAAGCACAGGATGCTGTGCGATGTACGCCCTCAGTTCATCGTACTGAAGCCTTCGCTACATGGTGGCATTTCGGGATGTGAGGAATGGGTACAAGAGGCACGAAAGTTGGGCATAGGCTTTTGGGTGACAAGTGCTTTAGAAAGCAATATCGGCCTCAACGCTATTGCAGCCTGGAGTTCCACCCTCCCCGAGATGCCAGCCAGAGCCCAAGGATTAGGGACTGGACTACTGTTTGAACAGAATTTCGAAGGGACAGGACTCAGGATAGAAGGCGAAAGACTGTGGCGTGGTACCCAGAAAGATGCGCTCTTCCGCGAGCAAGTAAACCTCTTTCGGAGAAAATGGAACGATGAATCCACGACAATGCTTGTCAAAACCTCTGGCAGTACAGGTCGTCCCAAGGAAATCACCGTAGAAAAAACACGCATGAAGACAAGCGCTGAAACGACATGCTCCACATTACATCTAAGAAAGGGAAAGGATACCTGTCTGCTTTGCCTCCCCGTGGAGTATATTGCAGGAAAGATGCAATGCGTGCGTTCTTCGTTGTGGAACATGCCGCTCATCATTGCCACCCCCTCCTCTCATCCGCTTCTTGGCTTGCGTCGGTCGCCCGACTTTGCTGCCATGACCCCCATGCAGGTATATGAAACCCTGCATGGTTCAAAACGCGAAATTCGCCTCCTGCGCGGCATCCGCCAGCTCATCATCGGGGGCGGGGCTATTTCCTCGGAACTTGCCGATTCCCTCAAGTCATTCCCCCATCATGTATGGAGCACCTATGGCATGACAGAGACTCTCTCCCACATTGCCCTGCGGAAACTAAACGGTGCCGAGGCAGCCGAAGCCTACACCCCCTTGAAGGGTGTCGAGGTCGCTACCGATGACAATGGCTGCCTCATGCTGAAGGCTGAGGTAGCAGGAGATGAATGGCTTCACACAAACGACTTGGCGGAGATTCTCCGCAACGGGACGTTTCGCATCCTCGGACGGCGCGACAACACTATCGTCACGGGCGGCATAAAACTGCAACTTGAACGTCTGGAAGAACGCCTTCGAAAACTGCCTATCCGCTTTTCGCTTACAGCCGTGCCCGACGCAAGCCTTGGCGAAAAGCTTGTCATGGTGTACGAAGCAAACCACCAGGAGGATGAAGCTCTGATAAAAGCGTACTGCCGCGAGCACCTTTCACGCCATGAAGTGCCTCGTTGTTTCATCGCAGTCGCCCAACTCCCTATGACACCTACAAGCAAGCCGAATCGTGCAGCCTTGAAACGTCTGGCTGCAACTTTCATGGACAAAAAAAGAAAGCCTGACAGACAATAAATAATAATAACCTTTCGTTTCAAACTTATCAACAAATAAAAACCCAACAATCATGAAAAATTATTTCGACCTTAAAGGTCAAGTTGCCATTGTTACAGGATGCTCAGGAGGCCTTGGCGTGCAGATGGCACGCGCTCTCGCCAATCAAGGGTGCAACATTGTCCCCATTGCACGCAGAATGGAAAAACTGGAAGAGGTGGCCGCAGAACTTCGTAAAGACTTCGGCGTAGAGGTCCTACCCATCCGCTGCGACATCACAAGTACTGAGATGGTGGAAGATGTGGTCCGCCAGACCATGGAGCGTTTCGGCCGCATCGACATTCTCATCAACAACGCCGGCACTGGTGCTGTGGCTCCGGCAGAAGACATCACCGACCAGCAGTTTGACAATGAGATGCAGATTGACCTCTTTGGTACATTTAAGATGGCACGCGCCGTGGCTAAGCATGCCATGATTCCTGCCAAATATGGTCGCATCATCAACATCGCTTCCATGTATGGGCTTGTTGGAAACAAGATTGCTCCCTGCTCTCCTTATCATGCAGCCAAGGGGGGCGTTGTGAACCTCTCACGCGGCCTTGCCGCCGAGTGGGGAAAATATGGCATCACCGTGAACACCATATGCCCGGGCTACTTCTGGACGCCGCTCACGAAGGATACGCTTGAGACCGACTGGTTCAGTGAATACGCAAAGAATGCTATTCCTCAGGAGCGCTACGGCAACGAAGGCGAATTGGACACAACGGCCATTTTCCTCGCATCTCCCGCCTCCAGTTATGTGACGGGCGTGGCACTTGCCGTTGATGGAGGCTACACATGCGTATAGCAACAACTTCTTACTTACCTACCTACCCGAGCGCGCTTTGCAACCAAGTTGCAAGGCGCGCGTCGTATTTTTGCCGGCACAAAACAATCAAAGATGCAAAAATATGGCTCACAAACACCATTGCTGCTGCGAATGCAGCACACACGAACACCACGAAACGCTTCACGACCACAAGGAGCACGAAGCGCACGAAAGCAGAAATCGCTGGATAAGGATTGCACTTACGTCACTCCTCCTCGCTGTGGCCATTTTTATAGAGAAGACATGCACACTGCCCACGTGGCAATTGCTGGTACTCTATCTCCCCTCCTACCTCCTGGCCGGATGGGGCACCTTGAGTGAGGCTTGGGAAGGCATTACCGAGGGGGATGTCTTCAATGAGAATTTTCTCATGACCGTAGCCACCATCGGGGCACTTTCCATCGGCTTCCTTCCTGGCGCAGAAGCACAGTTTGCAGAAGCCGTCTTTGTGATGCTTTTTTTCCAAGTGGGCGAGTTTTTTGAGGAGTATGCGGAAGGAAAAAGCCGACGTAGCATTGCCCACCTGACAGCCCTGCGCCCCGACGTAGTGCACACAGACGAAGGCGACATGAAACCGGAAGAGGTCATGCCGGGAACCATCATCACAGTGAAAGCAGGCGAACGCATACCGCTAGATGGTATCATCGTGGATGGCACCACCACCCTTGACACAGCGGCACTGACGGGCGAAAGCATGCCACCCACAGCAACCATTGAGGATAATGTCTGTGCTGGATGCGTAAACCTCACGGGGGTGATACGTATGCGCACGACAAAGACGCTCACTGAGAGTGCCGTACAGAAAATCATACACCTTGTAGAACATGCCGCCGACCGCAAGTCGCAGAGCGAGACCTTCATTCGAAGGTTTGCACGCATCTACACTCCCGTAGTCGTACTGGTGGCTATTGGCGTTGCTACCCTTCCGCCCCTTTTCTGCTCCTCTTTCTCTGCAGCATTTCCCACGTGGCTTTATCGTTCCTTGATGTTCCTCGTGGTGTCATGCCCCTGTGCCCTCGTAATCAGTGTTCCTCTGACATTCTTTGGCGGCATTGGAGGTGCTTCGCGCCAGGGAATACTCGTAAAAGGAAGCAGCTTCATGGATGCCTTATCCCGCATAAACACCATCGTTTTTGACAAGACAGGAACGCTTACGAGCGGGCGCTTTGTCGTGAGTGCTGTCCATCCTGACAAATGTGATGAACGCCACCTTCTCCACCTTGCCGCACACGTAGAACACCATACCACCCATCCTATCGGGGCTGCTCTGCGTGCCGCCTTCCCCGAGGAAGCTACTGACGGCTGCATCGTTAGCAACGTGGAAGAGATTGCCGGAAAGGGTATTCGTGCCAGAGTGGGAAGAGATGATATTTGCGTAGGAAACGAACTATTGATGGAGGCCGTAGGAGCAGAATGGCACCCGTGCTCACATGTCGGCACCATCATCCACGTGGCTATCAATGGTACCTATGCCGGCCATATCGTCATTCGCGACATGGTAAAGCCCGACAGCAGCAAAGCCATCGCTCGCCTGCGTGCTCTTGGCGTAAGCCGCTGCGTTATGCTTACAGGAGACCGTGAGGAGGTAGCTGCCGATGTGGCTAAGGAACTGGGACTGTCTGAGTATTGCGCCGCACTTCTACCTCCAGACAAGGTTGACATCGTTGAGCGTATGCTAACCGAACGCCCAAAGGGTAATACATTAGCTTTCGTGGGTGACGGCATCAATGATGCACCCGCTTTGGCCCGTGCAGATGTGGGCATCGCCATGGGAGGAATGGGAAGCGATGCTTCAATTGATGCGGCTGACGTGGTGCTTATGGACGATAGCCCCTCTCGCATCGTAACGGCCATAGAAGTGGCTCGTCGCACAATCTCCATCGCCCGTCAAAACATTGTCTTTGCTATTGCCATAAAAGTGGCAGTATTGATCCTCGCCGTTCTTGGATATGCGACACTCCCGATGGCAGTCTTTGCCGATGTAGGCGTGATGGTACTGGCCGTCCTCAATGCCATGCGTGCCCTACGCTGATACTTGTTTTCCTAAACAGCATGCGTTTTCCAAAAAAAATGTTCTATCTTTGCTCGCAAAACAAATAATCACTCAAAGAAGATATGAATCTGAAACGCATGCTTACAGTTTTTGGGTTGTCGCTTTTCACCACAGCCATGTGTGTGGCACAGCCGTTGAAAGGGTATTACTACGGTAACGACAGTGCTCCTACGGGTTGGGAATGGCAAAGTCCCGATTCCTTGGGATACAACAAGTTACAGCCACACGCATACTTTTTTAACTTCGCCGATCGCGAAACAGCCCAGCGTGTGCTTCCCAAGCATTCCAAGTTTGTACAGAGCTTGACCGACAAGAAGTGGCGCTTCCATTGGGCCAAGCAACCCTCGGAACGTCCACAGGACTTCTTCCGTCCGGAATATGACGACTCGGGATGGGCCGAGGAGTGGCTTCCCATGTCGTGGAACGTAGCTGGGCGCCAGCCGGACGGCACATGGAAATATGGCCGCCCCATCTACAGCAACCAACGCGTCATCTTTCAGCACCATCTCGCGATAGACGACTGGAAGGGTGGTGTCATGCGGTCGGCACCGAAAGACTGGCTCGTCAGCGAGTTTCCGAACGAAGTGGGCTCCTACCGCCGCACCTTTACTGTACCCGAAGAGTGGAAAAACCACAAAGTATATATCAACTTCGATGGTGTCGACTCGTTCTTCTATCTTTGGATCAACGGCAAGTACGTAGGCTTTGCCAAGAACTCGCGCAACCTTGCCGAGTTTGACATAACCCCTTTCCTTAAATCTAAAGGTGAAAATGTCGTGGCAGTGGAAGTGTATCGTAACTGCGACGGCTCCTTCCTGGAGAGCCAGGACATGTTCCGCCTGCCAGGCATCTACCGCAACGTCTATCTGACGGCGAAACCTAAAGTGCAAGTGTCCGACGTGGTGGCCATACCTTCCTATGAGGACCTTGCTTGCACCCACGCCTTGCTCAACGTAACGGCTACGGTGCAGAATCTGACGAAGAAAGCCGCTGACGTGTCTGTTGCCTATTCCCTCTACGAGGTACAGCTCTATGGCGATGCCACAACACCTACGGACATTTCCAGCCGTACAGCCTTTACCCGCCTTGATGAGAACGGCACCCTGCAACTGAAGACCGAGATCCATGCCGGCGAGGCTGTAAAGCCTTGGTCGGCTGAGTGCCCGCAACGCTACGTGCTCGTGGGAGAATTGCTGGACAAAAAAGGACAAGTCCTGCAGACATTCTCTACCTATATAGGCTTCCGTCAGGGAGGACTCTACAACGTGGCAGCCGCTGACGACGAGTTCGGACGTGCAGGGCGCTACTTCCTGCTCAACGGTAAGCCTGTCAAGATGAAGGGTGTCAACCGCCACGAGACCAGTCGCAGCAGGGGACATGCCATTGACCGCTACCAGATGGAGCACGAAGTAATGCTCATGAAGCGAGGCAACATCAACCACGTCCGCAACAGCCACTATCCCAACGACCCTTATTGGTACTACCTTTGTGACAAGTACGGCATCATGCTCGAAGACGAGGCTAACATTGAGAGCCATGAATACTACTACGAACGCGAAAGCCTCAGCCACGTCAAGGAGTTCCGCAACATGCACGTGGCACGCAACATGGAAATGGTACGTGCCCACGTGAACCATCCCAGCATCCTCATTTGGAGCCTCGGAAACGAAGCCGGACCCGGCAAGAATTTCAAGGATGCCTACGATGCCATCAAGGCTTTTGACCAAAGCCGCCCCATACAGTACGAGCGCGATACAAATTCCGAAATTGTCGACTTCTTCTCCAACCAGTATCCCCCTGTCAATTGGGTGCGCGCAGCCTGCGATGGCAAGGTCAGCATCAAGTATCCCATGCACATCTCCGAGTATGCCCACTCCATGGGCAATGCCCTGGGCAACCTGGTGGACTATTGGGATGCCATTGAGAGTAGCAACCTTTGCATGGGCGGTGCCATCTGGGACTGGGTGGACCAGGCGCTCATAGCCTACGACCCCCAGACGGGGAAAAGCTACAACGGCTATGGGGGTGACTTCCGCGACAAGCCCAACGACGGCATGTTCTGCATGAACGGCATCATGCGCCCCGACCATTCCGCCAAGCCACAATACTATGAGGTCAAGAAGGTCTACCAGAACGTAGCTGTCAGCATGGCCGATGCACAGACGGCCACCATCGAAATCTTCAACAAAAACTACTTCACAGACCTCTCGGCCTACGATGTCTATTGGAGCCTTTGGAAAAACGGCGAAGTGGTAAAGGGCGGCAAGCCCTGTCCCAAGGTGGACGAAGAGCTCGGCAGCTATACGCATGGCAAGTTCATCCGTAAGATGCTCGGCGTAACGCCCGACGGGCGTATGATGGTTCACCAGCAGTTGCAACGGGTGGAAGGAGCCGAAAGCATCGGCCCGCGCCAACGCCAGCAGTTCCGCCTTGACATCGACCCCTCCGCGCTCGACCCCTCCGCCGAATACTTCGTGGAGGTGCAGTTCTGCCTTAAGGATGCCAAGCCGTGGGCCGAGGAAGGCTATGTACAGATGGAGGAGCAACTCCCCTTGAAATCCGCCGACATGGCAAAGGCTCCCGTAGGAGACATGCCTCAGAAACCTGCTCCGAGCCTCTCCACGGCTGACGGACAACTCATCCTTACGGGTGAAGGCTTTGAGATAGCCTTTGACCAACAGACTGGTGCCCTCGTGGGCTATCGCCATGGCGACGTAGGCTACATTGCCGACGGCAATGGCCTCGTACTCGATGCCTTCCGCGCTCCCACCGACAACGACAACTGGGCCGCAAGCGCATGGGTGGAAAATGGTCTCGACCGCCTCAAGCACAAAGTGGTGGACTACGAGACCACCTCGCAGCCCGACGGTCGCACCTTCGTGCACTTCATGGTGGAAAGCAAAGCCGACCACGCCGCACGCCTTGTCTATTCCAACCGCGACCGCAATCCTGAGGATGTCTACACCGTCGTGGAAGACAAGAGCCGCACGTGCGACTTCAAGTTCACGACCCATCAGGTCTACACCATCTATCCCGACGGCGCCATCGAGCTGCAGGCCGCCATCACGAGCAACAATCCCTCCCTCGACCTGCCGCGCATAGGCTACAGCATGACCATGCCAAAGGATTTCAAAAACTACACCTACTACGGACGTGGCCCCGAGAACAACTATACCGACCGCAAGACGGGGCAGTTCATCGAGGTTCATCAACGGCGCGTGACTCAGGATTTCCCCCTACCCAAGCCGCAGGCTATGGGCAACCGCGAAGAAGTGCGCTGGTGTCAGCTGACCAATAGCAAGGGCGACGGACTGCTCATCACGCCCACCGTCAACAGCGATGCCACGGCCGCTGTCCCCACCATGAGCTGCTCTGCCCTCCCCTATACGCAGCAAGAGCTCATGGGTGCTGCCCATCCCTACCAGCTACCTGCCAGCCAGGGCACCGTGCTCCATCTCGATGCCAAGGTGACAGGACTGGGAGGTAACAGCTGCGGACAAGGAGGCCCCCTCGGTCCCGACCGTGTGAAAGCAGGCGGTCACCGTTTCGGCTTCACCATCACGCCCCTGCACGGCGTAGAGGAGCCCGACCCCCTCATGCAAAAAACCGACGCCAAGGTACTTCCGCTCCCAAGGTCTCAGGGCGGAGCCTCCGCCCCCATCCTCGCCACGCAGGACCGCCTGGGCAACGTTACCCTCACGACCTCGGCCAAGGGGCAGCTGATGTATTCCCTCGGCGACGGCAAGCCGCAGGCCTATGCAGCCCCCTTTGCCTTCCGCCAGGGAGGCAAGCTAAAAGCTTGGATCATGCAGACGGACAACAATCCCACGGCCGACCAGCTCTTCGCCTTTACCTATCATTTTGAGGAGATTCCCAATACAGTGCCCCTCGAAGTCGTCTACGTCAGCAGCTTCGAACCTGGCGAAGGCGATGCCTCCCACCTCACAGACGGCGATCCCCGCACAATCTGGCACACACAGTATGGCGTGACGCTCGCCAAATTTCCCCATTGGGTGGACTTTGATGCCGCCGGTGAGCAGCGGCTGAAAGGCTTCGTCTATACGCCGCGCACCGACAGCCCCAATGGCTACGTCAAGGATTACGAAATCTACGTGTCCTCCGACAACAAAACATGGAACAAGGTGCACGCCGGAACCTTCGTGCGCAACGGCCGCCCACAGCGCGTCATGTTTGGCCAGCCTGTTCTCGCACGCTACATCCGCTTCTATGCCCTCAGCGAGCAGGGCGGTGCTGAATATGCCAGTGGCGCCGAGTTCAGCGTTATCGTAGAATAGCAGAGGCACCCCTGCACCCCTGACGACCTCCGTGGAGCCGAGACTGTCGGCTCCACGGTTTTTTCATCCTTTCATCACGAAGCATGCATCTGGCAAGTTGCAAAGAGAAAGGCACCACACCGATATGCCCCGAAAGAGAGACCACGCAGAGTGGCGACAGCCTAAGGCTCCTATTTTGGGAAAAAATGTTTATGACGAAAAACTGCCACCTCTGCTACCCAGTCTTTGTATACAACTATCTCTCAACGCATTACAGGCATCGTGCGGGTAGCAGTAGGTAGCAGTAGAGGCGCCGAGAAATGTGGCTTAGCATGCCGTTTTCTTCCCATTCCCCCTGCCGCGCTGGCGGAGCGATTACGCCCTCATTTTGCAATCTTTTGCCTTTAGATAATTTGTCCAATGCCTTTGGAACGGATTCCGAACGCATTGGACAACATCGCTCTGTGCCCGCAAGGCGGAGCGTCATTTCTCCCTCTGCATACGGCGTGCGGCAAAGGCTCCCACTGGAATCGAGGCGACACGATAGTCGTTTTTTACATCAGAAGCGACAGACTAAGCACAAAACATGCGCAATGTATGGTGCTTCTATGCGGCAGCGAGCAGTGGATTGATGCCCCAAAATCGGCGCTCCCGCCGCCCCAAAGTGCATGGTGGCGACACGCTAAGCGAGGTTTCCTGATGCCCATGCTGCTACCTACTGCTACCCCGTAGATAATCATAACTTTTTGGTTATGTGCCAACTACGAACGTTGGGTAGCAGAGGTGGCAGATTTCTTCGCAAAAAAGATTTTCCAAAAAGCTTCCACTTGAAACAGCCCGTCCTCCTATTGTCTCAGTACAAAATAGGAGTGCTCAGACGCTCTGCTCTATAAAATAGCGGGGGCGGCGCTTCACTTCGCTGTAGATCTTACCCACATACTCGCCGATGGTACCCACGGCAAGGAGTATAGCCCCACCGATGAACCATAGGGACACGAGCAGCGAGGCCCAACCTGGCACGACATGCCCCTGGAAATAGGACACAAGGGCATAGACGATGGCGGCAAGAGCAATGAGAATAAAGAAAAGTCCAAGGTAGACAATAAAGCGAAGGGGCTTGACGCTGAAAGACGTGATGCCGTCAAGTGCAAAAGAAAGCATCTTGCCGAGGGGATACTTAGATTCGCCCGCCAGACGCTCACGCCGATCGTAATAGACGACAGAATGGGGGAAGCCCAGGGAGTAGACCATGCCGCGCAGGAACATGTTGCGCTCGGGAAACTCTTGAAGCGCCTTCAAGGCACGGCGGCTCATCAGGCGGAAGTCGGCATGATTGTAGAGTATGTCACCACCGAGCCACTTGACAAAACGATAGAAGCCCTGCGCTGTGACGCGCTTGAACCAAGTGTCTGTAGTTCGCACCTTCCTTACGCCATAGACGATATCCTTGCCATTCTGAAATTCTCGCACCATGCTGAGGATAGCCTCTACGTCGTCCTGCAAGTCGGCATCAATGGAGATGGCGGCATCGGCATGTTCGGAAGCCCAGTCCAGACCGGCCCAAAGAGCCTGCTGATGGCCCCGGTTGTGGGCAAGTTTCAGGCCATGGACACAAGGGTTCTCTGCAGCATGGGCACGGATGAGTTCCCAAGTGCGGTCGCGACTACCATCGTCCACGTAGAGAAGCGTCGCATCTGCCAGGCATTCAGTCTTCAGCCGTTCAGCGATACCGAGGAGCTGGCGCGTGGTTTCGGGCAGCATCTCCTCTTCGTTGTAGCAAGGCACCACGATGGCTATCTTCATAATTCTGAATACTTTTTGAGCATTTCGTCCATTTCCGATTGCAAGGTCTTTGCAGCCTCAGCGGCTGCCTCGGCATATCGCTCCGAATGGTCGGCGTAGATGATACCGCGGGAAGAGTTTACGAGGAGTCCACATCTGGGCGTCATACCGTAGCGGCACACGTCTTCAAGCGAGCCTCCTTGTGCGCCCACGCCTGGCACGAGGAGGAAGTGGTGTGGCACGATACGCCTTACGTCCTCAAACAGACGTCCTTGCGTAGCACCAACGACAAACATCATGCGCTCGTCAGATGCCCAGTCCTGAGCGCGTCGAAGCACGCGCTCAAATAGACGTTCGCCCTGGTCATCGACCATGAGCTGGAAGTCCTGACTGCCGCGATTGCTCGTCAGAGCCAGCAGCACGACCCATCGACCGTCATAGTCCAGGAAAGGAATGACAGAGTCCTCACCCATATAGGGTGCCACAGTAACGGCATCAAAGTCCATATCCTCAAAAACGGCTCGCGCATATTGGCGGCTCGTATTGCCGATATCACCACGTTTGGCATCGGCAATAAGGAAATGGTCAGGATAGTTCTCGCGCAGGTATTCCGCCGTTCGCGCCAGTGCCTCCCAGCCCTGCAGGCCATAAGGCTCGTAGAATGCAAGGTTGGGTTTATAGGCCACGCAATAGGGTGCGGTAGCGTCAATGATGGCTTTGTTGAAAGTGAAGATGGGTTCGTCGTCAGCATCAAGCACGCAGGGCGGGACTTTCGTGAGGTCAGTATCAAGGCCTACGCATAGGAATGTCCGCTTCAGGCGTATCTGCTCCACAAGGTATTGCTTGTTCATAGAAGTACGGAAATCGTATTGTTTGCAGGGCAAAGGTGAGAAATAATACTGAGAAGGCAAAGGAGCAGAAGCTCTTTTTGGCGCATCAGACCATCGTTATCGGAAAATAATTTGTAGTTTTGCCCTCAAAATATCTGCGATATGGCATTTTTTAACCTATTTTCCAAGAAAGAGAAGAAAGAAACGCTGGATCAAGGACTGCAGAAGACCAAACAGAGCGTGTTTGAGAAGCTCACTCGCGCCGTGGCCGGAAAGTCTAAAGTAGACGACGAGGTACTTGACAATCTGGAGGAAGTCCTTGTCACGAGCGACGTGGGCGTGGATACCACGGTGGAAATCATACACCGCATAGAGGAACGCGTGGCACGCGACAAATATGTGGGCACGACAGAACTTAACAATATCCTTCGAGAGGAGATTGCCGACATGCTGACCAGGCCGGGCAAGGAGCCCGTTGACGGAATCGGTGAGGAGGACGTAGCGGCAGGAAGCGAAGGGACTACGCCCTATGTAATCATGGTGGTAGGCGTCAATGGCGTGGGAAAAACCACAACCATCGGCAAGTTGGCATGGAAGTTTAAGCAGGCTGGTAAGAAGGTATACCTCGGAGCAGCCGACACGTTCCGTGCCGCCGCCGTGGAACAGCTCTGCATCTGGGGCGAGCGCGTTGGCGTACCCGTTGTGAAGCAACAGATGGGCAGCGACCCCGCAAGCGTGGCCTACGACACACTCTCCTCGGCTGTAGCCAACAAGGCTGACGTCGTCATCATCGACACGGCCGGGCGACTACACAACAAGGTTGGTCTCATGAACGAACTCACAAAAATTAAAAACGTGATGAAAAAAGTCGTGCCGCAGGCTCCGCAGGAAATCCTGCTCGTACTGGACGGAAGCACAGGGCAGAACGCGTTCGAACAGGCTAAGCAATTCACGAAGGCGACGGATGTCACTGCGCTGGCCATCACAAAACTTGACGGCACGGCAAAGGGCGGCGTGGTCATTGGCATCAGCCACCAGCTGGGTGTCCCCGTACGCTACATTGGGCTGGGCGAGCAAATGGAAGACCTGCAAGCCTTCCACCCCCGCGAATTCGTAGACAGCCTCTTCAAATGAGCAAGACAACCATAGCCATATTCGTGTCGGGAAGCGGCACGAACTGTGAAAATATCATACGCCACTACCAGGATCGCGAGGATGTGGAGGTGGGGCTCGTGGTTAGCAACCGAGAAGATGCCTACGCACTCGTGCGAGCAAAAAAACACAATGTACCGACCGAGGTCCTGACACGTACCATGCTCGGCGACGAGCATGTCGTGATGCAATGCCTTGAGAGGTACCACGTAAACTTCATTGTCCTGGCGGGCTTCCTACTGCTCGTTCCCGAATACCTCATAAAGAGTTTTCCCAGGCGTATCGTCAACCTCCACCCCGCCCTTTTGCCAAAGTATGGCGGACGGGGCATGTATGGGCACCACGTCCACGAAGCCGTGAAAGCGGCTGGCGAGAAGGAAACTGGAATCACCATCCACTATGTAGATGCCGAATTTGACCACGGCACTCCCATTGCCCAGCATCGCACTCCCCTCTCGTCGGACGACACGGTGGAGGACATTGAGCGCAAGATACACGTCCTGGAACAAACCTATTTCCCTGCAGCCATTGACTTAGCCATATCCCGACTATGACCGTTGATATCATCACTATGGGCTGCTCGAAAAACCTTGTTGACTCGCAGCAGTTAGGCCGGATGTTTCGCGAACGAGGCGTCCAAGTGCGCTTTGACCCAGAGGACGTAAAGGCCGATGTTGCCGTGGTGAACACTTGCGGATTTATTGGGGACGCAAAGGAAGAGAGCATCAACATGATCCTGGAACTCTGCCAGGCGAAGGCCGACGGACGCATCGGTACACTATGCGTCATGGGGTGTCTCTCCGAACGCTACCGCAAAGAACTCACCGAGGAAATCCCCGAGGTGGATCGCCTCTACGGCAAGTTTGACTGGAACAGGCTGGCGGAAGACATCGCCCCAGATGTCAAGCCCTGCTGTCTCCCTGCTGAAGCAGATGCCATACCCGTGGGCGGTGCATACATCAAGATATCCGAAGGGTGCGACCGCAAGTGTGCCTACTGTGCCATTCCCATCATCACGGGACGCCACAAGAGCCGCCCTATGGAGGACATCCTCGCCGAAGTGGAGCACTTGGCAAGCAAGGGTGTGAAAGAATTTCAGGTCATCGCCCAGGAGCTCACGTTCTATGGCGTTGACCTCTATGGCCGCCAGCGCATCGCCGAGCTCATTGAGCGTATGGCTCACATACCCGGCGTAGAATGGATTCGCCTCCACTACGCCTATCCCAACCAATTCCCCCGCGACCTGTTGCGCGTCATCCGGGAGAATGAGAACGTATGCAACTATCTTGACATTGCACTCCAACACATCAGCGACAATATACTTATGCGCATGCGACGCCATGTGACGCGGCAGGAGACCCTCGACTTGCTCAAGCTGATGCGCGAAGAAGTGCCCGGCCTTTGCCTTCGCACGACGCTCATGGTGGGGTTCCCAGGTGAAACGGAGGAAGACTTTGCCCAGCTGGTGGACTTCGTGCGTGAAGCTCGCTTCGACCGCATGGGGGCCTTTGCATACAGCGAAGAGGAAGGAACTTATGCTGCCGAACACTACACAGACGATGTGCCTGGGGAAATCAAGCAGGCACGGCTGGACAAATTGATGCGCGTACAGCAACGCATCTCGACCGAAATAGGGCAGAAGAAGGTGGGTCTACGTCTGAAGACCATGATAGACCGCCTCGAAGGCGACTACTACATAGGGCGCACCGAGTACGATTCACCGGAAGTGGACGGGGAAGTACTCATTCCCGCCAGCGAGAATCTACAACCAGGTACGTTCTACGATATACTCATCACGGATGCCGACGAGTTTGACCTCTACGGCACATCCGCAAAACAGGCATAGCAACATGACCAACAAAGACTTCCTGAGCTCCATGGCCGCACAGACAGGCATGAAAAAAGCAGAGGTGCAACGACTTGTGCAGTTTCTCACGGCTACCCTTGCGGAAAACATGGAGGATGGGGACACGACTGCCATACAAGGCTTTGGAACATTCGAAATGAAAAAGAAGCTTGAGCGCATCGTCGTGAATCCCTCCACCGGCCAGCGGCAACTCGTGCCCCCCCGACAGGCAATTTCCTTCAAGGCCAGCGCCACACTTAAAGAGAAAACACTATGAGCCGACGCATATACCAACCCGAGCTGGCCACCAAGTTGGCGGAACGCGGAAACATAAGCAAGCGTAAGTCTGAGAGTTTTGTACGCGCTTTTTTTGATACTATCGCAACCGGCCTAAGTCAGGACAAACTTGTCAAAGTGAAAGGATTCGGCACCTTCAAGGTCGTCAGTGTGAGTCCGCGAGAAAGTGTCAATGTCAATACGGGAGAGCGTATCACCCTGGAGGGGCACGACAAAATCAGTTTCACACCCGACCCCGTGCTCAAGGAACTTGCCAACAAGCCCTTTGCACAGTTTCAGACGATGACACTCACCGACGATGTGACGGAGGAAGAGCTCATGAAAGTGGCAAAACGCGTAGAGGAAGAACTCGCGCAACTTGACGCCCTGATGCCCAACAAGGATTGTCCCCCCGCCGAAGAAGACAGGCAAGAGACTGACATCCAAAACCAGGCCCAACCCGAAGGAAGGGAAGATGAGACTGTTACGGAGATTGAATCTGTCCCCACAGCCACCAAGGACACCTCCGACGAGAAGCCCGAGACAGTCCAGAAAGGAGAATCCCAGGAAACAGCCTTGACGGAAGCCGATGTGCCGACAACGACACCTTTGGCTGCTACGTCCAAGACGGAAGGAGAAGAACTGCCCATGGAAAAGCCCGAGGTCACCAGCGCAGACGAGGCCATTCCCGAGACTGGACTCCAAAACGAAGCATCCACAACCATAGAATCCGAAACAGAAGACATCACTTACGACGATATGCCAAAGAAAGCAAACCCCTGGAAGATAGCAGCCCTCATCCTGGGGGCCATCGCCTTGTTCCTCCTCGGCTATGAGGCAGGACGGCGCCACATTTTTGAACCCACTGAACAAACAGCCGGAGTCAATGATACTGCTGTTGCAACGGCTAACGATACGACCACAAAGGACACGCTGCGCGCTGACACGCTGCAAGTACAGTCCAAAGCTCTCCCCGAAGAGCCTGCGACCGAAGCGGGAACGACAACTACGCCTGCAGCTCAAACGTCTCAAGCTACTGCGCTACCTACCCCCCAGGAAGAGAATCCCGCTGCTGTCCTGCCCGCCCACCCAAAAGGAAACATAGACGTGAAAGGACTGATGGGGACACATACTCTGACAAAAGGAGAAAGTGTGGCCAGCATCGCCCGCAAGTACTATGGTAGCACAGAATATGCCCCCTACATCATCCGCTATAATGAACTCAAGAATCCCAACGTCGTTCACGTAGGGACAAAGCTAAAACTGCCCAAGCTGGCAGTCAGAAACTGACAAAGAAGTGTTAACGGAACGGCGCATTATGTTAAAAATGCGCCGTTTTTTGACTTTTTAAGATTGCAGGGAGCCACGGGTTTTCTGAGAAACGCGAAATTCGCGTCCCGTTAGAAGACGCTCACCGAGTTCCACAGTGCACGTCCATAAAGACAAACCACACAAAACAAACATAAACATAACACGTATGAAAAGACTTATGTTCATCATGGCCGCTTTCGTCAGCCTCACCCTGGGGGCCACGGCCATGCCTCCTACCCCTGACCTTACCTATGCTGCCGAAAAGGCAGTTAACTCCGTTGTCTACATCAAGGTGACTCAGGAAGGTAAAACGCGCACGGTACAGTATGTTGACCCCTTTGAGGATTTCTTCGGCGACTTCTTCGGCCGCGGTGGAGGTAGCCGCCCCCAACAGCGTCAGTACAAGGAGCCCGACCGCAAAGGTGCCGGTTCGGGTGTAATCCTTTCCTCCGACGGATATATTGTAACTAACAACCACGTCGTAGAAAATGCCACCGAGCTCATCGTCAAGCTCAACGACAATCGCGAGTTCAAGGCACGCATCATCGGTACCGACAAACAGACCGACCTTGCACTCATCAAGGTTGAGGCCACGGGCCTTCCCGCCATAGCCGTGGGCAACAGCGAAAGCCTGAAGCTGGGCGAATGGGTCCTGGCAATCGGCAATCCCTTCTCCTTCACCTCCACGGTGACGGCTGGCATCGTCAGTGCAAAAGCCCGCTCGCTCGGCACGGGTATTCAAAGCTTCATCCAAACAGATGCCGCCATCAACCCCGGCAACTCGGGAGGCGCATTGGTCAACACCCAAGGCGAACTGGTGGGTATCAACTCCATGATATATTCCCAAACAGGCTCCTACAGCGGCTATGGCTTTGCCATCCCCGTGACAATCATGAACAAAGTGGTCAGCGACATTAAGCAGTTCGGCATCGTGCAGCGTGCCCTGCTGGGCATACAGGGCCAGGATGTCAGCAACTACATTGACGCTCAGCGCGAGAAGGACAAGGACGTAGACCTTGGCACGACAGAAGGCATCTACGTCAGTTCCGTGGAGACCGAAGGCGCTGCCTATGAAGCCGGCATTGAGGAAGGTGACGTCATCACCCACGTGGACGGTAAGAAGGTCACGAAGTTCGGCGAACTGCAGGAAGTCATGGCCCAGCACAAGCCTGGCGACAAGGTGGAAGTCTCCTACCTGCGCAACAAAAAGGCCAAGAAGGCCACGGTCACCCTGCGCAACGCACAGGGAACCACGCGCACCTTGGAGAGCCTCTCCGAGGAAGAACTTGGCATTGGCCTGAGAGCCCTCAACGAGACCGAAAAGCGTGACTATGCCGTCAAGCAGGGTATCATCGTGACCGCTGTGCGCGACGGAAAGATGAAAGAGGCTGGAGTCACGAAGGGACTCATCATTACAAAAGTCAATGATGCTGATATCGCAACGCCCGACGACTTCTACGAGCAGGTGAAGAAAGCCAACAACTCCTCCGAACGTGTCCTCTGGATACGTGCCCGCACACAGACAGGCCTGCCCCGAAGCTTGACTGTTGTCCTAAGTACAGAAAAAGACAAATAAGGCTTACGCAGAAAACCTCCACCACAATACCGAGAAGGCATCAGACCGCAGTTTGGTGCCTTCTCGTTTGATTTTGAAGGCACCGTGCCGGATTATTCCGCCTTTAAACCGCGACAAAAAGACAAATGGAAAAGAAAAAAAGCCAGGAAAGTTTGGTGCGTCGGAAACTTTCTCTTACTTTTGCACCCGCAACAAGGCACAAGAGCCTTTTTGTTGGTACTTGGCGCGGTAGCTCAGCTGGTTAGAGCGCATGATTCATAATCATGAGGTCGAGGGATCATGCCCCCCCCGCGCTACCAAGTAAAACGTCCTTCTGACACAAACACGTTGGAAGGGCGCTTTTTTATTACATCTCAGGGAAAGAGATTGGCGGCAGAGACAGGAATCAAGACAAATCGGGAGAAAACTTCACAATGTCCGCAGAATAAGTATTATATTTGTACCCAAAAACAGACTATACTCAATGAAGTATTCCTTTATCGTCCCCGTCTACAACCGCCCGGCCGAAGTGGAGGAACTCTTGGAGAGCCTCTGCACACAGACGCTGACGGACTTTGAAGTCGTGATCGTGGAAGATGGTTCGGCGGAAGACAGTCGCAGCGTAGTGGAAAGATACGCAGACCGCCTCTCTGTACGTTATTATTACAAAGAAAACAGCGGCCCCGGCCCGTCGCGCAACTATGGCGTTGCCCATGCCGAAGGAGAGTATGTGCTCATCCTCGATAGCGATGTGGTCCTCCCGCCCACCTACCTGGAAGAAGTGGAGCGCGAACTCACGCGTGAGGCCTGCGACGCATTCGGAGGCCCCGATCGGGCGCATCCAAGCTTCACGCCGATGCAGAAGGCCATCAACTATGCGATGACTTCCTTTTTCACCACCGGCGGCATCCGTGGCGGAAAGAAAAAGATGGATAAGTTCTATCCACGTAGCTTCAACATGGGAGTGCGCAAAACCACCTACGATGCACTTAAGGGATTCTCTGAAATGCGCTTCGGCGAAGACATAGACTTTTCCACCCGCATCTTTGAAGGAGCATACCGGTGCCGTCTGTTTCCTGAGGCTTGGGTGTGGCACAAGCGCCGTACAGACCTCAAGAAGTTTTTCAAGCAAGTACACAACTCTGGCATTGCACGCATCAACCTCACTAAGCGTCACCCTGGCACGTTGAAGCTCGTGCACATGCTGCCCGCTGCATTCACCGCAGGCTGCGCCCTGCTGCTTGCAGCCAGCCTCGGCGGCCTTTCCCTGTACATATTCGCCACCGACCACATGAACCGAGCATTCGGGCTCAGTCTCAGCTGGCTTGCCTTGTTGCCCCTTGCGCTATATGCCCTGCTCGTTTTTTGCGATTCGTCGCTAAAGAACCGCTCAGTCCATGTCGGGCTACTCAGCATTGCAGCCTCTTTCACACAACTTTTGGGGTACGGCTCTGGCTTTCTCCGTGCCTGGTGGAAACGCTGCGTGCTGGGACAAGGCGAGTTTGAAGCCTACAAAAGGAATTTCTACAAATAACACCCACCAAAAAGACATACTAATGACAACTGGTGACCTTCACGACGACAATCAAGCACAATGAGAGAACACCTTAGCGTCAAGCAATGGGACGAGGCTGACCGACCACGCGAGAAAATGGCCTCACAAGGGGCAGAAGCCTTATCCTCGGCCGAGTTGCTGGCCATCCTCATAGGTTCTGGCTCATCGGAAGAGACCGCAGTGTCGCTGATGCGCCGCATACTGGGCGAGTGTCAGGGAAGCCTGCGCCAGCTGGGACGCATGACGATGGACGAGTTGTGCCGATACAAAGGCATTGGCGAAGCCAAGGCCATCACCATCCTCGCAGCCTGCGAACTGGGGCGCCGACGTGGGAAAGAGGAAAGTACTGACCATGCAAGACTGGACTGCGCAAGAGCAATTTACAACGAAGTGCGTTCGCGCATGGAAGACAAACCCACCGAGGAGTTCCACGTGGTGCTGATGAACCAAAACCTGCGCCACATTGACACTGTGTGTGTGAGCCGCGGAGGCATCACTGCCACCGTCGCCGATGTGCGCCTCATCCTGCGAGAGGCCTTGCTGAGGAAATCTCCCAACATAGCCGTCTGCCACAACCATCCCAGCGGCAACCCCCGCCCCAGCGCACTGGACGACAGACTGACGGAAAAGATACGAAAAGCCGCAGAGGTGATGGACATACGCCTCATCGACCACGTCATCGTGGGTGACAACAGATACTACAGCTATAACGAAGAAGGGAAACTATGAAACAAGTGTATTTCATCTCCGATGCCCACCTCGGGAGCCTTGCCATACCCCATGGCCGCATGCAGGAGCGACGCCTTGTCAACTTCCTTGACGACATCAAGGAAAAGGCGGCTGCCGTCTACCTATTGGGGGACATTTTCGATTTTTGGCATGAATACAAATACGTGGTCCCAAAAGGGTATACACGCTTGCTCGGCAAACTCTCCGAGCTGACCGACCGTGGCGTGGAGGTGCACTTCTTCACTGGCAACCACGACTTGTGGATACACGATTACTTTGAGCGCGAATGCGGCATGATCATCCACCGCGAGATTAGCCTGACAACGGAAATTTACGGCAAACTTTTCTATCTGGCACATGGCGACGGATTGGGCACCAACGACCGCAAATACATGTGGCTACGCCGAATGTTCCACAGCCCACTCTGCCAATGTCTCTTTGCCAATATCCACCCACGTTGGGGCATGCAGCTCGGCCTCAGATGGGCCGAGTACAGCCGCCACAAGCATGAGCGACAAGGCGGCGAACCACCCTATGCCGGCGAGGACCACGAAGAACTGGTGCTCTTCGCCAAAGACTACCTCAAAACCCACCCCGACACTAACTATTTCATCTTCGGACATCGTCACATTGAGGTCGACCAAAGACTGCAGAACTCGTCACGCATCCTCATCATCGGCGACTGGATAGACAAGTTCACCTACGCCGTATTTGATGGCGAGAACCTTTTCCTCGAAAACTATATTGAAGGCGAGACAAAGCCATAACACCCAAGACTACGACCATGCAACAACCCAAAATGGCTATCATCACGCAAAGCACTTTGGAAGGCATCGGCCTTGCTGGACTTCTCGGACGCATCATGCCCGTCGGCGAGGTGGAGATATTCAATACCTTGGACGATCTGATGATAGAGCATCGTCCCGAGGAATATATCCACTTCTTCATATCCTCGCGTACGTTGATGGAAAACGCAAACTTTTTCCTCAGTCGCCCTCGTACGATAGTGCTCACCCATGGAAAGGAAAAGCTACCCATAGAAGGCTTCCACACCCTCAACGTCCAGCAGCCAGAGGAACTCCTCGTGCGAGACGTACTGGCCATGGCATCCCGTGGGCATCGGCCACCTTCAGACTCACAAGCGCGACAGACACCTTTGACGCCACGCGAAACAGAAGTGCTTTGCTTCGTTGTGAGAGGATTGCTGAACAAAGAAATTGCCGACAAGATGGGCGTGGCCGTCACGACCATCATCTCGCATCGCAAGAATCTCACGCGCAAACTAGGAATGCGCTCGGTAGGAGCACTGACGGTCTACGCCGTCACACACGGACTCATCAACCTTGAGGATATACCATCAAAACTATAGGGGAAAGTTTTTTTATCGGCGGAAGCCATACTCACGCTGACCACGGTCGGTGATAATCGTAAGGCGAAGGGAATCCACCTGCGGATAGTCTGCAAGAGGAGAAAGGTCGCAAGAGAAATAAGCGTCGCGGTAATAGTATATGTCGTCGTCGCCTTGTTTATGAAGAAGCCTAAGCTTGGCTGTAGCCTTTCCCCCATCACGCTCTTCCAGATTCACGAGCGTCAAGCCAAGCGTATGCGGCTTTGCCGACGGGCCTGTCGGGAGCCGCAAATGAAAATTGAGGTATCTGCTACCGCGCCAGATGGACAGTACACGCAAAGGGGCTTCTTCGCTGGTATTCGGCTGCCGACGGAGCAAGGAGGCGGTAAGGACGGGAGCAATCTGCGAGACTTGAGCCGACAGCCCATCACGCACGTACACGCCTATAGCACGAAAAGCGGTGTCGCGCAACTGTGTGGAATAGTTGTTCCTCACGTTAAGCAACGTGCCATCATCAAGGAGCATCGTACGGGCAAGTCCCGAAGCGTCTGTAGTGACATGTGCCATATCCACACGATAAGGCGGAGCAAAGTCGGCTTCGTCACTACAACTGCAGAAGAGCGCCAAGCAAGCGATGAAGCTACACAGGACGTAACGCGCCCTTGTTGATGGCAGGATTCGCATACATTCTTAAAATACGTTCACGCAAAAATTCGTAATCGGGAACTGGCAAGTCAATTTTGGATATTTGACCTTCCAAATAGGAAACAAAGGCTTCTCGCTCTGCCGACGTACATTCCTCTGCACGAAAGTCTCCGTCGGTAAGCATCTCAAGAGCTATGAGATTGGATGGATAAAGCATATAACCTGCATGTATCTCCTCATCGATACGCTGGGAAAGAGCCGCAAAAAAATCGCCTTTTGAAAGACCCGCCAGTTCGTCAAGCCATGTGTTGACTGGCGTCCCCATATGGTAGTGAACATGTCCCTTGAAGCCGAAAATGCCAGTCTGCATATTCTGTAGGTCGTCCTGACGCGACTTCCGATGTTCGGGATTGTCGCGCCTGAGCTGGAATTCCTTTGCCTTCAGGAAGTCGCAGGGGTCAAATTCGTAAGATATTGTGAGCGGCACTATGTCCATCTCCCTTATGCTCTCCAGGACAGTCCCCTCACCTCCCATAGCAATCATCTTCAAGACACTCTCCTGCGTGCGGTCATTGCTATCCTTCGCCCTACCCTCACGCTGTGCTATCCAAATGGGAGTTTTCTTGTCACGAATGACGTGATGCATATAGCGACTCAGCAGCTGACTGGCGGCAAGTGTCTCGCGAAGTCCCAGCGAGCGTTGTACGATAAATGCCTTGTTAAGGCGCACGATGTGGCGTATCCAAGGGTAGATGAGAAGGTTGTCGCCGATAGCAATTTCAGGCGTCGTGGGAAAGCCGAGTTCAAGGAGCTGTTCGCTAAGCAGTGCTGAATCCAACACGATGTCGCGATGGTTGGAGATATAGGTGTGGGGCTTTGACTTGTCGTCAATCGCACTGGAATCAGTATCCAGTCCTGTACTGGCCTCTGCCATTACCTTGCGCACAAGGGGATAGATGAACTTTTTCTGGAAATCGAGCGTATCATGGCAACTGCCGAGTTCCTCGCGAAGCACGTCCTTAGGTATGTCGCCTACCACAGTAGGCAGCACGGCTACAAATTGCGGATCAGCAAGCAACGCGTCAAACACTTCGGGCAGGTCTTCCGCATCGTAGCATCGTATGTTGTCAAAATCACTCATTGTCAAGCGTTATAAATAACTAAAGGATTTATGAGCATCTGCCCTCAATAATGTCGCTGAGCACGTCGGCAATGTCCAGACCGGCAGCACGCACCTGCTGAGGAATGAAGCTTGCAGTTGTCATGCCTGGCGTAGTATTCACCTCAAGGATGTTTATCTGTTCTGTACCAGGTTGTCCACTCAGGATATAGTCAATGCGGATGATGCCGTAACAGCCCAGCCGGCTGTATATTCTGCGGGTCAATTCCCAAATCCGGTCACGCGTCTGGTCTGCGATGCGCGCTGGGGTGATTTCGTCACTTTTGCCTTCGTACTTCGCATCGTAGTCAAAAAACTCAACACCTTTAAGTACCACCTCCGTCAGCGGGAAACAATAGATACTTCCGTCCTGACGCATATAGGCTCCGCTGGTCACCTCCGTACCGGCCATAAGCTTCTCCACCATGACCTCATCGCTTTCCTGCCATGCTTTTTCTATTGCGGGTATGAGAGCATTCTCCGTTCTCACCTTCGTCACTCCGAAGCTGCTACCGCCGGCGTTAGGCTTTACGAAACAGGGGAGGCCAAGGGATGCTACCACTTCCTCAACAGGAGGTAGGGGCTGACCTTTGCGGAGAAGAAGAGAAGGGGCAAGGTGACAATCTGGGAATGCCCGCAGGAAGTTGTTGAGTGCATACTTGTTGAAAGTAAGGGATTCCACCAGCACACCACTCGTGCTATAGGGCATGCCTATCATGTCAAAATATCCTTGGAGCAGGCCGTCCTCGCCAGGTGTTCCGTGAATGGTGATGTATGCAAAATCAAAATGGTGACGACCGTCTGCGGCCTGGAAAGAGAAGTCGTTGCGATCCACAGGAAGCGTAGCGCCATTATATTGTACCGTCCAGCTGTCGCGTTCCAAATCTACGACATAGCAGTCGTAGCGGGAGTTGTCCATAAAAGAAAGCAGTGACTCGGCACTACGAAGTGACACGTCATGCTCGGAAGAATAGCCTCCGGCTACTATTGCGATTGTCTTTTTCATCATTGCTATTATGTTTTTCTTATTGTTGTTGCGTTATAATGTCATAGCTATACTTTGTACTATCCTTTACGCCCTTCCGGCAGTGTAAGTGCGCCATCTGTTGAGCAAAGCCTCCATGTCTGCAGGAAGCGGGGAGGTAAAGTCCATTTCCTTCCCCGTCCGAGGATGGCGGAATCCGAGCGTCCGAGCATGGAGAGCCTGACGCGGACAAAGGGAGAAGCAATTGCGTATAAATGCCTTGTAGGCAGCCGACTGCGTACCGCGAAGTATGATGTCCCCCCCATAACGCGCATCGTTGAAAAGGGGATGCCCGATGTGGGACATATGGGCGCGTATCTGATGGGTACGTCCGGTTTCAAGAACACACTCAACAAGCGTCACATACCCGAAGCGTTCCAGGACACGATAGTGGGTGACGGCGGGTTTTCCGATTTCGGAGTCTTCTGGGAACACACCCATCTGCAGTCGGTCGTGGGGATTGCGGGCGATGTTACCGCGAACGGTACCTTCATCCTCTGCGAAGTTTACCCATACGACGGCATTATACTTCCGGCGCGTGGTCTTGTTGAAAAACTGCAAGCCGAGCTGTGTCTTTGCACTGGGCGTCTTGGCAACAACCAGAAGGCCGCTCGTATCCTTGTCTATGCGATGTACGAGTCCCACGGCGGGATCGTCTGGGTCATAGTTATGATTGTCACGCAGATGCCACGCCAGCGCATTGACAAGCGTACCCGTGTAGTTCCCGCATCCGGGATGCACGACAAGTCCTGCTGGCTTGTTGACCACAAGCAGGTCTTCATCTTCATAAACGATGTCAATGGGAATGTCTTCTGCCTCTATGTGGCTCTCATAGCGAGGACGATCAAGCTGCAAAGTAACGACGTCACCTGGCTTTACGCGATAGTTGCTTCTCTCAGGCCGCCCGTTCACATGGATAAAGCCTGCACGTGCCGCCTGCTGGATGCGGTTGCGCGAAGTATCAGCCAGATGGGCAATCAAAAATTTGTCCACGCGCAAGAGTTGCTGGCCGCGGTCGGCCACCACACGGAAGTGTTCGTAGAGTTCCGTGCTCTCCTCTTCCTGAAAATCCGGCTGTCCGTCTATTTCACGCACAATTCCTATTGTATGCTTTCGTCAATAATCTCTCCGTCGTCAGGTGCAAAATGCGAAGGGGTGGCGGTATCGGCCGAATCGCTCCCGTTATATTCCTCATAGATATGTCCATCACCAATGACAAGCGTGATGGGGACATCTACAGCAACACGCTCACCCACACGTAAGGCGCGGCCTTCCGCCTCCAGGCTGTAGACCCAGTCGCGATCTCCACTGGTGTATTTCGGGGCAGTGAGCCGAAAGCCCATTGCCTTGAGCTTCGACTCGGCCTCACGATAGGAACTATTGTCAGCAAGATCGGGCAGTGCAAGCGTCTGGGCATGTGCGGCATTGACCGTGACAAGCACTTGCCGCCCTACCTTCACCACCGTACCCGGCTTTACAACCTGCTGGAGAATGATGTCTGCGGGAAGAGTCTTGATGTAACCCGTATCAACCACTTCAAGTATCAGTCCGAGTTGTTCAAACTGGTTTTCGACGGCTCGCACGTTCTTTCCCACGACGTTGGGCACCTTCACAGTTTCGCCATGATGTGTATATTTGTCAAGGAACCATGCCGCCCCTCCTGCCAGCAGGGCTGCCAGCACAACCATCCCGAGGCAGTTTCCCCAGAGATAGCCGCTGAATGTCTTGCGGAAAAAGTCTTTTGATGTCATGCTTCGTATTCTTTTCGCCGCGAAGATATAAAAAAACGAGAGAAAACATATTCTCTCGTCCTTCTTTATGGTTTTCGACCGTTTTTATTTCTTTCCGTGTACTTCGTCGGATACGGTGAGTTTCTTGCGTCCGTGACGGCGGCGGGATGCCAACACGCGGCGGCCGTTAGCGGTCTGCATGCGATGGCGGAAGCCATGCTTGTTGTTGCGCTTGCGGTTGTGGGGCTGGAATGTTCTCTTCATTTCGTTATGTCTTTTTTGTATTTGTTTTCAATTTCGGCGTGCAAAAGTACGTAATGTTTTCACAACCGCCAAACTTTCCAACAATTATTTTGCAGCAAAGCGGGCTGACTGCTCGCGAATGAGAGCTTCGTCGTCAAAGTAGTTTATCTTCATAGCGCGGCGCACTTCGTCGAGCGTCTCCGCAGCCACACTTCGTGCTTTTTCACATCCGCGACGCAACATTTCATAGACGGCTGGGATATCCTTTTCAAACTCCTTGCGCCGTTGGCGGATAGGTTCCAACTCCTCCTGAAGTATTTGGCCAAGAAACTTCTTCACGCGTCCGTCGCCCAAACCACCGCGCTGGTAGTGCGCCTTCACAGCATCAAGGTTTTCATACTCGGGCCAATAAGCCGCAAAATGCTCTGGACGGCAGAAGGCATCAAGATAGGTAAAGACCGTATTGCCCTTCAGATGGCCAGGATCCTCTACGCGAAGGTGGAGAGGATCGGTGAACATGCTCTTCACGGCCTTATCGACGGTCTTTGCATCATCGGAAAGGTAAATGCAGTTGCCAAGGCTCTTGCTCATCTTAGCCTTACCGTCCGTGCCAGGCAGGCGTAGGCATGCCGCATTGTCGGGCAGGAGAATCTCTGGCTCCACCAACGTAGGACCATAAATATGATTGAAACGACGCACAATCTCATTGGTTTGCTCAAGCATGGGCTTCTGATCCTCTCCCACGGGCACTGTTGTGGCCTTGAAAGCCGTAATATCTGCTGCCTGCGAAATTGGATAGGTGAAAAAACCTACCGGTATGCTCTCGTTGAAGCCACGCATCTGTATCTCAGTCTTCACTGTCGGATTGCGCTGCAAACGGCTCACGGAGACGAGATCCATATAGTAGAATGAAAGCTCTGTCAGTTCTGGAATCTGGCTTTGGATAAAGATGGTGACTTTTTCAGGATCAAGCCCCACAGCGAGATAGTCAAGAGCTACCTCAATGACGTTCTGACGGACCTTTTCTGGATTGTCCATGTTGTCTGTAAGCGCTTGAGCATCGGCGATGAACACGAACATATCCTTATAGTCGCCCTGGTTTTGCAGTTCCACGCGACGGCGGAGGGAACCCACATAGTGTCCGATATGCAGACGGCCCGTGGGACGGTCGCCGGTCAATATGATTTTCTGTGACATAATTCGTCTTAAGGTTGTTTCATTTTTGCGGCGCAAAGATAGCACAATGGACGAAAAAAACAATGGAGAAATCCCGCCTTTTGCCAGCCATGCCAATGCTTCATGGTGGGGGAAAGATGTGATGCCGTCAAAACAGCCCAGCTCAAAATAGCGCCGGGCTGCCTGTAACTATTATGCATAGGGAAATATCAGTCAAGCACCGTCACCCAGCCATATTTGTCTGGAGCGATACCATACTGGATGTCGCGGAACGCCTTGTAGAGCCTCTTGCACCACGGACCGGGCTCATTATCCTTTGCTATCTGGTAGCTTTTTCCCGCTTCGGGGTCATCAATACGATTGATAGGACTTATGACCGCAGCCGTTCCACAGCCACCCGCTTCTTCAAAAGTTGCAAGTTCATCCTCGGGTACAGGACGACATTCCACCTTCATGCCGATGTCACGCGCTACTTGCTGGAGACTTTCATTGGTGATGGAAGGCAAAATGGAAGAAGATGCGGGAGTGATGTAGGTGTCATTTTTTATGCCAAAGAAGTTACATGCACCGCACTCATCAATGTATTTCTTTTCACGAGGATCCAAGTAGAACTCGCCTGCATAGCCAGCCTCGTGAGCTTCACGGTTGGCGTAAAGGCTGGCAGCATAGTTACCGCCCACCTTGTAGCGTCCCGTACCAAGCGGAGCTGCACGGTCGTAACCACGCATGATGACATAGTTGTTTGTCGCAAAACCGCCCTTGAAATAAGGTCCCACAGGCGACACAAACATCACGGCCAGATATTCTTCGGAGGGCTGCACCCCCACTCGGGGTGAGATGCCGATTATAAGGGGGCGCACATAGAGGGCTGCCCCACTTTCATAAGGAGGTACAAAGCGCAGGTTCAGGCTGACAACCCTACGCACCATTTCGCAAAACTTCTCCGTAGGAAGTTCTGGCATCACGATACCCCTGCAAGAAGCCTGCATACGGTGAGCATTGGCCTCCATGCGGAACACACGAACTTTTCCATCGGGACAGCGAAATGCTTTAAGCCCCTCAAAGCATTCTTGCCCATAGTGTAGGCATGATGCTGCCATATGAAGAGGTATTGTCACGTCACTTGTCTGTTCTATCTCCCCCCACTCACCATTGCGATAGTAACAGCGAACATTGTAGTCCGTAGGGACATATCCGAATCTTAAATTCTTCCAGTCTAAGTTTACTTCCATGTTTTCATTGTATTTGGCAGTGCGAAGGTAGCCCAAAGATTGCGAAGAGCAAAATCCAAGGAGCAAAACTTTCATTGGGAGTCTCCTTTACATTATTATATAAATAGCACTGATAGCATTCCCCAAAACAAAAAAAACAAAAAAAATCCCTTTAAATTTGTTCAGTCCACATTAAAATCCATATCTTTGCTTGCCTTATGCGTGCAAAATGTCCACAAAACTGCCATTTTGACATAAGCAACATCCTTATATAAAATATCTTAAAACCAACAAACCACAAAAAAACAACAAACAAATGGCAACAACAAATGCTACCGCGCCTAAGAGCGCACCCAAGGCTAAGAAACAGTCTCAAGGTTTCACGGGCATCAAGTCCGGACTGGCCGTTATCGCTTGCTGCGCCGTTGTCGCAGTATGTATCTACCTTTTCCTCTTCGGTGAGGCTTCCCACTTCCAGAATGCTGACGCTGCATTCTCCGTATTTGGCAACTCTGACTGGGAACCCGTTGTGGGCGACCTCATGGGTACTGTCTACAAGGGCGGATTCATCGTGCCTATCATCTGGACGCTCCTCTTCACGGTTCTCGCACTCTCCATTGAGCGCTTCTTCGCCATCAAGACGGCTTACGGAAAGACCAGCCTGGCCAAGTTCGTTGAGAACATCAAGGCAGCCCTCCGCGCCAACGACCTCGAGAAGGCACAGAAGCTCTGCGACCAGCAGCGCGGTTCTGTAGCCAACGTTGTAGGTGCAACGCTCGCTACATATAAAGAAATGGAGGCTAACACACAGCTCAGCAAGGAGCAGAAGGTGCTTGCCATCCAGAAGTCCTTGGAAGAGGCTACAGCTCTTGAGATGCCCACCATGCAGGAGAACCTCCCCATCATCGGTACCATCGTAACGCTCGGTACGCTGACCGGTCTGCTCGGTACGGTGCTCGGTATGATTAAGTCCTTCTCCGCCATGGGTGGTGAAGGTGGTGCTGACTCCGCAGCTCTGTCTACGGGTATTTCTGAGGCCCTCGTTAACACGGCTTCCGGTATCGCAACAGGTGCAGCCGCCGTTATCTCCTACAACTATTTCACGAACAAGATTGACCGCCTGACCTTCGCTCTCGACGAGGTTGGTTTCTCCATCGTACAGACCTTCAACGCAACTCACGAATAAATCATAATCAAGGTAATGGGATGACGGGCACGCCAAGCTCATTGTCGATGCTCTCACCCCAAAAGCAATCAGAAAATGGGACGATTTAAAATCAAAAAACAAGACACGTTCATAGACATGACGCCTATGAGCGACGTCATGGTCCTGCTGCTTACCTTCTTTATGCTTACCGCGACGTTCGTGAAGGAAGAACCGATTCAGGTGCAGACCCCTGGTTCTGTCTCTGAAATCAAAATTCCCGAGAAGAACCTTCTCACCATCTTCGTAAACCCTCAGGGACAGGTTTTCATGAACCTTGATTCCGAGCCCAACATGGCAACCCTGCTCGACCAGATGGAAGAGCGCAACGCCTTGAGCGGTCTCACCCCTGAGCAGAAGAAAGCATTCACCATGTGCCCCACGTTCGGCCACCCGCTCAACCTCATCAAAAGCTGGCTGAGCCCCGAGAACGATGGCAAGCGCAATGAGTTGCTCCATCAAGCAAGCGCAGGCATCCCCTGCGACTCCACGAACGATGAGCTGAAGATTTGGGTACAAGCAGCACGCGATGGTCTCGGCGAGAACATGCGCATCGCCATCAAGGCTGACCAGACCACTTCCTACGGTGTAATCAAGAAAGTTATGGACTCCCTCCGTTCCATCCACGAGAACCGTTATAACCTCATAACCAACCTCAAGGGTGCGGACGAATAAAAGAGAAGAATGTTATGGCAAAAGCAAAAGAATCTAGACAAAAGAAGATGAATGCCCGCGTCGACTTTACGCCGATGGTGGACATGATCATGTTGCTCGTGACGTTCTTCATGCTCTGTACGACACTGCTCAAGCCCCAGACGATGGAAATCGCCATGCCTTCCGACAAGGAAGACGTCAACGAGGCCGACCGCAGCCAGATTGCAGAGTCCAAGGCTATCACGATTCTTGTAGACGAAGGCCGCACTGTCTACTACTTCAAAGGCAAACCCTCCGATGATAACCTCGAAAAGAGTGCATTCGGAAAAGACGGCATCCGTGCCGTCCTCATGGAGGCCAACGCTGAAGCAGTAAAGAAAGTCAAGGCTCTGAAAGATGAGTATAAGCACAAGATGTCCTCGAACCTCACCGAAGAGCTCCGGCTCAAGGAAGAGTACAAGGCCAAGCTTGACGAAATCAAGGATGGTGAGGACACTCCGAGCGTCATCATCAAGATTTCTGACAAGGCCGTCTACAAAGACCAAATTGACATCCTCGATGAAATGCAGATTTGCAACATCGGTAAGTATGTAATCGACAATTTCAAACCCGAAGACAAGGCGAAGATCGACGCCAAGTTCGGTGGTAAATAACACAACGATAAGACAAGAAACGAGCTATGGCAAAAATCAACTTAACAGCAAAAGATTGGTGCGAGCTGGTGTTCGAAGGCCGTAATAAGGAATACGGTGCTTATCGTATGCGTGCTCAGCACGGTCGCCGCCAACTTCGCGCTATCATTCTCCTCATCTCTGGCATTGCAGCCATCGTCCTCTTCATGTTCGCAAAGACTGCCGTACAGGAAGCTATCGAGCGTAGCAACCTCGGCGACAACGAACAGGTCACCGAGATGACCGACCTGAAGAAGGAAGAGCCCAAGAAGGAGGAGAAGAAGATTGAAAAGCCCAAGGAGCAGGAACAGCCCAAGGTTCAGGAAGTCCAGGTCCGCAACACCATCCAGATGGTAGTGCCAAAGATTGTGGACGACGACCAGGTGGACCACTCCAAGGAGATGAAATCCCAGAAGGAACTGAAGGACAGCAAAGCTGCCATCGGTATTCAGGATGTCTTCACAGGTTCCAATGAAGGTAAGTTTACCGAAGACCTTGAAAAGGGTCAGGTAGCAAGTAACCGCAACACGCCCCCCGTGGCCGTTGAGCAGAAGGTGGAGAAGCAGGTCGTACAGGACAACAACGTCGTGGACGTGCCCGCAAGCTTCCCTGGCGGCGAAGCCGCACTTCGTCAGTTCGTGGCGAAGAACACTGTATACCCCGAAATCGCCCTTGAACAAGGCCTGCAGGGAACGGTGATGTTCCGATTCAAAGTGGACGTAGACGGCTCCATCAGCACTGTAAGTGTGAAGAAGAGCCTCTCCCGCGAATGCGACAAGGCCGCTATGGACGTAGTGAGAAAGCTCCCGCGCTTCACGCCTGCCAAGACCAACGGTCACCCCGTGCCCGTATGGTTTACGCTTCCGGTTATGTTCGCTATCCAGTAAATTTTCCACTGACTATTCTGAACGGACAGCCACCCGATCCTATGGTGACTGTCCGTTCTTCTCCATTATTTTATTTAGCAACTTCCACGGATAAGGAAATGCGCACAAAACACCTCCTCCCCCTTCTGCTCTTCACCTGTGTATTCACAGCCTGCAAGCGGCAACCCACACCAGGTTGGCTTCTTGAAGACAACGTCAACATTGCTATTGACGCCACCTTCCGTCCCATCATGGAGGAACAGCTCCAACAGTTCGGTCTCACCCATCCCGAGGCCACGATGAATGCTATCTACTGCAGCGAGGATTCCGCGCTCCGTCTTTTCCTTGACGACTCCATCCATTCCATCGTTGTCACGCGCAAACTCCGCGACAACGAGAAAGAACTCATCCGCAGCCGCAAGTTCACGGCTCGTGAAGCCCTCATTGCCACCGACGCCTTTGCTCTCATCACAAGCAAAGCAAACACAGACACGCTCATCTCCCTTGACGAAGTGCGCCGCATCGTCAGCGGCGACATCACGCGCTGGGAACAACTTGAACACTCCCATCGCACTGGTGAACTGAAACTCCTTTTTGACCACCAGGGTTCCAGCACCGTGCGCTTCATGCGTGACTCTCTCTGCTCGGGCGGCGAACTGAAGGGTAATGTCTATGCCCAAGGTTCCAACGAGGCTGTCATCGACTTTGTCAAATCCGACCCCAGCGTCATTGGCGTCGTTGGCGTCGATTGGCTCCGTGCCGGCAGCAACTATACGCTCACCTCCTTCCGCAACCTTGACGTGAATGTCATGCTCGTGCGTCGCAACGCTGAAAGCTACCACCGGCGCCCCTACCAGCTCTACATCGCCACGGGAGAATACCCACTGAGGCGCTCCGTATACGCCATCACTTGCGACCCGCGTCCGAAGTCGCAGGAAAAGTTTCTTTGGCACTGGCTCAAGGAGCAGAAGGGCCAACTCATCTTCTGCGACCATTCCCAGCTCCTTCCCTCCATGCCTGTGCAGCTGAAGTCTGTACATGTGAAATAACCCATCACACTTAGAACGCCACC
>JAFSQD010000073.1 GCA_017446765.1 Alloprevotella sp.
CAAGCAGGTACACTCCATGTTTCGTGAGTTCAATCATGGTATTAACAATTGTGTGGTTTAAGAATGTAATTGCAGCCGCAAATATAGGGAAACATGGAGATAATGGACAAGTTTGGGAAAATAATTTCTTTCTGCCACGAAAAATCTTTGCGGATGTTTTTGTTTGGAAAGAAAGTCTCCATATATTTGCGGCTTGAAAGATTGTTTCTAAATGATACAAGTACCAATAGAAATCTAAAAGACCATGAACATGAAAGAAGCGAGTGCCGGGACACTCGAGAGTGGCGATATCCTCGTGAGGATAGCGCCAGCGGAGAAGCCCGGACTGGACGTTCACCTGGAGAGCAGCGTGGCCTACCAGTTCGGCGAACAAATCAAACAAGTCATCACAGAAACCCTCAATGGTCTCGGCATCAACGATGCCGTAGTCGATGCCACCGACAAAGGCGCCCTCGACTGTACCATACGTGCCCGCGTGACGGCGGCCGCCGTGCGCGCTACGGGCAAAGACGTATGGGCAGACTGACCATCAGAAAATAACTTTTATTCCCTCATCCTGAAAAAAATGTTGGGTTTCGGGAGTTCTTTGCAAGCAAAGCGCGTAGCGAAATTTGGCAAGCCAAGCGCGTAGCGAAACTTGGCAAGCCAAGCGAGCAAGGTAGAGCGATCTTGTGGAGTTATACAGGAAGTAAAACGCTTCGCGAAGGGAGTTAAGGTACTGTCCACTTTTGCTCCCCCTTTAACTCCCCCTTTCACCTTCCGAAATTTGAATAAAATAAGACAATATGCGACTCAGAAGAACAATGATGTTTGTGCCGGGCAATAATCCCGGCATGATGCAGGACGCCTTCATATACGGTCCCGACTCCATCATGCTGGACCTTGAGGACTCGGTGACAATGGCCGAAAAGGACGCCGCGCGCCTGCTGGTATATAATGCGCTCAAGACCGTGGACTATGGAGACACGGAAATGGTCGTGCGCATCAATCCCCTGAACACGCCCTATGGCAAGAAGGACGTCGAGGCCGTCGTCAGAGCCGGCGTGGACGTCATCCGTATGCCGAAGACCGAAACCGCCGAGGAAGTGGTGGAGGTGGAGCGCGAAATCGAAAAGGTAGAACGTGAGCTGGGCTGCCTGGGACGTACGAAGATCATGGCGGCCATCGAGAGTGCCCTGGGCATCGTCAACGCCTACGCCATCGCCACCGCCTCAAAGCGCATGATGGGCATCGCCCTCGGAGCAGAGGACTACTGCGCAAACCTCAAGACGCAGCGTACGCCCGACGGCGACGAGCTGCGACTTGCACGCGAAACCATAGTGGTGGCGGCACGCGCGGCAGGCATTGACGCCCTTGACACCGTCTATTCCAACCTTAACGACATGGAGACATTCCGCCGCGAAGTGGAATACATCAAGACGCTCGGCTTCGACGGCAAGAGCATCATCAACCCCCGACAGATTGAAATTGTCAACGAGGTGTTTGCCCCCAAGGAAAAGGACATCGAGAAGGCCCGCACCATCCTTGCCGCCATCAAGGAAGCCGAGCGTAAGGGCAGCGGTGTCATTAGCGTCAACGGAAAGATGGTGGACAAGCCCGTCGTCATACGTGCGCAACGCACCATCGACCTTGCCATCGCATCTGGAATCTTAAAGAAGGAGGAAGTACTATGAACACACTTGAAGAAAGAAAAGCCCTCATCGAAGCCACTGCCCAGCGCATGGGCAAGGAGATACACACCGAAAGCCCGGCTAAGGCCACCGAGCCCCGCACGGCCTTGCAACACGAAAGTCCTAAACTCGTGAGCCTCGAAGAGGCCATACGGCGCACAGGACTGCGCGACGGCATGACCATCTCGTTCCACCACCACTTCCGTGGTGGCGACAAAGTCATCAACATGGTCGTGGCGAAGCTCGCTGAAATGGGATTCAAAGACCTTCATCTGGCATCGTCCAGCCTCATCGACGTACACGAACCGCTCATCGAACATATCAAGAACGGCGTCATCACCCGTATCTCCACCAGCGGACTTCGCGGCGAACTGGCAAAGGCCATCAGCAGCGGCATCATGCAGGAACCTGTCGTCTTCCGCAGCCACGGCACACGCGGTGCGGCCATCGCCAATGGCGACATCCACATCGACGTGGCCTTCATCGGTGCCTCCTCGGCCGACCCCATGGGCAATAGTTGCGGATACAGCCGCAGCGAGAATGCCAAGAGTATCTGCGGCTCGCTGGGCTATGCCCTTCCCGATGCACAGCATGCCGACAAAGTGGTCATCCTGACCGACGACCTCGTGCCCTATCCCAACCATCCCGCCAGCATCTCTGAAAACCTCGTGGACTACGTAGTGGAGGTGGAGAGCGTCGGCGACTCGTCAAAGATTGCCAGTGGCGCCATACGCGATACGAAGAATCCGCGCGACATCCTACTGGCACAGCAAGCCGCGCGCGTAATCATAAACAGTGGGTACTTCCGTGACGGCTTCTCCATACAGACCGGCAGTGGCGGGGCAAGCCTCGCCGCAGTGAAGTTCATACGTGAGGAAATGTTGCATCAGGGCATCAAGGCAAGTTTTGCCCTTGGCGGCATCACGGCCCACATGGTGAAAATGCATGAGGAAGGCCTCATCGGGCGTCTCGTCGACGTGCAGAGCTTTGACAAGGTGGCGGCTGAATCCCTCAAGAACGATCCGATGCACCAGGAAGTGTCGGCCAACGAATATGCATCGGCCGACGAAGCCGGAAGCGCCACACACCTCCTTGACATCGTCATCCTCTCGGCCCTCGAAGTGGATGTAAACTTCAACGTGAATGTCCTCGTCGGCAGCGACGGCGTCATACGCGGTGCCATAGGCGGCCATCCCGACACGGCGGCCGACAGCGCACTGAGCATCATCGTATGCCCCTTGCTGCGTGGCCGCATACCCTGTGTGGTCGACGAGGTCACTACGCTCATTACGCCAGGCAGTAGCGTCGACGTCGTCGTCACGGAATATGGCATCGCCGTCAATCCGCGCCGTCCCGAACTCGCTGAGCGCCTTGAGGCTGCAGGTCTCAAGGTCGTCGACATCCACGCGCTCGCCCAGCGTGCCCGCCGCGTCATCGGCAATCCCGCCCCCCTGCCTTTCGGCGACAAGGTGGTAGGTGTCGTGCTCGACCGCCAAGGGCGTGTGCAGGACGTGATAAAGAGCATTGGGTAAGTGAGTTTTGGAAGTTAAGATGGACGGAAGAGATGGGCTCTTCGCCATACTCGCGTCGCGCGATGCCCGGCATCGGCATCAGCAGGAATTGCTGGCTGCAAATGCAGGCAAGGCATTGTTGTGCCTGACGGTCATCATGCCGGGGGTCGAGAAACGCAACGCACTTTCGCTCACCGTGGCAGACGCTTCCCTTGAAGCATTGCGCGCTGCCTTTCCGGGTGTCGACATCGAAGAGCGTGACCTCCCGACTGGTTTTGAGGCTTACCTCCTTGTCCCCATGTCGCCCCTTGAGGCAAAGCGCCTTGCTGTGAGGATCGAGGACAGCCACCCTCTCGGGCGTCTTTTTGACCTTGACGTCGTGACCCCGCAGGGACCGCTCTCACGTCGTGACATCGGCGAAGCCCCCCGCCGCTGTCTCCTCTGCGACCGCGAAGCCCGCCTCTGCATGCGAAGTCATGCCCATACGCACGACGAACTCTTGGCTCGTATACGGGAGATGGTGGAGGCATGGAATAAAATGGTGCAATTTGACTAAAAATACGAAGGAAAGTGTTACCTTTGCCCCACGAGACCTTTAAACGCGCAACCTATGCCTAAGATATTTGAGTATTTTGGTTTTATCTTCTATTTCTATTCAAATGAGCATGAACCCATCCATGTTCATGTGTTGCGTGGAGACAATGAGAGTGTTTTTGACCTCATAATGATGGATGGAGAACTTGTTGAGATTCGTATGCGTGAGAAAAAGGGATACGAACCTCTCTCCGAGAAGGAAAGGAGAACAGCAGAAGCATTTATCCGAAAATATCACAGGAATATTATTGAAAAGTGGATTAAATTCTTTGTTTTGAAACAAAGTGTCAGAAGTACTAAAATCAGAAAAAAACTATAGGAGGAAAAGCTATGAAAAAACTGAGCATCACCAAAGCCGAGGATTTAGGAAATCTGAGTGTAAGCCTGACTTTTAGTGACGATACTGTTCAGATTTTAGATATAGGCGATTTCATTCGTCGTCACCCTCATCCGCAATATAATAAGTATCTTAATCCTCAGAAGTTTCGTCAGTTCCACATTGAAAACGGAAATATCGTTTGGGGAAAGAATTGGGACTTGATGTTTCCAATAGAACAAGTTCATGCAGGCGAACTGCTCTGAATAGACTACATACGCACGACGAACTCATGGTTCGTATACGGGAGATGGTGGGGGACTTCCATGAAAAGCATAGAAGAATTATCGGCCAGTTCCATGACGGAACTGGCCGATAATGTATGTGTATCGCTTTCATTTCATATTGCCCTTAGGCTATTCACCATCCTCTCGCTCCCTTTGTGGAGAGAGGGGCGGGGAAGAGGTGTGCTGTCACTCTCCAAAAATTTCCTTCAGCTTGGCTTGCAGTGCATCGCCGCGGAGGCCGTTGGCAATGATTTTTCCGTCGGGGCCGACGAGAAGTGTGGCGGGGATGGCATTGATGCCGTAGGTCTTGGCAGCCACTGTGTCCCATGCCTTCAGGTCGCTGAGGTGGTGCCAAGGCATGCCGAGGCGCTTGATGGCAGCAGTCCAAGCCTTGTGGTCCTGGTCGAAACTGAGTCCCACGATGTCAAAGCCTTTGGCGTGGTATTTCTCGTAGGCAGCCTTCACGTTGGGCATCTCCCGTAGGCATGGTCCGCACCAGCTGGCCCAGAAGTCGATGAGGACATAGTTGCCTTTTCCGACATATTCGCTCAGGCGATGAGCCTTTCCTTCGGGGTCGTTCTCCTCAAGGTCGGTGAACATCTGTCCCGGTTCGGCACGTTTCCAGGCTTCCACGCGTGAAGCAATGGGAGCCAGCAGCGATGTCTGCATGAAGGCCGCCTTGGCATCTGCCCAGCGGATGATGTCAGAGCGGTCAATGTCGTTCGCGGCAGTACGCAGGAAATAGGCGGGAGCCACCGACTTGAGGTTGTTGTCGCAAATGCTGACCACGATTTTCCCGACATTCGCATTGGCCGTTTCGTAACGCTTGATGAAGGGAGCAAGAACTTCCTCTGTGAGAGCTACGCCACTGGCTTGGAGCTCGCCGACTTCCTTTTCAATAGATTCCATCTCGGACTGGAAATGGGCAATGTCGGCTCGTGCTTCCGTGAGAAGGGCGTTCTCGGAGGTTCCCGTTGCTGTACGTTGGTTGAAGTCCACCGTGACATTACCATCGAGAACAGCAGGCACAACGTCCACTTGTTCACGGTCGGTGTAAAGTTCGGCAAAGAGGCGGCCATCGGCCTCACCTTGGAAGGTAAAAGTGCGGTCGGCAGCGAGGATGATGCTGTCGGGACGTACGTCACGAGGATTTTGAAGGTTTCTCATATAGACGACTTTGGCACCTTCAGGAGCTACGCCGCATACTGTATACTTCTGGGCAAAAGTGGGGGCGCACAACAAGGCACCCAAGGCAAGGATGAGGGATTTTTTCATGTCGTTTTGTGCTATTTGTGGATTGTTTAGTAGCTTTTTCCGGCTGCGAAGATAGTAAATAATAAATAAAGTCGTAACTTCGCCGCATCAAAAAAGTGACCATTCCCGACTATGAACAAAAGCGACAGCGTGGTGATTATACCCACGTACAATGAAAAAGAAAACATTGAGAAAATCATCCGTGCCGTCTTTGGCCTGGAGAAGAAGTTTGATATTCTCATTATCGATGATGGTTCGCCCGACGGCACCGCCGACATCGTGAGACGCCTGCAGGATTCAGAGTTCGCAGGACGCTTGCACCTCATTGAGCGAAGCGGGAAGCTGGGGCTCGGAACTGCCTATATCAGAGGATTTAAGTGGGCTGTCGAGCAGAAGTATGATTATGTCTTTGAGATGGATGCCGACTTCAGTCACAACCCCGACGACCTTCCGAGGCTCTATAGCGCATGTGCTGACGAGGGCTATGATGTTGCCATCGGATCCCGCTATGTCAGTGGCGTAAATGTTGTCAATTGGCCCATGGGGCGCGTGCTGATGAGCTACTATGCCTCAAAGTATGTGCGCATGGTGCTCGGCGTACCCCTCCACGACACGACGGCTGGTTTCAAGTGCTACCGTCGGAAAGTGCTGGAGACCATAGACCTTGACGCCATACGTTTCAAGGGATATGCCTTCCAGATTGAAATGAAGTTTACTGCCTACAAGCTGGGCTTCAAACTCAAGGAAGTGCCCGTCATCTTCGTAAACCGCATAGAAGGAACCAGCAAGATGAGCGGGGGCATCTTTTCCGAAGCGCTCTTCGGCGTAGTGCGCCTGCGCTGGGCAGCCATCACGGGCAAGATAAAGCCTCGGACGATAGGGTAGTTTATTCGCATCGGGGACCCTCCCCTGAGGCTCAATATATCGGTATGCTTCATTTTGACCATGTCATCATCGTCAACCAGGACCGGCAGTATGTAGGTTCTGTTGTCGTGGAAAACGACCTTATCAAGGAAGTACGTGAGGAGCGCGAGGCTAAGGCCGATGACTACGCACATTTGCCTTGTCTCCTGCCCGGCATCATTGATGAGCACGTACATTTCCGCGACCCGGGCATGACCCACAAAGGTGACATCTTCACCGAAAGCCGTGCGGCAGCAGCGGGTGGGGTGACGACATGTTTCGATATGCCCAACTGCATCCCGCAGACGACGACTATCGGTGCTTGGGAGGCAAAGATGGCGCGAGCCGCCGAAGTGTGTGCCGTCAACTACGCCTTCCATTTCGGGGCAACCAGCGACAATGCCTCACTTTTTCCCCGACTCGACACACGACATATTCCAGCCTTGAAACTGTTTATGGGCTCCTCCACGGGAGGGATGCTCGTCGACAAGGAGGAAGAGCTTCGCCGCATCTTTGCCGAATCCCCCTTGCCTGTCATGGCACATTGTGAGGACACTTCCATCATTACGAAAAACATGGAGGCAGTTAAGGCTCGCTATGGCGATGACCCTGACGTGAAATGGCATTCCGCCGTACGTAGTCGCGAAGCATGCATCGCATCCTCCAAGTTGGCCGCAAGCCTGTCGGCAGAATATGGCAAGAAACTGCTCATTGCACACGTCACGACTGAAGAGGAACTGGCCCTGAGCCTCTATCCCGAGGTTTTCTTGGAAGTCTGCGTGCCGCATCTCCTTTTCACCGATTCCGACTATGACACACTCGGCACACGCATCAAGTGCAACCCTTCCGTGAAGGCGGCGGCTGACCGCGAAGCTTTGCGTCAGGCACTCACCGACGGGAGCATCTTGACGGTGGCTACCGACCATGCACCCCACCTGATGAGTGAAAAGGCTGGGGGCTGCGCCCGTGCCGTGAGTGGCATGCCCATGGTGCAGTTCTCACTTGTCGTCATGCTGGAACTTGTGGAAGAGGGCTTGTTGGAACTTCCGCGACTTGTTCGGCTGATGTGCCATAACCCCGCAGACTTCTTCGGAATAATCCGACGCGGATTCATTCGCGAGGGCTTTAAGGCGGACTTAGCCGTCGTGAGAAAGGGAACCCCTTGGATCCTCACGGCCGCGAAGGTGCTGAGCCGCTGCGGATGGAGTCCCTTGGAAGGCCGTACCTTTCATTGGCACGTGGAGCAGACCTATTGTAACGGACGTCTCATCTATGACCACCAAAACGGTATTTCGCCCGATGCCCGCGGCGAGGCGGTAGAGTTTGTTCACCAGCCGCTCAGCTTTTGACGGGTAAGAGCTTAGATTTGAAAGAAAAGCATGATAACTCGAATACTCATCATCCTCGTCCTGATCCTTCTGCTGCCCGCATGGGTTGTGGATTTCCGCTTTTTCCGCGGGAAAGGCTTGGCTTGGAAACGCCTCTGTGTCTGGCTACCAGGCTTATTATTGATAGCGGCACTTGCCGCCACGTCGTTCAACGAGTCCTATTCGGCTGCGGCCGACCAATGGAAAGGCATGCTGATGGCTGCCACATTGCTCGTGGCCGTGCCCGGAATGGTGTTCGCCTTGCTGTTGCTACCCATGCTTTTTCTCAGGAAGAAGGGTCGGATGACCCTCTGGGAAAAGGCCGTGCTGGCTTTCACGCTCGCCATTGCAGGCCTCATGCTCTACGGCTTTACGATGGGGTGGCGCAGGAGCGAAGTGAAGCATGTGACAATCACCATGCAGAATCTGCCTACGGCCTTTGATGGATATCGCATAGTGCAGATTTCCGACCTTCACGTGGGGACACTGCATGGCCACCCGGAGGTGTTTGAAAGCCTCGTAGGACAGGTGAACACGCTGAAGCCCGACATCGTGTGCTTCACGGGGGACCTCGTAAACTATAATCCCGCCGAGTTGGAAGAGTTTCAAGAGATATTAAGCGGACTCCGTGCCCCCGACGGCGTGCTTTCCATCATGGGAAACCACGACTACATGTGCTATTTCCGATGGCCCAGCGCACAGGACAGTCTGCAAGCCATCGCGCGGTTGCAGGATATGCAGCGCGCCATGGGATGGCACCTGCTACTCAATGAAAGCCATGTCGTACGCCGTGGAACAAACGGCGATTCACTGGTGTTTGTAGGACTGGAAAACGACGGACCGCCGCGCTTTCCTGCCGAGGCTGACATGCCACGGGCGATGCGGGGCATCGGTCATGACGCATGCCGCGTCCTCCTGCAGCACGACCCCAGCTATTGGCGTCGCGAAGCACTCAGGCAAGATGTTCCTCCGCAGTTGCAGCTTTCCGGGCATACACATGCCATGCAGCTGAGCCTCTTCGGATGGTCGCCGGCATCCTGGATGTACGACGAATGGGGAGGAACCTATACGTCACCCGATAAAAAGTCTACGCTCTACGTCAACCATGGCTACGGCTCGGTAATGATGCCCTTCCGCCTCGGTGCATGGCCGGAAGTGACGGTCATAGAGTTGAAAAGAAACTAAGGAGGAACTTCTTTTAAACCATCTATGAAACACTCCCTGTATTGTCTCTATCAATTGTGTGTGGCTTTGCCCCTCGGACTTGTAATTACGCTGCTCGTGGGGCTTGTCACGAGTATCGGATGCGTGTTCAATGCCCATTTTTGGGGCTATTGGCCAGCCCACTTGTGGTCACGCGCCGTCTGCCGCTTATTGTTGTTGCGCGTAAGGGTGAAAGGGCGTGAAAACCTGGATGCCCGACAGAGCTACGTCTTTGTGGCAAACCACCAAGGAGCGATGGACATTTTCCTCGTCTACGGCTACCTGAACCGTAACTTCAAGTGGATGATGAAGAAAGCCTTGCGCCGTATGCCAGTCGTGGGTTATGCCTGCGAGAAGGCACGTCACATCTTCGTGGACAAAAGCGGACCGCGCGCCATACAGCGCACCTACGACACGGCACGCCAGACCCTGCGCGGCGGTACGTCGCTGGTGGTGTTTCCCGAAGGTGCGCGCACCTTTACGGGACACATGGGACTATTCAGAAAGGGAGCATTTATGCTGGCCGACGAGCTGGCTTTGCCCGTGGTGCCGCTGACAATAAACGGTAGCTTTGATGTGCTACCGAGGCAGAGAGGCTTTTCTTTTGTACACCATCATACGCTGGAACTCATCATCCACGCTCCGCTGTCTGCAGAAGAAGGGAGCGACCGTCGTACACAAGCGTATGATATAATAATGAGTGGGCTTCCCGAAGCGTATCAGGGCTTCGTGAAGAACGACGACCAGTAGGAGCTTGGCGGTGCTTTATTCGTGATGGTACTTCTCGCCTCGCAGGATGGTGAATGCGCGATAGAGCTGTTCGGTGAAGAACAGGCGCACCATCTGATGGGAAAAAGTCATGCGCGAGAGCGAGAGCTGCTCTTGCGCAATCTCGTAGATTGTCTTGTCAAAACCATAAGGTCCGCCGACAATGAAGACCAGCCGACGAGGTGCCTGACGCATCCGCTTCTCCAGCCAAGTTGCCAATTCCATGCTTCGTGGCTCTTTGCCTCGTTCGTCAAGCAGCACGATGTAGTCGCCTTGCCGCAGTAGTTTCTTGATGCCTTCGGCTTCCCGTGCCTTCTGCTCTTCGAAAGTAAGGGCGCGCGCCCCTTTCAACTCTGGTACGCACGGCATCTCAAAAGGCGCATAGTGGGTAATGCGCGACGCGTAGTCCGCCACAAGGGCGGCGATGTGAGCATCCGTCGTTTTCCCGACGGTCAGAAATGCAATCTTCACGCTACTTCAAGGAGACCTTCCTTCATCCATTCTACGAGCAGGGCCTCAATGTCGCTTTGTGCTTGTTGGCGGTCGACATCGTATTCCTTGCAGAGCGCATCAAGCAACTGTGGAGTCGTGAAAACACCCAGTTCAGCGGCCGTCTGCCAGATGAAAGCCGCAGTTTCGTTCAAACTGATAATTTTGTCGAAGTTGATATTCTCGATGCCAGTGGCAGATATCACGTGTTCCCCACAGATGGTGCGAAGTTCAAATCCTTTTTTCAGTCTCATTGGTTTGTGATGGTTTAGAGGGTTGTCTGTTTATTTTATGTTTTGATGGAACAAGGGAAGCCAGAGGCGGCGTCGGAGCCCCAGGATGATGCGTCGGAGGATGGGCGAGGAAGGCCAGAGGGCAGAGTAGAGGCGCCACTTGCGGCCACAGGCAAGGTCGGCCTTCTCACGTCCTTTTCGGTAGAAGGCATCGACAATGCCAATCACGTCGTTCGTCGTGCAGTATTCGCGGCCTACCACGTTGCCGTCGCCCCGCAGGGTGAGGTGTCCGTCGTCGTTGCGCTCCACGCGGTGGAGCACATATCTCTTGGGTGCAATTTCTGCCAACACCACGTCGTCGGCCGCGATGACGTGGGAGCCCACGGCGCACAGGCGCACTCTGTCGCGTTCGTGCTCAAGGAACGGACGCATGCTGAAGCCGCGCACCACGAAGGTGACGGTATGCCCTTCGCGGATGAGTGCTGCCATCTCGGGGATGAGAATCTCGTTAGGTACCGAAATGTGGCGTTGGGGCATGGAGGAGGAATGCGAATTGTTATCCATCATGCATTGTTGAGGCAGGCTTCAGCACTCAATCGTGCCGCCTCTTCGTTGGGAAGATTTCTCAGATAGAAGACTGGCACCTGCATGGCCACGTCGCTGACCGTGTCGCAAATGGCATTGTAGGAGGGCTTGTCCCATATCATCGTAGAGCAGGAAGAGAGTATTGAGGCAAAAGCCTGTAGCTTCTGCTCGCGTGAAATAACGTTTTCCTTAGCCTGTTCAAGGCGCACAAAGGCACCGGCAGGAACGATGAGCTGGCGGTAGAAGTTGCGCTTGCCGCTCCATGGCGTACCCGCCACGCAGATGCGGCCATCCTCACGGCAGAATACGGCCGGATTGTCGTCGTTGAGAATTACGCTGCCAGGGATATGTTTCACCCAGAGGTCGGAGTGCGTACTCTTGCCCGTACCGCTCTTCCCGAGAAACAGGAATCCGTGCCCATTGTTCATGGTGACGCTTGCATGCATGAGCAGAAGCCTGTTGCGGGCTCCTGAGAAGGCAAAGGTAATCATCACCGCGTTGTTCAGGCCGAAACGACGGTTCTCCTCATCGCCAAGGAGTGATACGGTGCAATGGCGGAACAGTTCGTCGACACGCATGGCACATGCCATCTCCCCTTCTGGGTTGGAAATGATGATTTTATACCCTCCATCATCAAACAGATAGACTCCGTGGTTGTTGCCGCCGGCGTCAAACTGCCCAACCTCTTTCCCCTCGGGCAAGAAGGATACAGCCTCGTTGTCCACGCAGAGGGAGAACATGAGGTCGTCAGCACCTTCTTTTACGTAGAATGGTGCGTAGCTGGGAAGGAAGATTCGGCCATCGGTGCCTTCAGGAAAGATTATGCGGAAATTTCGATCGGCTACGCGAAATGTTAGGTCGGAGTAATTGTTCATGTCCGCTTATCGTCTTTTTTTGTTTGCCTTCTGTTGGCTGACCTGCTGTTGCGAGGGAGAAGGTATGAACTGGAAAGTAAACTCATTGTCGGGTATCTCAACGATGCGGACACCACGTTTCAGGAGGCGGCGACGCACCTTCTGATATTTCTTTTCCAGTTTCTTGTGCGTCTTGGCAAAGAATATGGCGCAGGTCTCGTTGGGACTGTAGTTAGCCTCAAGGTATGTCTTCATCTGGAAGGCATATTTCGCGCGGTTTTCCATGAATCCGGTTTTTTTCAGCAGGGTCGCATCGGCCATGAATTGGGGGGTGGAAATGTAGACCGTAGAGTCGTTGAAACTGGTTCCGATGCCGAAGACGTGGATACCGGTGAATACTTTTTCGTCCTTCTGCGCCGCTACACTGAGCGTGAGGCTTGCTGCAAACAGCAGCAGGGAGAGGCGGGAGATGATATGCATATGTGATTAATCGTATAGTTGCTTTATAGTTTGTTCAAATTGTGCAGTGCGCAGGTGGTCGATGGCCTTATCCTTGAGCTGGCGTGTACGTTCACGCCCGAGGCCGATGCGCATGCCGATTTCCTCAAGGCTGAGTTCAGGACCATTGAGGCCGAAGTACATGCGGATGATATCGCGCTCCCGTTCAGGCAATGCGTCTATGGCATGTGCCAGTTCCGTGTGGAAGTCCTTGTTGGCAAGAATTTCCTCAGCATTGTCGCTGCTACTGCGTAGGAGATCAAGCATGCTGAGACCTTTTTCGCCGTCGATGGGTGCGTCCATTGACACGTCGTGCCCTAAGGCTCTCATGACGAGTTCCGCTTGCTCGGGTTCTATGTGCAAGTGCTCGGCAATCTCTTCTGTGGTAGGCATGCGTTCCTGCTCCTGGAGGAAACTGTTGGCAAAGCGCATGGCACGATGGTATAGTTCCTGGAGGCTCTCCGGCACACGTACGAGGCGACCTTGAGAGATGATGGCCAAGAGGATGGCCTGCCGTATCCACCAGACGGCATAGGTGATGAAACGGAAACCACGACTGGGGTCAAAACGCCGTGCCGCTGTGATGAGTCCAACATTGCCTTCGTTGATGAGGTCGGCCAAACCGAGGCCATGGCCTTTATATTGGTTTGCCACACTCACGACAAAGCGCAGGTTTCCTTTTACAAGGCAGTCCAGTGCCGCCTTGTCGCCCTGCTGGATGCGCCATGCCAACTCCGTTTCCTCTTCGCTTGAAAGCAGGGGATGGACGCTGATGTCGCGCAGATAGCGCTCAAGGGCGTCGCTGTCACGCTCGGTGATGACGGGGAGGATACGAAATGCGCGCATGCAGTTATTTGTATTTTTCGACCAATGTGTCAAGTCCTGTTTCACCGAGGGCAATTGCACGTTGGAGGTATTCGCGAGCCTTTTCCTTCTGCCCTTTTTCGCCGTATGACACGGCCAACAGGCGGTGAAGCAGTCCCTCTCCGGATTGGCGCTGAAGGAGCTCTTCGCCACAAGTGATGGCTTCGTCGTAGAGTTGTACCTGTACCAGGATGCTCACTTCCTCCAGGCGATAGAAGTCGTAGTCAGCGCCCGTGGCGCGCGATTCGGCCGAGCGGATGTCGTCCAGTGCCTGCTGGAACATGCGCGATTTGCGCTCGGACTGTTCGCGGAGGTAGTAGAATTGGTGGGACAGGCGCTGCGGCCCCACTACCTTCTCGTATTCGTTAAAGTCAAAGACACTTTCGCGGTACATGCCACAGCGTACAAACTGCATGGCACGTGCGAGCAGATAGGCGTGTGCTTGCGGATGGTTGTAGGGCTTCTCCATGCTGTCGACGACACGGTTCATGGCATCAAGGACCACGAGGCTGTCAGCGTTCATGGCTTGCAGTATCTGCACCTGACGATAGCGCGATTCGGGGGTTGCGAGGGTGCTCTTGTTGAATGCGTCAAGTTTGTCAAGGGCCTCTTCCAGTTGGTTGCTCATGATCAGGATTTCAGACTGCTGCTGCAAGTAGAGCGGGTTGGCTTTTATTTCATAAGCGGCCTGAGCTTCTCGCAAGGCAAGCGTAAACAGCGAGTCGGCCTCTGCCCCTGATGGTGAAGTTGACCATCTGAAATATAGCTTGGAGAGGGCATAGTGGACTTCGTCTGCATTCATCGTGGATGTAGGTGCTTCGGCTTTTTCCAAGGCGGTGGCGAAGTCGGCAAGGGCCGCATCGTGCTGCCCAATCTGTTCGCCGAGGTAGTTTGCGCGGTTCACGTAGCCCTCCGCATTCTCGGGGAATGCCGCAATGAAGTCGTCGAGTGCTGCACGTTGCACCTCGGTCGTGGAGCTGTTGAGCATGTAGATGTAAGCCAATGCGTCCTTCTCGTCCGCCGGAATGGCTCGCGGTATTTCCAGACGGCTGAGGTCGGAATTCAGGGCACTCGTAGTCGTGATGTTGAGGCTTTCGGCAGCTTTTGCATCCAGGGCACATGCTGTCTTGGCGTTGTTGCCAACGTTTTTCTGGACAATGGCAACGGCCTCACCTGCACTGTTGACGAGTGGACATCCGTAGTTGCGCTCAGCATTGGCGGCAGTGATGTCATAGTAGGCATAGCCATTGAAACTGGCAGCATCGGTGATGCGTGTCCCAGTGGGAAGCTCACCCTTCTTGGTGCTGTAGTTGACGAGGAGCAGTTCGGCATCCTCGCGCACGGCCGCCTTTGCCAGAGGCAGAAAGGCGGTGGGCTTGTCCGTTGCGACACGGAACTTTACGAGGTCCATCGTACTGCTTGCGCCGAGGATGCGATGAACGGCCAATTTGTTACCATGTGCATCAATAACCTCTGCGCGTGCGGCACCCACAAACAACCGATAGGACGTGATGGCCGTGCCGTTATCCTGGATGAAGAATCCGTAGGTATTGCCTATGAGGCTTCCGTCGGCACGATAGGTGAATACATTGAGCACGGTCCTTGCAGCGGGCTGATCCGCGGCTTGCACCTTTTGCCCCATCGCAAGGACGATGAGTAAAGTGCAGAGCATGAGAGGTTTCATTATGGGGGATAGAACTTTGATCATCTTCGATTGTTTTTTAATAGCTCCTTGGCGTTTTCGATGGCAGCCTGAGTGCGTTCCTCGCCGGACAGCATGCCGGCGATTTCTTCCACGCGCTCCCCCTCGGTGAGACGCACGATGTGGGAGCTGACGGCCTGCTCGTCTTCTTCTTTGTATACCTTGTAGTGGGTGTCCCCCATGGCGGCTATCTGTGGCAGGTGGGTGATACATATCACCTGTGTGCGCTCACTCATCAAGCGCATGGCATGTGCCATCTTCTCCGCCATTGTGCCGGACACGCCGGTGTCGATTTCGTCAAAGATAATGGTAGGAAGACTGCGGTGTTGGGCCAGAATGGATTTCAAGGAAAGCATCAGTCGCGACACCTCACCGCCCGAGGCAACGTCGGAGACATCCACGGGGGAAACGTTCTTGTTGGCCGAGAACAACAAGGTCACCGTGTCGGCACCACTCGGGTCTGGCGTTTCGCGCCCCGCAAGGCTGAATAGAACGGTGGCGTTAGGCATGCCCAGGCTGGCAATGCGCTCGGTCAGGGCTTCTTGTAGCTTCTCGGCAGCCTGTGTACGGCTTTCCGTCAGTTTGGAAGCAATGCGATCGCGCTCTTGGCGTAGTCGTTCAGTCTCTTCCTGCATGGCTGTAATGTCAGCATCAATGTGCTCTACCTTTCCGAGGCGTTTCCGAAGGTCGTCGGCAATGTGCAGGAGTTCGTCGATGTCTTTTGCCGAGTGTCGCTTTTCCAGGTTGTAGATAGTGCTGAGGCGCTCGGAAGTATCGACCAGGCGTTCGGGGTCGAAGGCGATGCGGTCTGCCATGCGCTCTGCCTCGTCGGCAATGTCGTCCAGTTCGATGCGCGCACTCTCTAAGCGCTCTGCCAGTTCCTGTGCCTGTGCAAAAACGGGGGCGATGCCTTGCAACAGGCTCGCTCCGTTGCGCAGGCTCTGGAGGGGAGATAGCTCGTCCTGGCCGTGGATGGCTTGTTGGGCAGCAAAGAGTGCCTGCTTGATTTCCTCGGCATGTTCGAGGGTTTCCTGCAAGTCTTCCAGTTCTTCCTGTTCGCCGCTCTGCAGGTTGGCCTCGTCGAGCTGCTGGAGTTGAAAACGGAGGTAGTCCTCCTCTTCCTTACCCATTTTTGCCTGTGCCTGAAGGGCGCGCAGCGCATCGTCGGCCTCCTTCCAGGCATGGAATGCTGCTTTGTAGCGGGTGGGCAGGCCTGTGTCGGAGCCCATGACGTCAAGCGTATCAAGCAGAAAGTTCTCCTCGCCCAGTAGGAGGTTGCGGTGTTGGGAGTGTATGTCAAAAAGTCCACTGGCTATTTCGCGCAAAGCTGTCAGTGTGGTCGGTGTGTCGTTGACGAAGGCACGGCTTTTCCCGTTTACACCCACTTCGCGGCGCACGATGCAGAGGCCTTCGTCGAAGTCAATGTCGTGCTTGCGGAATATGTCCTTCATGCTGTCGCCATCCAGGGAAAACTCGGCCTCGACGACGCATTTGCGTTCGCCGTCCTTTACGGCACGGCTGTCAGCGCGACCGCCACAGAGCAGACCGAGCGCACCGAGTATGATGCTCTTTCCGGCTCCCGTCTCGCCTGTGATGACGCTGTAACCGGCGGCGAAATCAATGGAGAGTTCGCGTATCAGAACGTAGTTGGAGATGTGGAGATGTTGCAGCATGAGATTATTTCATCTGATTCCACGAGGAATTTTTCGAGGCATTGATGTTGGAAAGAATCTCGGTGACACTGTTTCGCTCGCTTGCCGTACCTTTCCCCTTATAGATGCCTACGAGTTCGTCCGCTTTGTAGTCCGTGAAGAGCACGGGGAGCGAGGAAAGGGGCTTGTTCTCGCGTGCTTGTTTGAGCAGTTCGATGGCATTGGTTACGGCTGCGCGTCCGCGGTCTGCGTTTTCGGCCATTGTGTCGAGGCCTTCTCGGTAGTAGGTATACTGCATGCGGCGGAAAGGTTCCATGCCCGAGTCCATCAGGTCGGTGATGACGGCATAGCGGTTGCGGTCGTTCTCAAAAGCCTTCCATCCCTTGCCCGCAAAGCTCTGGGCATTGTTGACGATGGTCTGAGCCACTTGCAGTTGTTCCGTACCTCCTAAGGGGGCCATGGCGTCGCCATCGAAACCCAGCATGAGGTAGACGTAGTAGGCCACGAGGGCAGTCAGTTCGTTGTCAAGCATGTCGGGACGAAACTCCAGTTGGTCGAACTCCTGATAGTTGAAGCTTGCCGCGTTGTCCTGCGTCGTGAAGAGTGTCGAGGTGTAGCTGGCGGCGTAGACGGGGCGCGTGCATTGCACCGTAAGCGTGCAGTCAAAGCGGTTGGCACTTTCGTCGTACTTGTTCACGGTGAAGTTGAACGAACATTGCAGTCGCTCGTTGGGACGGAACTGCATGTTTGTCCACTGCCTGTTGTTGATGAACTCCGTGAGTTGCGTCTGGAGGCTTTCAAAGACGGCGTCGGAGGTCTGCTCCACCTTCTGGTGGTTGACGACGACGCGGGCTTCAATCTCCTGCGCGTGTCCGGAGGCGATGGCGAGGAGCATCGCCATGCTCAGTGCAAGGGCTCGAAATAGCTGCATAGCTGGTCTATGATGTCGTCGGCCGCATCGCGCTTGCTCTTTAGGGGGAAGTCGCGTTGCGCATCGGCGGTGATGATACTGATTCTATTGGTGTCGTGGCCGAAGCCTGCCCCTTCGTCGCGCAGGGAGTTGAGGACAATGAAATCCAAGCCTTTGTGGAGGCGTTTCTCTTGCGCATGCACCAGTTCGTCGTGTGTCTCAAGGGCAAAGCCTGCCAACACCTGCCCTTTGCGGCGCATCGCGCCGAGGCTGGCCGCAATGTCTGGGGTGGGGCGGAGGCTCAGCGTCAGGCCTTCCGGGCCACGCTTGATTTTCTCCTTTGCTGTTTCCTTGGGCGTAAAGTCGGCCACGGCGGCACAGAGTATGGCGGCGTCGGCTGTGGGGAATGCCATTTCAGCGGCGCGTAGCATTTCCTCGGCACTCACCACGTCGGTGCGGTGGATGCGGGGATTGTGCGTAGTGAGTGCCACAGGACCGGCAATGAGTTCCACATCCGCACCGCGTGC
>JAFSQD010000074.1 GCA_017446765.1 Alloprevotella sp.
CTCATCCTTTCCCCGGACCTCTTCAAGACGCAGGTGTTTCCCCGTCTGAATGCCGGACGCAAGGTATTTCTCCTCGTGCTGGACAACTTCCGCTTCGACCAATGGCGTGTACTCTCTCGCGAGCTTGCAGATGACTTCGACATCGAAGAAAACCTCTACTACAGCATCCTCCCCACTGCGACGCAGTATGCGCGAAACGCCATCTTTGCAGGACTTATGCCCCTTCAGATAAAAGAGATGTATCCCGAACTGTGGGTCGAGGAGGACGAGGATGAAGGCAAAAACCTCAACGAGGAGAGGCTCATACGACACCAGCTGGAACGCTACCGCCGCCGCGAGACTTTCACCTATAATAAGTTGAACGACTCAGCGCAGGCCGACCGCCTGCTCCCGCAAATCAAGCAACTGACGCAGACACCCCTAAACATTCTGGTGGTAAACTTCATCGACATCTTGAGTCACGCCCGCACGGAAAGCCGCATGGTACGCGAGCTGGCCTCAAACGAAGCTGCCTACCGTGCCATCACCCTCTCGTGGTTCCGCCATACGGCAATGAAGGACCTCTTTGCCGCTCTGGCCCAGACCGACTACGACATCATCATCACCACCGACCACGGCTCCATACGCTGTGACGCACCCATCAAGGTGGTGGGCGACAGGAATGTCAACACGAACCTGCGCTACAAACTGGGCAAAAACCTGAGCTACAACCCCAAAGAAGTATTCGAAATGCGTTCGCCCAAGCGCTTCTCCCTCCCCTCGCCCAACCTGAGCACAGCCTATATCTATGCCACAGGCTCAAAGTTCTTTGCCTATCCCAATAACTACAACCACTACGTGCAGTACTATCGTGACACCTTCCAACACGGAGGCATCTCGATGGAAGAAATGATAGTCCCACTTGTGACGCTAAAAGCAAAGCAAAGGTGACAAAAAGCAAAAAAATGACCTGAAAATTTGGTTCTTTAGTGAAAGAACACTATTTTTGCGCACAAGACATCATTCACAGATTCTGAAAACAAATCTCCAAAGGGATAATTTACTAATTGTTTAACTTTAATACCCATTTTTCATCATGAGAAAGATCTACTCTCTCTTGGCGCTGCTGCTCCTCGTGACGGTGAGCGCCACAGCTCAGAAGCGTTATGATGCAAAGGGCTTCGGCGACGACGGCCAGCTTGCAGAGATAACGCCGGGTCAGACCGTGGTGTTGAAGAGTGCCACGACGGCCGATGGTAACTTTCTGAACATCAACGACCGCAACGTCGTTCGCATCCAGAGCGTTATCGACGACTATGGCCTCTTCACCTTTGAGGTTGCCACCGACACAACGTTCTACCTCAAGAGCGTTGCCACGGGCAAGTACCTTGAAAACCCCGCCTACTCCTCCAACGTGGTACGTCTGACGGACAGCAAGCTTCGCGCTGCTTCCATCCTGACACGCCACCCCTTCGTGTACGCAGACCGTGCCGCTGTCGACACAGCCCGCAAGTATCACGAGGAAGAGTACGACTACACGACGTTCACCACCGACCAGGTGGCTGGACTGGAGGATTTCTGCTGGCGCTTCACGGCAGTGACGTCCGGCGGCCTCTACATGTACTCGGCCGATGCCACATGGGGACAGTACTACAACAACAACACGTGGGAAATCTACGAAGCCGAGGAAAAGAGCAGCCTTGCTTCTCTCGAGGCTCTGCAAACCGAATTCTTCCCTGACGAAAACTCCCTGGACATCTTTGTGGCCGGTGACGACCCCGGACAGGTGGACGAAAACCTTGTCGTAGAGTTATACAATGCCCAGACAGACGTCGTTGACCTCCTCAACAGCGGTAGCACGGACGACAATGCCAACTGGGCAGCCTACAACCGCTTCCTGACAGCCTATCAGGCATGTAAGGACGGCGTGAAGCCCATGCGCGAGGGCTGGTTCTACTTCAGTAACTGGCGCAAGCAGAGCACGCAGGGCACCGACATCCCCGACAATGCCGTGTTTGAAAACGAATCCGACCACCTCACCTACTGGTCATGGACGAGCGGATGGACACGCCCCGAGCAACCCGAACCCGAAGATGCCAACTACATCTACCACATCATCGACAATGGCGACGGCACCTTCTGCCTCCAGAACGAAGGCACCGGCCGCTGGCTCGGCTATGTGAGCGGACGAAACAAGAAGATTCCTACCACGGAGAATCCTGAAGAGAAATATCAGATTACCATCCACCCGAAACAGCCGGGTATGTTCTCCGTGATTTCCTGCCACCGCCTGGCCAATGGAGGTGACGACGAGTCTCGTCCCGCCATGCACGCTGCCGGTGACTACAATGCCATCGTATACTGGACGCTTGACGCTGACGCTTCCGCATGGTACTTCAACGAGATTCCCGAAGAGGACATCATCCGCATGCGCGAAAAGCTTGAAAATTACAAGCGCCTCCAGCGACTTGAGAATCTGCTGGCGACGGCCGAAGCTTCCTACAAGAAAGGCTTCTCCTACAAGAGCGACGCCACCACGGACGGCGAGTTTCTTGAGGAGGACGGCCTCGTAAAGACTTCCGAGAAGCTCTGGACGAATGCCGTTGAACCCGAAGAAGGTCCCCTTGAGGACGCATTCGACACCGACCCCGCCACCTTCTTCCACTCCAACTGGCACGGCACCGAGCCCTCCGACGGCGGCCAGTACCACAACCTCATCGCCGACCTGGGCGAAGCTATAGACGCAGTTACCGTGAAGATCGCAAAGCGCATGGGTCCCAACAATCCTAGCAACTATGA
>JAFSQD010000075.1 GCA_017446765.1 Alloprevotella sp.
AAACTCCAGGCAGATGGTGAAGCGTTGCGGCTTGGCTGCTTTCAGGTTGAGGTAGAGCAGCACGTAGTTTTCGTTGGGAAGGCTGACGCGGCGGCTTAGCTTGACGCCTTTGGCATTGCGTATGATGCAGCGTGCACGTCCGGCACCTGTGTCGTGGATGAGAATCTGAAGTTCGGGATTCTTCATGCCGCTCCACCAGTGGGTGGGATGCACGAAGGTCTGTGCGGTAAGCGTTGCGAATGCGCCCGCCAGCATGAGCAGAATGAGGAGAAAGCGTCTCATGGTAAAAAGGAATTTTGCGCAAAAGTAATAAACAATTTCCGGTTCATACTGCACTACAAGAGAAAAACGACTATCTTTGCACGGCTATCCCACCATAGCAACACTCTACAGCCATGAAACGCAATCTCGTCTTTCTCCTTTGCCTTCTCGCCTCGGTTTGGTCCATCTCCCTCAATGCTCAGGCACCCTTCAGCGCGGAGACGGAGGCTTTGCTTGACACGCTGGAGGCCGCGATTGAGAACAAGTCGCAATATGCTGCCCAGCGCGAGCGTGAGGCCTCGCGCCTAAAAGTTGACGCAGCCAAGGCTGACGGCTTGCTGCGTATTGCCTACTTGAAGCGTCTCTTTGAGAACTATCTTCATGTGCAGGCAGACTCGGCAATGCACTACTTGGATTGCATCGCCGCCATGCCCGAGATGGTAGCGGACGGCGACCTGAAGGACTATGTCCGCATCAGCCGTGCCTACATTTGGACTGTGCGGGGACAATACCATGCCGCCGTGGGCGAACTTTCCGCCGTGGACAAGGTGCGACTCACGCCGGAGATGCGCCTATACTATTATCGCACCATGCGAACACTTTATGGCTGGATGGCAAACTACGCCGAGGGCACAGCCAGTGCAGAGGGTCTGCTGGAGGTCACACAACTCTACCGCGACTCCATCCTCACAATGCCGCAGGCTGAAAGCAGCCGCCTCGTGGTCATGGCCGACCAAGCCATCTATCACCATAATCCCGACGAAGCTTTGCGTCTCAGCCAGGTAGCAATACGTGCAGATGACGACACGCGAGTGTTTTCCTACTTCAACATGGCCGAGGCCTACCGCATGAAGGGCGACACGGAGCACGAGGTGTACTTCCTTGCACGCACGGCCCTGCACGACATACGCTCGGGGGTTACCGAGTACCAGGCTTTGCCTCGTCTGGCACAGCGCCTCTACGAGTCCGGATATGTGCGCCTTTCCTACCAGTTCCTGCTTTGCGCCATTGAGGATGCCACCTATTGCAAGGCACCACTGCGTTCCTTCGAAGCCACAAACCTCCTGACGATCGTAGACAAGACCTACAAGTCGCAAGAACGCATGCAGAAACGCCTTTCCTATCTCTTCCTGGCTGGGCTTACGGCCTTGACCCTTCTGCTGATATGGTTGGTGATAAGGCTGCGAAAGCAGATGAGGAGACTCCGGCAGGCTCGTGGAGAACTGGCGGAAGTCAACGAACGACTGCAGGGCATGAATGCCGAACTCCTTGAGGCAAACGAGAACATCCGTCACGTGCATGAAAATCTCCTGCTGACCGACAAGATGAAGGAGGAATACATCGCGCGCTATCTGGACCGTTGCCGCGACTATCTGGACGAGATGGACCACTACCGGCGTTCGCTACTGAAGCTCTCAAAAGCAGGAAAGAACGACGCACTACACCGACAGCTGACATCCGAAGCCTGGGTGGAAGCTGAGCAGAAACGCTTCTATGCCGACTTCGACCATGCATTCCTCAGCCTTTTCCCGCATTTCGTGGAAAGGTTCAACGCCCTGCTTCAACCCGACATGCAGGTGGCCTTGCGCGCTTCTGCGGCCGAAGCAAAGCGCAACCCATCCGAGCGCGAACTCCTCACGCAGGAGTTGCGACTCTTTGCGCTCATCCGCCTCGGCGTCTGCGAGACCAGCCGCATCGCCCACATCCTGGGCCTTTCCCCCACGACCGTCTACAACTATCGCAGCCGTTTCCGCAATCGTGCCCTCTGCACGAAGGACGAGTTTGAAGCCCGCGTCATGGCTCTATGACATTTTCTCCGGCCCTCTGCTGGGCTTGCCGTCCAATCCGTTTGCGCTAACAAATCAATTCGTAAGCCTTACGAATCAATCCGTTTGCGCAAACGGATTTTTTTGCAAGGCTTGTCAATTGCTCCAGATATGCAAAAACCCTCCCGAAAAGGGAGGGCTTGAGTGGGTATTCCTTATTGAAGGAACTTCGGAGGAGCCTTTGTCATGTTGGCTCTCTCACCTGCGCCGTGTGCGGATGCGGAACGTTTTTGCCGTGTAGGCATCGCGCCCGTTGCCAAAGGTGACGGTGAAGATGGCCTCGCCGTTCTTCAGTCCCCGGCTGGCACGTACTGCGGCCTTGTAGCGCACGCCCTGCCCGGGCGAGAGTGTACTGATGATGGCAGGGGGCGACACGCTGATGTGGCGGTTGTTGGTGGCAATGCGCGGAGCCACGTTGTAGAGCGTCTGGCGCCCACGGTTGCGGATGTCAAAGGTGACGAAAACTTCTTCGCCTGCCTCGAGCGTTCGGTTTCCGTTGCGGTCTTTGTACTGCACGTTGACAATGTCGAGGTCGGCCCATCGGTTCATGCTCTCATAGTCGTAGCGTTCGGAGCGGCCGTAGCTGATGGAATTGTCGTAGTAGTAGCCGTCGTTGTCGTAGGCGTAGTCGCGGTTTCCGTAGGCGTAGTCTCGGTTGTAGCGTGAGCTTTCGTAGCGTTCCTGTGCTTTCTTGTCGGCCTTGTCGGCCACTACAGCTCCGGCCACGCCGCCTGCTACCATGCCGATGACCGTTCCTTTTTCATAGCCATCGTATCCGCCGAGGAGGCCGCCAATGGCCGAACCGAACAGTCCGCCCAGCGTGGAGCCCGTGGCGACGCCTTCGTATTGGCGGAAGGTGCAGCTGGTCAGGAGGGCTGCGCAGAGGAGGAGGGTAGATAACTTTTTCATGAC